>NZ_JAANNX010000136.1:0-4081 GCF_013363615.1 Streptomyces sp. CAI-85 | reverse complement strand
ATGTCCAGCGCGCGGTAGGCGGCCGGGGCCGCGCCGTGCACCTTGGAGTCGGCGACGAACCGGCCGCGCGCGACGGCCTGGTCCCACGCCTCACCGCGGTCGATCACCGGACGCTCGACCTCGATCTCGCCCTTGAGGACCCGCGCGGTCCACAGCAGCGACTGCTCCAGGAAGTCCGCGCCCTCGAACAGCGCGTCCGCGATGCCGAGTTCGAAGACCTGGCTGCCCTTGAGCTGCTTGTTCTGGTTGAGGCTGTTCTCGATGATCACCGAGACGGCCTTGTCGGCGCCGATCAGGTTCGGCAGGATCGTGCAGCCGCCCCAGCCGGGCACCAGACCGAGGAAGACCTCGGGCAGCGAGAACGCGGGCAGCGCCTTGGAGACGGTGCGGTACGAGCAGTGCAGACCGACCTCGACACCGCCGCCCATCGCCGCGCCGTTGTAGTAGGCGAAGGTGGGCACGGCCAGCGCCGCGAGGCGCTTGAAGACCTCGTGGCCGCCCTTGCCGATGGCCAGCGCGTCCTTGTGCTCCTTCAGCAGCTCGACACCCTTGAGGTCGGCGCCGACGGCGAAGATGAACGGCTTGCCGGTGATGCCCGCGCCCACGATCTCGCCCGCCGCGGCCTCAGCCTCGACGCGGTCGATCGCGGCGTCGAGGTTGGCCAGGGACTGCGGGCCGAAGGTGGTCGGCTTGGTGTGGTCGAAGCCGTTGTCGAGGGTGATCAGGGCGAAGCGCCCCGCCCCGAACGGCAGGTCCAGGTGGCGTACGTGCGCCTGGGTCACGACCTCGTCGGGGAACAGCTCGGCCGCGCCCTTGAGCAGTTCGGTGGTGGTGCTCACTTGTCCCCCTCGAAGTGCGGGTTCTCCCAGATGACCGTCGCGCCCATGCCGAAGCCGACGCACATGGTGGTCAGGCCGTAGCGGACCTGCGGCTGCTCCTCGAACTGACGGGCGAGCTGCGTCATCAGACGCACGCCGGAGGAGGCCAGCGGGTGACCGAAGGCGATGGCGCCGCCGTACTGGTTGACGCGCGCGTCGTCGTCCGCGATGCCGTAGTGGTCGAGGAAGGCCAGCACCTGGACGGCGAAGGCCTCGTTGATCTCGAACAGACCGATGTCGGAGATCGACAGACCCGCCTGGGCGAGCGCCTTCTCCGTGGCCGGGATCGGGCCGTAGCCCATGACCTCCGGCTCCACGCCCGCGAAGGCGTAGGAGACCAGGCGCATCTTGACCGGCAGGCCGTTCTCGCGCGCGAAGTCCTCGGACGCGATCAGGGAGGCGGTCGCGCCGTCGTTCAGACCGGCCGCGTTGCCCGCGGTGACCCGGCCGTGGACCCGGAAGGGGGTCTTCAGACCGGAGAGGTTCTCCAGGGTGGTGCCCGGGCGCATCGGCTCGTCGGCGGTGACCAGGCCCCAGCCCGTCTCACCGGCCTCCGGGTTCGTGCGGCGCACCGAGATCGGCACCAGGTCGGCCTGGATCTTGCCGTCGGCGTACGCCTTGGCGGCCTTCTCCTGGGAGCGCACCGCGTACTCGTCCGCGCGCAGCTTGGTGATCTGCGGGTAGCGGTCGTGCAGGTTCTCCGCGGTCATGCCCATGAACAGGGCGGACTCGTCGACCAGCTTCTCGCTGACGAAGCGCGGGTTGGGGTCCACGCCCTCGCCCATCGGGTGCCGGCCCATGTGCTCGACACCGCCGGCCACGGCGACGTCGTACGCGCCGAAGGCGACGGAACCGGCGACCGCGGTGACGGCGGTCAGGGCGCCGGCACACATGCGGTCGATGGAGTAGCCGGGCACGGAGGTCGGCAGACCGGCCAGGATGCCGGCGGTGCGGCCGAGGGTCAGGCCCTGGTCACCGATCTGCGTGGTCGCGGCGATGGCGACCTCGTCGATCTTCTTGGGGTCGAGACCGGGGTTGCGGCGCAGCAGCTCCCGGATCGCCTTCACGACGAGGTCGTCGGCGCGGGTCTCGTGGTAGATGCCCTTCGGGCCCGCCTTGCCGAACGGGGTGCGGACGCCGTCGACGAAGACGACGTCCCTGACGGTACGAGGCACGATGGCTCTCCTCCAGGGTGCGGGATGGCACTGCTGCGACGCGCAGAGCTGAGCGCGCGCTCAGCGCCCATGCTACTTGTGGGTAACGTAGCTGCCCAGTCCCGGAGCCCCAAGCGGCGAAGGTCACACCACCGACGTAACGCCGGACCGGCGCGAGCGGCCACCCGCCCAAGATCTTGGCGCGATCTCGACGGCCGTCCCCACAGGCGCACCGCCGCGCCGGACGCCCTGCCTCTGCCGTCCCGGCGCGACCGGCGGCGCGGCGCCACCCTTCCGGCGAGCCCGCGCCCCGTTGTTTTCGCCGTACCTGATCCCGCGGGTCACGGGGCCTGGGGAGCCCAGGGGGCGCCGAGCCCGGTGAGGGTGGCGGTGTCCGACTCCTGGCCGGGCGGCCGCGTCGGCGCGGGTATGTCGCCGTGCCCGGTGCTGCCGTACAGCCCCCCCGGGCGGTCAGGCCGTCAAGGCCGCCGCCAGTGCCGGGGCCACCTGGTCCACCTGCCAGGGGCGGGCGCCGAGGGCGGTGAGGGCGGCGGCGACGGAGTCAGGGTCGGCCGGCTGCGGGGGCTCCCAGCAGACGCGGCGGACCGCGTCCGGGGCGATCAGGTTCTCCTGCGGCATGTTCAGCTTCTCGGCCAGCTTGGAGACGGCCGTGCGGGCCGCGCTGAGCCGGGCCGCGGCCGCCGGGTCCTTGTCGGCCCAGGCCCGCGGCGGCGGCGGTCCCGCCACCGGCTGGCCCGGCTGCGGCAACTGGGCCTCGCTGAGCGACTTGGCCCGGTCGACGGCGGCCTGCCACTGTTCGAGCTGGCGGCGGCCCATCCGGTGGCCGTAGCCGTTCAGCGCGGAGAGCGCGTGCACATTGGCCGGCAGCGACAGCGCGGCCTCCACGATCGCCGCGTCGGACAGCACCTTGCCCGGGGACACGTCCCGCCGCTGGGCGATCCGGTCGCGGGTCTCCCACAGCTCCCGCACCACCCCGAGCTGCCGCCGCCGGCGCACCTTGTGCATACCGGACGTACGGCGCCAGGGGTCCTTGCGCGGCTCCGGCGGCGGGGCCGAGGCGATCGCGTCGAACTCCTGGTGGGCCCACTCCAGCTTGCCCTGCCGGTCCAGCTCCGCCTCCAGCGCGTCGCGCAGGTCGACGAGCAGCTCGACGTCCAGCGCGGCGTACCGCAGCCAGGGCTCGGGGAGGGGGCGGGTCGACCAGTCGACCGCGGAGTGTCCCTTCTCCAGGACGAAACCGAGGACGCCCTCGACCATGGCGCCCAGACCGACCCGCGGGAACCCGGCCAGCCGTCCGGCCAGCTCGGTGTCGAACAGCCGCGTCGGCACCATGCCTATGCCGCGCAGACAGGGCAGGTCCTGGGTGGCCGCGTGCAGCACCCACTCGACGCCGGACAGGGCCTCGCCGAGCCCGGACAGATCGGGACAGGCCACGGGGTCGATGAGCGCGCTGCCGGCGCCCTCGCGGCGGAGCTGCACCAGATAGGCGCGCTGTCCGTAGCGGTAGCCGGAGGCCCGCTCGGCGTCCACGGCGACGGGCCCGGAGCCGGCGGCGAACGCGGCGATCACCTCGGCGAGGGAGGCGGCGTCGGCGACGACGGGCGGAATGCCCTCGCGGGGTTCGAGCAGCGGAACGGGAGCGGGGGCCGGCTCGTGCGCCGGCTCGGTCGTGCGCGCCCCGGAAACAGGAGAACCAGTGGATCCGCCGTCGTCCGGAGGGGCGCCTCCGGTGGTTCGCAGTGAACTGGCTGCTGCGGTTTCTTGGGCGTCGGTCACCTGTCAAGGGTATCTGTGTATCGACGGCGCCCGCCGACGGAACGTTCCGCCGACGGGCGCCGCAGGGTCGTAAACCGGTCAACCAGGTCGGTGTGCCCGGTGGGTCCGGTGCTCGGTGGGTTCAGTGGATGATGCCGGTCCGCAGGGCGACCGCGACCATCCCGGCACGGTCGCCCGTGCCGAGCTTGCGGGCGATGCGGGCCAGGTGGCTCTTGACGGTCAGCGCGGACAGGCCCATCGAGACGCCGATGG
>NZ_JAANNX010000135.1:0-4083 GCF_013363615.1 Streptomyces sp. CAI-85 | reverse complement strand
TCGACGCCGAGGTCGCCGCGGGCGACCATGATGCCGTCGAAGGCGGCGACGATGTCGTCGATGTTCTCGACGGCCTGGGGTTTCTCGACCTTGGCGATGACGGGGAGCCGGCGTCCCTCCTCGTCCATGATGCGGTGGACGTCGGTGATGTCCTTGCCGCTGCGGACGAAGGACAGGGCGATGACGTCGACGCCGGTGCGCAGGGCCCAGCGGAGGTCTTCCTCGTCCTTCTTGGAGAGGGCGGGGACGGAGACGGCGACGCCGGGGAGGTTGAGGCCCTTGTGGTCGGAGACGATGCCGCCTTCGAGGACGCGGGTGCGGACGCGGGGGCCGTCGACGGAGGTGACTTCGAGGCAGACCTTGCCGTCGTCGACGAGGATGCGTTCGCCGGGGGTGACGTCGTCGGCGAGGCCGCCGTAGGTGGTGCCGCAGTGGTGGCGGTCGCCGGCGACGCCTTCTTCGACGGTGATGGTGAAGGTGTCGTCGCGTTCAAGGAGTACGGGGCCTTCGGCGAAGTGTCCGAGGCGGATCTTCGGGCCTTGAAGGTCGGCGAGGACGCCGACGCTGTGGCCGGTCTCGTCGGACGCCTTGCGTACGTGGCGGTAGCGCTCCTCGTGTTCGGCGTGTCCGCCGTGGCTGAGGTTCAGTCGGGCGACGTCCATTCCGGCTTCGACGAGGGCCTTGATCTGGTCGAAGGTGTCGGTGGCGGGGCCCAGGGTGCAGACGATTTTCGCTCGGCGCATGGGTCGAGCCTATGGCTTACCGATCGGTAGCGAATGGGGAGGACATGACCGCCCAACAAGCGTCAAATGAAGCGTAGTTGACAACTGTTGAAGTGTGCGGGGTGCCGCTCCTATGAGCGCCTCGTGGACCATCGGATGATCCGATCCGACCCCGCCGGTCATCAGATCGCAACCTCCGGGGTCTGTTGCGGTTAGTCATGTCCGAGTCAGAATCTACGCGCGTTACCCACGCGCGTTGTTCGCCTTTGCCGAGGAGCACGAGACATGCCGCTGAACCGCCGGAAGTTCCTGAAGAAGTCCGCCGCGACCGGGGCGGGGGTGGCGGTCGCGAGCGCGGCCGGGGCCCCGGCGGCGCACGCCGTCCAGGCGGGCAGGCCGGCGCAGAAGCAGAAGCGGTACGCGCTGACCGTGATGGGGACGACGGACCTGCACGGCCATGTCTTCAACTGGGACTACTTCAAGAACGCCGAGTACCAGGACACGGCGGGCAACGCGCAGGGCCTGGCCCGCATCTCGACGCTGGTCAACCGGGTACGGGCGGAGAAGGGCCGCTGCAACACGCTGCTGCTGGACGCGGGTGACACCATCCAGGGCACGCCGCTGACGTACTACTACGCCAAGGTCGACCCGATCACCGCCAAGGGCGGTCCGGTGCATCCGATGGCGCAGGCGATGAACGCGATCGGGTACGACGCGGTGGCGCTGGGCAACCATGAGTTCAACTACGGCATCGAGACGCTGCGCGCGTTCGAGCGGCAGTGCCGTTTCCCGCTGCTGGGCGCGAACGCGGTGGACGCGAAGACGCTGAAGCCCGCGTTCCCGCCGTACTTCATGAAGTCGTTCCCTGTGAAGGGCGCGCCGCCGGTGAAGGTGGCGGTGCTGGGGCTGACCAACCCGGGTATCGCGATCTGGGACAAGGCGTACGTGCAGGGCAAGCTGGCGTTCCCGGGGCTTGAGGAGCAGGCGGCGAAGTGGGTGCCGAAGCTGCGGTCGATGGGCGCGGACGTGGTGGTGGTGTCGGCGCATTCGGGGTCGTCGGGGACGTCGTCGTACGGTGACCAGTTGCCGTACGTGGAGAATTCGGCGGCGCTGGTGGCGCAGCAGGTGCCGGGGATCGACGCGATCCTGGTGGGGCACGCGCATGTGGAGATCCCCGAGCTGAAGGTGACGAACGCGAAGACGGGGAAGACGGTGGTGCTGTCGGAGCCGCTGGCGTTCGCGGAGCGGCTGTCGGTGTTCGACATCGAGCTGGTGTTCGCCAAGGGGCGCTGGTCGGTGGAGTCGGTGGCGTCGAAGGTGCTGAACTCCAACACGGTCGCGGACGACAGGAAGATCACCAAGCTGTTGTCGGACGAGCACGCGAAGGTGGTGGCGTACGTCAATCAGGTGGTGGGTACGGCGACGGCGACGCTGACGACGGTCGAGGCGCGGTACAAGGACGCACCGATCATCGACCTGATCACCACGGTGCAGGAGGACGTGGTGCGGGCGGCGCTGGCGGGGACGTCGTACGCGTCGCTGCCGGTGATCTCGCAGGCGTCGCCGTTCTCGCGGACCTCGGAGATCCCGGCGGGGAATGTGACGATCCGGGATCTGTCGAGTCTGTACGTGTACGACAACACGCTGGTGGCGAAGGTGATGACGGGTGCGCAGATCAGGGCGTACCTGGAGTACTCGGCGGAGTATTTCGCGCGGACGGCGGCGGACGCGGTGGTCGATGTGGAGAAGCTGACGAACGCGGGTGGCCGTCCGGACTACAACTACGACTATGTGTCGGGGTTGTCGTACGACATCGACATCGCGCAGGCGCCGGGTTCGCGGATCCGGAATCTGACGTTCGAGGGTGTGGCGCTCGACGACGCGCGGGAGTTCGTGTTCGCGGTGAACAACTACCGGGCGAACGGCGGCGGTGCGTTCCCGCATGTGGCCTCCGCCCTTGAGGTGTGGTCGGAGTCGACGGAGATCCGGACGCGGATCGCGGAGTGGGTGACCGCGAAGGGTGTGCTGGATCCGGCGGACTTCGCGTCGGTGGACTGGAGGCTCACGCGGGACGGTGTGCCGGTGTTCTAGCCGGTCGGTGGGTCTGACGGCCTCAGGTTCCGTCGCGCAGGGGTGTCGGTGTGCGGTACCGGCGTGCGGGCGGGATCTGGGGCTGTCGGGGTGTGTGGCCGTGTTCGAGGCCGAAGGTGGTGAAGGCGGTGCGGGCGGGGAGGGGGTAGTTGTCCTTGCCGGTGAGGGTGTTGAGGAGGGTGGCGCTGCGCCAGGCGGCGAGGCCGAGGTCGGGGGCGCCGACGCCGTGGGTGTGGCGTTCGGCGTTCTGGACGTAGATGTGGCAGCCGGTGTCGGTGATGCGGGGGTCGAGGTCGAGGCGGTAGTGGTCGTCGATGCGGGGGCGGCGGGCCTGGTCGCGGCGGAGGTGGGGGTCGAGTCCGGCGAGGATGCGGTCGAGGGGGCGTTCGCGGTGGCCGGTGGCGAGGACGACGGCGTCGGTGGTGAGGCGGGTGCGGGTGTTCTGCTGGAGGTGTTCGAGGTGGAGTTCGATGCGGGTGCCGGCGATGCGTCCGGCGGTGCGGACGTGGACTCCGGGGGTGAGGACGGCGTCGGGCCAGCCGCCGTGCAGGGTGCGGCGGTACAGCTCGTCGTGGATGGCGGCGAGGGTGTCGGCGTCGACGGCCTTGTGGAGTTGCCACTGGGCGGCGACGAGGCGGTCGCGGACGGGTTCGGCGAGGCGGTGGAAGTAGCGGGTGTAGTCGGGGGTGAAGTGTTCGAGGCCGAGTTTGGAGTACTCCATGGGGGCGAACGCGTGGGTGCGGCCGATCCAGTGGAGGCGTTCGTGTCCGGCGGGGCGGGCTCTGAGGAGGTCGAGGAAGACCTCGGCGCCGGACTGTCCTGATCCGACGACGGTGATGTGGTCCGCGGCGAGGAGGGTGTCGCGGTGGGTGAGGTAGTCGTTGGCGTGGACGACGGGGACGCCGGGGGCTTCGGCGAGGGGGCGGAGCGGGTCGGGGACGTGGGGTTCGGTGCCGATGCCGAGGACGACGTTGCGGGTGTAGGTGCGGCCGAGGGCCTCGGCTTCGCCGTCGGTGTCGAGCTGGGTGAAGTCGACTTCGAAGACGTCGCGTTCGGGGTTCCAGCGGACGGCGTCGACCTGGTGGCGGAAGTGCAGGCCGGGGAGGTGTTCGGCGGCCCAGCGGCAGTAGGCGTCGTATTCGGCGCGCTGGATGTGGAAGTGCTCGGCGAAGTAGAAGGGGTAGAGGCGTTCGCGGGTGCGGAGGTAGTTGAGGAAGCTCCAGGGGCTGGTGGGGTCGGCGAGGGTGACGAGGTCGGCGAGGAAGGGGAC
>NZ_JAANNX010000010.1:0-201214 GCF_013363615.1 Streptomyces sp. CAI-85 | reverse complement strand
GCCCTCCTCCGCCTTGCATCTGCACGCACCAGACCCCGCTCGGGCCCGCCGAGACGCACCGTCACTCGGAGCCGGCCAGATCCGAAAGAAAGGCCCTAGAGCCGGTGCGGCTTGGAGCGGCGGCGCAGGAACCAGGCCGCGCCGATCACCCCGGTCCCCACCAGCGCGCCACCGACCGCCATGGTGACCGGTCCGGCGTCGCGGGCCGCGCCGCCCAGACCGCCCATGACCCCGCGCGAGGGCGAGGCCGACGCGGTGACCGTCGGGCTGGCGGTGGCCGTCGGCGTCGCCGGGGGCGCCGGTGTCGACACGATCACCGACTGGCTGCCCGCCGTGCTGCCGTTGGAGCACATGACGACCACGGTGTAGGTGCCCGGGTTGACGTCGGACCAGGCGGCGGACTGGCTCACGGTCGTCCCCGACAGCGCCACCTGCCGCCCCTGGGAGAAGTTCGCCTGACCGCCGGCCAGCAGGGACGCGGTGCCCCAACTGCCGTTGACCAGCGTGCAGGCACCGGTCACCACCGACACGGTGGTGCCCGTCGTGCTGACGGAGATGCCGGAGACCGCGGCGGCCGGTGCCGCGACGGCGAGCGGCAGCGCGGCGACCGCCGCCAGGGTCATTCCTGAGCGGGCGACGAGAAGACGGGAAGTGCGCATCGGATGTCCTCCGGCGGCACGGTTGGCGGTACATCCCTTGCGCCGCCGAGGGGTCGGGTACGCCCGTGCTGCCTCTCACGGGCAGCCAACGCGCCCCGCCGGGCCGCCGCATGCGGACCGCATCCGGGCAGGTGAACGATTCCATCGGACGGCCCAGACGGGACGGCCCCGGCGCGCGCGTCAGCCACTGGCCCCCGTGGTCACCGTCCGCAGCGCCGAGAACGCCCCCCAGGTGCCGTCCGGGAGCCGGGCCCGCAGCCGCACCCGGTGCTCGACGCCCTTCTCCCGGCCCGCGTAGAAGCTGTACGTGGCCCGCCCGCGCGGCGGGTCCCCGCCCCACACCAGCGAGGTGGCGGGCTGCCCGTCGAGCTGGATCTGGTACTCGGTGACGACCCCGTCGACCCGGGGCGCCACCCAGGACAGATCGAGGTAGTAGGCGCCGTCGGCGTCCAGGCGCGCGGTGGCGCGGAAGCCGGACGGGGCGGTGTCGGTGTTCCCGTCGGTGCCGGGCGCGGTGGTCAGCCGTAGCGGCGGTCCGGCGGGCGAGAGGTTGTCGGCCGCGTCCCGGGCCCGGACGGTGAAGGAGTACCGGGTGCCCGGCCGCAGCCCCGTGACCACGGTCGCCGTCTGCCCGCCGCCGACGCTGTGCACCTTGGTGCCGCCCTGGTAGACGTCGTACGACACCACCTTGCGGTCGTCGGTGGAGGCCGACCAGGAGAGCTGGACCGCCCGGCTCCCCGCGGCCCTGCCGGTGAGCCCGCCGGGACGGGTCGGCGCCGAGCGGTCCGCCGCGACCGCCGCCGGGGTCGTGGCCCGCACCTGACGGCTCTCGGGCCCGAGCCGCCCGTCGGTGTCGCGGGCCCGCACGGTGAACACGTAGGCGGTGCCGGGGGAGAGCCGGACCACGTCCAGCATCCGGGCGGAACCGGGCACCTCCGCGACCTTGGTGCCGCCCCGGTGGACCTCGTACGCGGCGACCGGCGGATCACCCCGGACCGCGTTCCACATCACGTGCACGCTGGTCGCGCTCCCCGCCTCGGCGGTGACCCCGGTCGGGGCGCCGGGCGCCCGCCCCTCGTCGCCGCCGCCCGCGGCACACCCGCAGGTGAGCGCCAGCGCCAGCACCGGCCCGCACAGCACCACGCGTCGCACGGCCTCGCCTCCCGGCCCGGCACGGGAATTGGTCCGGACCAATATCGCGCGTCGACGCGAACACATCAAGAGGGCGGACCCGACGGCGCCCATCGACCGGACCGCCGCGGAAACTTACGTATGCTGAAGCCCGTCCCGGCATGAACTCTCCCCGTTTCACGTCGAGTTCGTGCCGGCGGCGCGGGCCGCTGTCGTCGCTGTTCCCGCGCCGGCGGGGCGGCCGGGCGGCCGGTGCCGCACCACGCGCACCGGCCCCCGTCCCCTGTCGTCCCGTCACGGGCGTGCACCGTACGGCCCCCTCGGGGTGGCCGGGTGCGAGGACCGGCACCAGATTGGGCTGGGTGTCCGTCACCGTCCCCGGAGAGGGTCCCCCATCGTGCGCGTCCAGTCGCTGACCCTGGCCGCGGCCGGCCTCGCCCTGCTGGCCCCGACCACTTCATCCGTAGCCGTCCGCCCGGTGCCGGGCGCCCAGGGGGCCGAGGCGCCGCGTCAGGAGGGTTCGGTGCGCGCCGCCGACCTCCTGGCCCGCGTCCAGGACTGTGCCCCCGTCTCCCGCGGCCGCTACCGCACCGACGACGGCACCCCGGCCACCGTCCCCGTCTGCGGCACCCGCGAAGCGGTCTTCTGGAAGGCCGACATGGACATCGACTGCGACGGGCGGCCCGGCCCGCACTGCAACAGCGTCACCGACCCGCTGTTCTCCGACGCCACCGCCTTCACCCAGTCCGACGGCCGCTATCTGAGCGCCGAGACCCTGCCCTACATCGTGGTGCCCGGGGCCAGCGACATCTGGAACTACCGCGACCACGGGGTGCGCGGCGGCTCCGTGGCGGCGGTCGTCTACAAGGACCGGGTGCAGTACGCCGTCGTCGGCGACGTCGGGCCGAGCGACATCATCGGTGAGGCGTCCTACGCCACCGCCGAGGCGCTCGGCATCCGCCCCGACCCGCACGGCGGCGGCACGCCCTCCGGTGTCACCTACATCGTCTTCAAGAACTCCCAGGCGACCCCGATCGAGAGCCACGCCTCGGCCGTGGCGGTGGGCGAACGCCTGGCCCGCCTGTTCGCCGAGGGCGCGACGACCCCGTCCCGGGCCCCCGGAACTCCGGCCGCCCCGAAGGACACGGCGCCCACGGCACCGGATCCGGACGGCACGGCCCGGCCCGGGGAACCGGCCGGGTCCGGCACGGCGGAGGTCGTGAAGGACGCCGTCGAGGAAGCCGTGGCGGAGGCGGCGGACGAGTCCCCGGCCGAGGACCGGGCCGATGAGCAGACCGGGGAGCAGCAGGAGGAACAGCCGGAGGACGCCGCGTCCGAGGAGGAGTGACCCCCAGCGTCACACCTTCCGGTAGGAGTACGCCTCTTCCGCCGCCGCCGCCACTTCGTCCAGGCCGCCTCCGGCCGTGGCCGTGACCACCGCGGCCACCGCGCCCTCCACGAACGGCGCGTCCAACAGGCGGGACCCGTCCGGGAGTTCGTCGCCCTCCGCGAGCAGTGCCTTGACCGTGAGGACCGAACTGCCCAGATCCGCCAGGAGGGCGACACCGGCGCCCCGGTCGACGGCCGCCGCCGCGGCGGCGATCAGCTCCGCGCTGGTGCCGAGGCCGCCGTCCTCCGTGCCGCCCGCCGTGGCGACGGGGACGGTGTCGCCGCCGCCCGCGAGACCGCGCGCCAGCTCGGCGACGGCCGTGGCCACCGCCGCGCTGTGCGACACCAGCACGATCCCGACCGGCTGGTCGCCGCTCATCCCGCCGCCTCCGTCAGTGCGGCGACCAGCAGCGCGGCCGAGGTGGCGCCCGGGTCCCGATGGCCGATGCTGCGCTCGCCGAGATAGCTGGCCCGGCCCTTGCGGGCCCGGAGCGGCACGGTCGCCTCCGCGCCCCGCTCGGCCGCCGCGGCCGCCGCGCCGAAACCCTCACCGAGCGCGGCCACCGCCGGGACCAGCGCGTCGATCATCGTCTTGTCGCCGGGCGCCGCGCCCCCGAGCCGCATCACCGCGTCCACGCCCGCGTCCAGCGCCTCGGCGAACCGCTCCTCGCTCACCTCGGCCGCGTTCCCGAGCGCCTTTCCGGTCCGGCGCAGCAGCGTGCCGTAGAGCGGTCCCGACGCGCCGCCCACCGTCGAGATGAGCTGCCGTCCGGCGAGGACGAGCACGGCCCCCGGGGTGTCCGGTGCCTCCTTCTCCAGGGCGGCGGTCACGGCCAGGAAGCCACGGCGCAGATTGCTGCCGTGGTCGGCGTCCCCGATGGGCGAGTCCAGGGCCGTGAGGTGCTCCGCCTCACGGTCGACGGAGGCGGCGGTAGCCGTCATCCAGCGGCGGAAGAAGTCGGCGTCGAGCACAGGATCTCCTTGCGTGGTCGGTACGGTCCCGGCGGCGGGGCTCACATGCCCCAGCGCAGCCCCGGTGTGCGCACCGGCGCGTCCCAGAGCCGCAGCAGCTCCTCGTCGATCTGGCACAGGGTCACGGACGCGCCGGCCATGTCGAGGGAGGTGACGTAGTTGCCGACGAGGGTGCGGGCGACGGCCACCCCGCGCTCGCCCAGCACCCGCTGCACCTCGGCGTTGAAGCCGTACAGTTCCAGCAGCGGCGTGCCGCCCATGCCGTTGACCAGGACGAGGACCGGGTTGCGCGGCGTCATGTCGTCCAGGATCGCCTGGACGGCGAAGTCGGCGATCTCCCGGGACGTCATCATCGCCCGCCGTTCCCGGCCCGGCTCCCCGTGGATGCCGACGCCCAACTCCAGTTCGCCCGGCGGCAGATCGAAGGTGGGGCTGCCCTTGGCGGGGGTCGTGCAGGCGCTCAGCGCCACCCCGAAGCTGCGGGAGTTCGCGTCGACCTGCCGGGCGAGGGCCTCGACCCGCTCCAGCGGCTGCCCCTCCTCGGCGGCGGCACCGGCGATCTTCTCCACGAACAGCGTCGCGCCGGTGCCGCGCCGTCCGGCGGTGTAGAGGCTGTCGGTGACCGCCACGTCGTCGTCGACCAGCACCTTGGCGATCTGGATGCCCTCGTCCTCGGCCAGCTCGGCCGCCATGTCGAAGTTGAGGACGTCACCGGTGTAGTTCTTCACGATGAACAGCACCCCGGCCCCGCTGTCCACGGCGGCGGCCGCCCGCACCATCTGGTCGGGCACGGGCGAGGTGAACACCTCCCCGGGGCAGGCCGCCGAGAGCATCCCGGGCCCCACGAACCCGCCGTGCAGCGGCTCGTGCCCCGACCCGCCCCCGGAGACCAGCCCCACCTTCCCGGCCACCGGCGCGTCGCGCCGTACGATCACCCGGTTCTCCACGTCCACGGTCAGCTCGGGATGCGCCGCCGCCATCCCGCGCAGCGCGTCCGCGACCACGGTCTCCGGAACATTGATCAGCATCTTCACGGGTACCTCCTGGTGAGACAGCCTCCGGTCTCCACCCTTCCAGGTCGGACGGCGGCGGGCGAGCCCCGGTGCGTAGAGTGGCGTCACGTGCGCACAGGGGAGGGGTGGCCGTGTTCGGCATGGCGGGACAGAGACTGCAACGGGCTTTCGCGGACCTGGGGGACCTCACGGGCCGCACCCTGGACGACATCGTCTCGGTGGCGGGCGCCCCGGTCGCGCAGAGCATGGCCGGACCCGGCCAGACCCTGGTCCAGTGGCAGAGCGACGGCTACCACATAGGGATCCTCTTCGAGGGGGACCGGTTCGCGGGCATCCTCAGCGAGGACTCCGGACTGCTGCCCGGCGGGCGGCGGTTGGCGCAGGGCTTCGCGGGTCTCGGTGTCCTCACCGGCCGGACCAAGGGCGAGATCGTGGCGGCGGTCGGGCCCCATTCCGCGTTCAGCGTGACGGGGCCCGACCAGGTGCTCCTGCAATGGCAGAGCGACGTCTACCACATAGCGCTGCTCTTCGAGGGGGACATCTGCGTCGGGATCACGCACGAGTTCGCGATCTGACGCCCCCGGCGCCCGTGCCGGGCGCGCTACTTGAGGTACGGCCCGTCGGACCCGATCCGGCCGGGGCCGTTCAGGACGTAGACGCGCAGGTTGCCCTTGCCCGGCGCGGCCACCGACAGGGTGCCGTTGGCCACGGTCCTGGTGTCGCCCGTCACCGCGTCGGTGTACGTGCCGTTGGGGATGCCGGTGAAGGTGGCGGCACCGGTGACGGTCACGAGCGCGAAACTGTCCGTGCCGCCTGATGTGTAGCGCCGCTTGAAGGCCATCGGGCCGCTGATGCCCTCCGTGGAGTACTGGCCCATCTGGAGCGCGGGCACGGCCCGGCGGATCAGGTTCAGCCGCTGGAGATGCTTGACCAGGGGCTGCGCCAGGGTGTTCGCGACCTCACCGCTGGCACTGGCGACCGTACCGAAGCCCGAGGCGGTGACCGAACCGGCCAGATGGTCGCCGTAGTAGGCGCGGCCGGTGGAGGCGAGCGGGCAGGACGGGCCGCAGTCGATCTGCTTGCCCTTCTGGAACTCGATCTCCGAGCCGTAGTACAGGGTCGGGATGCCGCGGAAGGTCCACATCAGGGACATGTTCTCGGCCCAGGCGTCGGTGCCGCCCGCGTAACGGGTGCTCGACTTGTTGGGCCCGTAGTCGTGGCTGTCGACGTAGACGACGTTGTACGTGGCGTCGTTGACGCTGTCGTCGGAGTCCCTGCCGTTGTTGTAGGCGTTCTGCGCGTCACCGAAGTTCATGTGCATACGCATGTCGATGATGTTCATCCCGGAGAACCGGCTGTGGTCCGGGGTGCGGTAACTGTTGCCGTCGAGGAAGGCGTTGGCGGACGTCGGCTGGTCGCCGGTGCCGCGGCCGTTCTCGTAGTCGAACTGCTCGATGGCCGCCACCTCGTCGTCCGCGCTGTACTCCTTGCGCTCCTTCCAGGTGTAGAACTGCGCGGAGTGGTTGACCGAGCCCCGGTTCCACTTGTCGTTGACGAAGGCCGCGACCTCGCCGAACACGAAGAAGTTCCGGGCCGCCTCGGCGCCGAACCTCTGGGTGACCCGCTCCTGGATCGCGGGCAGGAAACGCCGGTTCCAGGTGACGCGCGGAATGTGGACGGCGGTGTCGACCCGGAAGCCGTCCACGCCCATGTCGATGTACTTGTCGTAGGCGCCGATCAGGTAGTTCTGTACGGCCGTCGACTCGGTGTTGAAGTCCGCCAGGTCCTCGTGCAGCCAGCACGAACGGGCGTCCTCGCCCTCCCAGTTGCCGATCCAGCACCGGTGGTAGTACGCCTTCGGGAACATGCCCGAAGTGGGGCTCGGCCACTGGCAGTTGTAGACCGTGTACCCCTCGGCGCTCTTACCGCCGGTGGGCACGCCCCAGTTGACGCAGGTGTTGCCGGTGGGCTCGGCGGTCGACCACAGGTCGCCGTTGTAGTACGACTTCCCGGACTTGGGCTCGACGGTCAGCCCGTCGTACTCGAAGCCCTCGCTGCGCTCGTCGTAGTACCAGCTCCACTGGCTGTCGCGGACCCCGTAGACCGTCGGCGTGAACAGGCCCTTGGCGCCCCAGCGGGAGCTGTGGTTGTAGACGACGTCCTGGTAGATCTTCATGCCCTTGGCGTGCGCCGCGTTGATCAGGTCCTGGTAGGAGGCGCCGGCCGACTCCAGGCGCGGGTCGACCTTGTAGAAGTCGTAGCCGTGGTAGCCGTGGTAGTCGTAGTCCGAGCGGTTGAGGACCACCGGGGTGATCCAGACGGCGGAGAAGCCGAGCGCCTTGATGTAGTCGAGCTTCTCCACCAGACCCTTGAAGTCGCCCCGGAACATGGGGTCGTCGTTCGCCGCGTTGCCGGACTTCACATGCTGGCTGCCGCCCCGGTTGTTGGAGCTGTCGCCGTCCTGGAAGCGGGCGGTGAGCACGAAGTAGATGGGGTCCTTGCGGGGATCGGTGCCGAGCGGGGTGCCCGGGTCCGGCGCCGGGGCGTTCGCCCCGGTGGTGGCGCTCGCCGTCGCCGAGGCCGGGGAGGTGTTGCCGGCCGCGTCGACGGCCTTCACCGAGTAGGTGTAGGCGGTGTGTTCCGCCAGTCCCGTGTCCGTGAAGACCGTCGCGGAGACATCGGTGACGACCGTGCCCGTGGTACCGCCGGTGCGGGTGACCTGGTACTTCGTCACGGCCTTGTTGTCGGTGGCGGCGTCCCAGGTCACCAGCACCGAGGTGTGGGTGGCGGCCGCCTTCACGTTCGCGGGGGTGCTCGGGGCCTCGGTGTCGGGGACCTCGGCCGCGCAGGGGTCGGCGGCGCCGGTGGCGACCACGCGGTCCTTCACCGTCGTCGTGCCGGTGGGCACGGTGTAGTCGGCGCTGTTGTTGTTGTCCCACACGCCGTTGCCGTTGTTGAAGGCGGCCTTGAGCGAGGTGGCGGTGCCGATGTCCAGGGTCCGCTTCCACCAGCCGGTGCAGGCGGCCTCCATGCCGACGCCGGGGACGGTCGTCCAGGAGCCGCCCGTCGGGGCGTAGTGGATGTTGGCGGTGGTCCAGCCGGTGGTGGCGGTGGAGTAGTAGACGGTCGCCGTGTTCCCGGAGCCGCCGCCGGTGTCGGCGCAGGGGTCGCTGTGGGCGATCACTCCGTCCTTGACGGTGATGTTGCCGGTGCCCAGGGCGTAGTTGGCGCCGCCGTTGTTGTCCCAGGTGCCGGCGCCGTTGTTGAAGGTGGCCTGGAGGCCCTCGGCCGAGCCCAGGTCGACGGTCTTCTTCACCCAGTCCGTGCACGCGGCTTCCATCGTGGTGCCGGGGACGGTCGTCCAGGAGCCGCCGTCCGGGGCGTAGTGCAGATACGTGGACGGCCAGTTCTTGGTCTTCGTGTAGTAGAAGACGGTCGCGGTGTTCGCCGCCTCGGCGGCCGTCCCCAGCGGGACGGTGCTCGACGCGGGCGGGCTCGTGAGCAGCCCGAGGACGCCCGCCGTGGCCAGGGCGAGAGCGAGCGGACGTGGGCGTGGGCGTTTGGAACGCCCGGGGGTGGGGTGCATGGCCTCTCCTGAAGCGGCTGCGGAGACGGGGGAGGTGGGGGGTGCAGCAGGAAATCCGGTGGGGCCGGGAACCGGCTGAAAGGGCAACCGGTAAATTCCTGAAAGGGCTTGCAGTCGCAGAAGCTACAGGCGCATGACAACCGCGTAAAGGGACGCGTCACGACCGGCTGCGGCGCGAATGGCAGGATGCCTCTGGGGAGTTGATCGAACGAGGGTGCGGGGGCATGTGGTGGCGGGGACGGTCCTGGCGGCACTGGACACCGTGGCGTGGGACGGGCTGGAGCCCGCGGTCGCCCTCCACCCGGCCGACCGGATGCGCCGGGCCCTGCGACGGCTGGCCGAACAGGGCGCCGCGGCGACCGAGGACGACGCCTACGAGGTGTACGAGTGCTTCGCGCCCGGCGCCCGCCGGCTGCCCGCCCTCTCGGCTGCCGCGCTGCCGTTCGTCGTCGCCCTCGCCGGGGACCCGGACCTCGGCTCCCCCGCCTCCCGCGGCGTCCTCGTGGAACTCCTCGTCGACCTGGCCGGGGTGGCGGCCGCGGCCGGCCCGGACGCCGTGGACCCCGGATGGCACGGGCAGTGGCGGAGCCTGCGGCCCCGGATCCGGGCGCTCCTCGCCGACCCGCTGCCCCGGGTGCGGCGCGAGGCCCTGCCGCTCGCGGAGGGACCCGGCGCCCTGCTGGAACGCTGGCACACCGAACCGGACCCGGCCGTACGGCTGCCCCTGCTGCTCGCCCTCGGCGCCGCCGCGCGCGGCGGGGACGGCGACACCGGACCGGTGCGGGCGGTGGTGGCCGAGGTGCTGCGGACCGGCGACCCCGTGCCGAGGGTCGCGGCCGTGCACGCCCTGGCCGCCTTCGACGCCGAGGGCGCGGTCCACGAGCAGGACGTGCTGGTGGCGGTCCTGTCCGACCCGGCCGGCGCCCCGGCCTTCGAGGAGACCTGGTACCTGCCCGGCGTCGAGCACGCCCTCACCCGCGAGGACGTCGTGGCCGCGTCGGCCGACCTGTACGGCGACCACCCCGGGGCCCAACTCGCTCTCGCCGTACGGCTCGTGACGGCCGCCCGCCGCAGCGCGGACGCCCCGCTGTGCCGGGCCGCGCTGGACGTGGGCCGGCACCTGCTCACGCTCCGGCCGTCCGCCGCGTCCGCCCTGCTCCCCCTCGCCGGGGATCTGCTCACCGACCCGGACGACGGCGTACGGTACCGGGCGGCCCATCTGCTCGCCCTGCTGGGCCGCCGGGCGGCGCCCTACGCCGACGCCCTGGCCGCGCGGCTGGACGACCCGGGCGCGGACGAGTGGTACGAGGGCACCGTGGGCGATCACGCCCGTTGGGCGCTGACCCGGATCGGTGATCCGCGCGCCCTGCCGGGGCTCGTCGAGCGGCTGTACGAGCCCTATCGGGGCTCGTGGTCCCGCGCGTACTGCACGGGCGACCCGCGGCTGCCCGAGGTCGAGGACGTCCTGCTGCCGCTGCGGGCGCACGCGGCGGCGCTGCTGCCCGCGATCCGGCGGCTCCTCCGGGAGGACGGCGTCGGCGGCACGCTGACCTGCCCCCTGCTCCGGGTGCTCACGGCGTGGGGCGAGGCGAGCGCGCCCGCGCGCCCGGAGGCCGTGGCTCTGCTCGGCGACGCCCGGAACTCGCTGGACGCCGTCCACGCGCTGGTGGCGATGGGGCCGGCCGCGGCTCCGGTGCGGGACGCGGTGCGCCGGTGCACGGTGCTCGACCATCCCGGCAACCACCGCCTCGTCGCGTGGGCCGTCTGGCGGCTGGGCGGCGACCGCGACGCGGCACTGCGCACGATCGGCGAGGCGGTGTCGGCCGCCGAACCCCCGCTGCACGGTCCCGTCGACCTCCTCGGCGCGTTCGGCCCGGCGGCCGCGCCGTACGCCGACGACGTGCGGCGGCTCATGGAGCGGGGCGACGGCTGGACGCGGCAGCGGGCGGCGCTCGCCCTGTGGTCGATCACGGGCGAGCCCGAGCCGAGCGCGACGGTCCTCGCGGAGGGTGTCCGCGCCGAGCACGTCCTGCCGGACGACAAGGATGGCGAGGGCGGCGAGCACGGCGAGTACGGCGGTCTGTACGGCGTCTTCCACGACGCGCTGCGCGGCCTCGCCCGCATCGGCCGGGCCACCCCGGAGGTGCGCGCGACCCTGCGCACGGTACGCGCGGCCGACCGGCGGCTCTCGCCGTACCGGGACCACCGGGCGGTCCTCGACGACGAGGCGATCCGGGCCACGATCGACGAGGTGCTCGCCCTGCCCTGACGCCCGCCGGGAGGTGCACTCCGACGGACGCGCGGAAAAGCGGAATGCCTGAATGATGAGCCTATGGTGATTCCGTGTGCGGAATTCCGTCGTGCGGAAGGAAGTGGGCGGATGAGAGCGCTGGGCGTCGAGGGCGCGTGGGTGGACACGCCGAAGGTGTTCACGGACGACAGGGGCCGCTTCCACGAGTGGTTCAAGGACCGCGCCTTCCGGGACGCCGTCGGCCAGGACCTTCGGCTCGCCCAGGCCAACTGCTCGCGTTCGGTGCGCGGGACGCTCCGCGGCATCCACTTCGCCGAGGTCCCGCCGGGCCAGGCCAAGTACGTCACCTGCGTCAGCGGCGCGATCCTCGACGTGGTGGTCGACCTGCGGGTCGGCTCCCCGGGGTTCGGGACCTGGGACGCGGTGCGGCTCGACGACACCACCCACCGCAGCGTGTACCTCTCGGAGGGGCTCGGCCACGCCTTCATGGCACTGGAGGACGACTCCACCGTCGTCTACCTCTGCTCACAGGGGTACGCCCCCGGGCGCGAGCACGGCGTCGACCCGCTCGACCCGAGCCTGGGCATCGACTGGCCCGAGGATCTCGTACCGCTGCTCTCCGACAAGGACGCGGCCGCGCCCTCCCTGGCGGAGGCCGAACGGCAGGGTCTGCTGCCCTCGTTCGAGGAATGCGCGGCCTATCGCAGAAGCCTGGTGGGGGACGGGCAGGAGATCGGCGGGTGACATGCGCCGGGTGAATGCGAGCCGCGCACATCACTTTCCTCCAGAGACACCTACGGCGTGCAAGGCGTCCTCGGCGGCGGGTGTCCGGTCCGCGCGCCGGGCGCGTTCCACGGCCTGCCCCCAGTAGGTGCCGACGACGATGAGGACGGCGCCGAGCGCGGCCGCCGCGGTGAGCCGTTCGGAGCCGAAGCCGATACCGACCGCGAGCGCCCAGACCGGTTCGGTGCCCAGCAGCAGACTGGCCCGGGTCGGGGAGGTGCGCTGCACCGCCCAGGTCTGCGCCAGGAACGCGAAGAGACCGCAGAACAGGGCCAGATAGAGCAACTGCGCCCAGGCCGTCGCGTCCGTCCGGGCGAGCAGCGGCAGCCCGGCCGCCGCCGGCGGCAGGAACAGCACCGTCCCGACGACGCTCTGGACGGCGGTCAGGTGCAGCGGGCGCAGCGACCGGCCCGCGGTGAGCCGCCCGACGAGCACCACATGGCCCGCCCGGACCACCGCCGCCGCGAGCATCAGGAGATCCCCGACGCCCGGCGCGCGCAGCCCCGTCCCCGAGACCAGCAGGCCGACACCGCCGACGCACAGGCCGGCCGCGAGATAGAACCGCACCGGCAGCCCGCCGCCCCGCCCGGCGCGGTCCAGGAGCGGGGTGAGGACCAGGGTGAGGCTGATGATCAGCCCCGCGTTCGCGGCACTGGTGTGCGCGACGCCGTACGTCTCCAGGACGAGGACGGCGGCCTGGGTGACGCCGAGCAGGGTGCCGCGGGCGAGTTCGTCCCGGGTCAGGGGGCCGGAGGACCGTACCGCCGCGGCGACCACGGCGACACAGGCCACCGCGGAGATCGCGTACCGCAGGAACAGGACGAGGAGGACCGAGGTGGCTTCGGTGGCCGTCTTCGCCGTCAGATAGCTGGAGCCCCAGACGACGGCGACGGCCAGCAGCACCACGTCCGTACGACGGGTGGATGGCATGACGCCACCCTCTCCGACCAGCACGTTGAAGTAAACGACGAACTACTGAAACGACCTTGTAGCGGAGCTACACTGTGCCGGTGGACGAGAGACAGCTCCGTATCCTGCGGGAGCTGGGCGAACTGGGCAGCGTCACCGCGGTCGCCGAGGCGCTGCGGGTGACGCCCTCGGCGGTCTCCCAGCAACTCCGGCTGCTCCAGCGGCCGATCCCGGTGCCGCTCACCGAACGCGACGGACGGCGGCTGGTCCTCACCGCCGCCGGACAGGCGCTGGCCGACGCCGCGATCGGCGTGGAGACGGCGCTCGCCCGGGCGCGGCACGCGGTGGACGCGTTCGTCGACCTGCCCGACGGCACGGTGTCGGTGGCCGGCTTCCACAGCGGGGCCGCCGCCTTCTTCCCGCTCCTCCTGCGCGGCCTGACCGCCCCCGGCTCGCCGCGGCTCACCCTCCACGACGAGGACGTGGCGCAGGACGACTTCCCGCCGCTCACCCGTGACTACGACCTCGTCCTCGCCCACCGCCTCGACCACGCGCCGGCCTGGCCCCGGACCACCACGGTCACGCCCCTGCTGCGCGAACCGCTCGACATCGCCCTGCCCGCCGGCCACCCCCTGGCCGCCCGGCCCCGGCTGACCCCGGGGGAGGTCGCGGACCAGCCGTGGATCACCGTCCACGACGGCTTCCCGCTGCTGGCCACCGTCGAGGCCGTCGCCGCGGCCGCCGGACGGCGCCTCGACATCGTCCATCGCGTCAACGAGATCTCGGTCGTCGCCGAACTCGTCGCCGCGGGCGGCGGAGTCGCCCTGATGCCGCGCTGGACGGCCCGCCCGCACCCCGACGTCGTCCTCCGACCGCTCGACGGCGTCCAGGCCCTGCGCCACGTCGACGTCCTCCACCGCCCCGAACGCACGGCACGCCGAGCCGTCCGCACCGTGCTCACCGCACTGGTGAACGCGGCGGAGACGGTGCGCGGCCGCGGCTAGCCCCGTTGGAGAGCGGGCCGGGGGCCTCAGGACGGCTCGGTGCCTCCGAGGGCGTCCAGGATCCGGCCGGCGGCCAGGGTCGCCGTCAACTCGCCGTCCCGCACCTGCTGTTCGAGCACCGGCGCCAGGGCCCGTACGGCCGGGTCGGAGTGCAGGCGGCCGAGCAGTTCGTCGCGGACCATGGTCCAGGTCCAGTCGACCTGCTGGTCACGCCGCTTGGCGGTGAGCCGCCCGGTCGAGTCCAGCAGGGTGCGGTGCTGTTCGAGCCGCTCCCAGACGGTGTCCAGACCGGCCGACTCCCGCGCGCTGCAACTGAGCACGGGCGGAGTCCAGACGGCGTCCGCGCCGTGCATCAGCCGCAGCGCGCCCGCCAGTTCACGGGCCGCCGCGCGGGCGTCCCGTTCGTGCGGGCCGTCCGCCTTGTTGACGGCGATCACGTCGGCCAGTTCCAGGACGCCCTTCTTGATGCCCTGGAGCTGGTCGCCGGTGCGGGCCAGGGTGAGCAGCAGGAAGGAGTCGACCATGTTCGCGACCGCGGTCTCGGACTGGCCGACGCCGACCGTCTCGACGAGGATCACGTCGTAACCGGCCGCCTCCATCACCACGATGGACTCCCGGGTCGCCTTGGCGACCCCGCCGAGCGTGCCCGCGGTGGGGGAGGGGCGCACGAACGCCGCCGGGTCGACCGCCAGGCGCTCCATCCGGGTCTTGTCGCCCAGGATCGAGCCGCCGGTCCGGCTGGACGACGGGTCGACCGCGAGCAC
This sequence comes from Streptomyces sp. CAI-85, assembly GCF_013363615.1. Taxonomy (NCBI): domain Bacteria; kingdom Bacillati; phylum Actinomycetota; class Actinomycetes; order Kitasatosporales; family Streptomycetaceae; genus Streptomyces; species Streptomyces sp. CAI-85. The sequence goes on along the minus strand of NZ_JAANNX010000010.1, from coordinate 186,753 downwards.
CGCCACCCGGTGCCCGCGCGAGGTCAGCAGCGTGCCGAAGGCGTCGATGAACGTCGACTTGCCGACGCCCGGCACCCCGCTGACCCCGATCCGCCGCGCCCGCCCGCTGTGCGGGAGCAGCTCGGTCAGCAACTCCTGGGCCAGCACCCGGTGCTGGGGCAGGGTGGACTCGACGAGCGTGATCGCGCGCGCGATCAGCGCCCGCTTCCCGTCGAGCACACCCTTCACATAGGCGTCGACATCGATCACAGGCTGTGCCCCAGGCCGGTGGCCAGCCGCTCGACCAGGTCGTACGCGGCGTCCGGGATCACGGTGCCGGGCGGGAAGACGGCGGCGGCGCCCATCTCCAGCAGGGTCGGCACGTCCTGCGGCGGGATCACCCCGCCCACCACGATCATGATGTCCTCCCGGCCCTCCTCGGCGAGCTGCTCGCGCAGCGCCGGGACGAGGGTGAGGTGCCCGGCGGCCAGCGAGGAGACGCCCACGATGTGCACGTCCGCCTCGACGGCCTGGCGGGCCACCTCGGCCGGGGTCTGGAACAGCGGGCCGACGTCGACGTCGAAGCCGAGGTCGGCGAAGGCGGTGGCGATGACCTTCTGGCCGCGGTCGTGGCCGTCCTGGCCCATCTTGGCGACCAGGATGCGGGGCCGGCGGCCCTCGGCGTCCGCGAAGGCGGACACCAGGCTTCGGGTGCGTTCCACGGAGGGCGACTCACCTGCTTCGTTGCGGTACACGCCGGAGATCGTACGGATCTGGCTCGCGTGCCGCCCGTACACCTTCTCCAGGGCGTCGGAGATCTCGCCGACGGTGGCCTTGGCGCGGGCCGCGTTCACCGCCAGCTCCAGCAGGTTGCCCTCGCCGCCGGCCGCCCGGGTCAGCGCGTCCAGCGCGTCCTGGCAGGCCCGCTCGTCGCGTTCGGCGCGCAGCCGGCGCAGCTTGGCGATCTGCTGGGCGCGCACCGAGGAGTTGTCGACCTTGAGGACGTCGATCGCCTCGTCGTTCTCCACCCGGTACTTGTTCACGCCGATCACCGGCTGGCGGCCGGAGTCGATCCGGGCCTGGGTGCGGGCCGCGGCCTCCTCCACGCGCAGCTTGGGGATGCCGGCGTCGATGGCCTGCGCCATGCCGCCCGCCTGCTCGACCTCCTGGATGTGCTGCCAGGCGCGGCGGGCCAGGTCGTAGGTGAGCTTCTCGACGTAGGCGCTGCCGCCCCACGGGTCGATGACGCGGGTGGTGCCGGACTCCTGCTGGATCAGGAGCTGGGTGTTGCGGGCGATGCGCGCCGAGAAGTCGGTGGGCAGCGCGAGCGCCTCGTCCAGGGCGTTGGTGTGCAGCGACTGGGTGTGGCCCTGGGTGGCCGCCATCGCCTCCACACAGGTACGCGTGACGTTGTTGAACACGTCCTGCGCGGTCAGTGACCAGCCGGAGGTCTGCGAATGCGTGCGCAGGGACAGCGACTTGGAGTTCTTCGGGTCGAACTGCCTGACCAGCTTCGCCCACAGCAGGCGGGCCGCGCGCAGCTTGGCGACCTCCATGAAGAAGTTCATGCCGATCGCCCAGAAGAACGACAGGCGCGGTGCGAACGCGTCGACGTCCAGGCCGGCTTCACGGCCCGCGCGGATGTACTCCACGCCGTCGGCGAGGGTGTACGCCAGCTCCAGGTCGGCCGTCGCGCCCGCCTCCTGGATGTGATAGCCGGAGATGGAGATGGAGTTGTAGCGGGGCATCCGCTGCGAGGTGTAGGCGAAGATGTCGGAGATGATCCGCATCGACGGCTTCGGCGGATAGATGTAGGTGTTGCGGACCATGAACTCCTTGAGGATGTCGTTCTGGATGGTCCCGGCCAGCTTCTCGGGCGGTACGCCCTGTTCCTCGGCGGCCACGATGTACAGCGCCAGCACCGGCAGCACGGCGCCGTTCATCGTCATCGACACGGTCATCCTGTCCAGCGGGATGCCGTCGAAGAGCTGACGCATGTCGTAGATCGAGTCGATCGCCACGCCCGCCATGCCGACGTCACCGGTCACCCGGGGGTGGTCGCTGTCGTAGCCGCGGTGCGTGGGCAGGTCGAAGGCGACCGACAGGCCCTTCTGGCCGGCCGCGAGGTTGCGGCGGTAGAAGGCGTTGGACTCCTCGGCGGTGGAGAATCCCGCGTACTGGCGGATCGTCCACGGCTGGTTGACGTACATCGTGGGGTACGGGCCGCGCAGATACGGCGTGGCGCCCGGGTAGGTGCCCAGGAAGTCCAGGCCCTCCAGGTCCTGCCCGGTGTAGAGCGGCTTGACGCCGATGCCCTCCGGGGTCTCCCAGAGCAGGTCGTCACCGCCCGCCGCCCGCTTGACGGCCGTACGCCATTCGTCGGCGCCGCCGGCGGGGGTGGGGGTTCCCAGTTCGATCCCGGAGAAGTCGGGGATGGAAGGGGTGGTCATCACGACACTCCCATACGGTCGAGGGCGGCGGTCAGGACGGCGACGGCGTCACAGCCCGCGAAGACGTAGGCGTCGACATCGGCGTACGCACCGGGACGGCCGGCCAGGAGGACCTGGCGGGCACCGGCGGCCTTGAGCCGGCCGGCGACGGCGGCCGCCTCCTCCTCGTACACGGTGTCGCTGGAGCACAGGACGGCCTCGCCGGCGCCGCTCTCCTCGAAGGTGCCCTCGGTGACGGGTTCGATGCCGCCCGCCTGGAAGAGGTTGGCGGCGAAGGTCAGCCGGGCGGTGTGCGCGGCGGCCGGGCCGAGCGCGGCCAGGTAGACGCGCGGGCGGGCGCCGGTCGCGGCCAGATGGGCGTCGGAGCGGGCGCGCAGCGCCTCGTACGCCTCGTCGCGCCGCACCCGCGGCAGACCGCCGGACGGCTGTTCGGGCGCGGGAGCGCGCACCACGGGCTTCTCGCCGAGGAACGGGAACTCGCTGACGCCGGTGACGGGTTCGCGCCGCTTGGCGAGCCGGGCGGAGCGCGCCGCCCAGGTGTCGGCCAGGTCCCGGCCGAGGTCGCCGGAGCGCAACGCGGCGGCCTGGCCGCCCAGTCGCTCGATGCGGCGGAAGAACTCCCAGCCCGCGTGGGCCAGTTCGTCGGTGAGCCGCTCGACGTACCAGGAGCCGCCCGCCGGGTCGACGACCCGGGCCAGATGGGACTCCTCGACCAGGATCGTCGAGGTGTTGCGGGCGATCCGGCGCGCGAACGCGTCGGGCAGGCCCAGGTCGTGGTCGAAGGGCAGCACGGTCACGGCGTCGGCGCCGCCCACCCCGGCCGCCAGCGTGGCGATGGTGGTGCGCAGCATGTTCACCCACGGGTCGCGGCGGGTCATCATCACCGGCGAGGTCACCACGTGCTGGAGCTGGGCACCGGCGGCGGGCGCCCCGGACGCCTCGGCGACCCTGGCCCACAGCCGGCGGGCGGCGCGCAGCTTGGCGACGGTCAGGAACTGGTCGGCGGTGGCCGCGTACCGGAACTCGAGCTGGGCGAAGGCCTGCTCGACGCTCAGCCCGGCCTCGGTGAGCGCCCGCAGATAGGCCGCACCGGTGGCGAGGGACGCGCCCAGCTCCTGCGCGGCGGAGCCGCCGGCCTCGTGGTACGGCAGGGCGTCCACGGTCAGGGCCCGCAGCCCCGGGTACTCCTCGGCGCACAGCCGGGCGAGCGTGGTCGCGGCGGCGAGGTCGCCCGCGCGGCCGGTGCGGGCCTCGTGGCCGAGGGGGTCGGCGCCGAGGTTGCCGCGCGCCGCCTCCTTGGCGACACCCCGCTCCCCGTACAGCCGCAGCAGCTCGCGCGCGGCGGGCTCGGTGGCGTCGCCCGCGTCGAGGACGACGGGCGCCAGGTCGAGGAAGACGCCGTCGAGGACCGGGGCGAGCGACGACACGGGAAGGCCCGCGTCGCCGACGGTCAGCCACAGGGAGGTGACGCCGTTCTCCAGATCGGCGAGGACCGCCTCGCCGTCCGCCGTCGTGTGGCGCTGCCGTACGTCCCAGCCGCCCGCCGTGTTCCCCTCGGCGCGGCTGCCCCGTACGAAGGGGGCGAAGCCCGGGAAGCCGGGATCGGGCGCGGTGTCGCGCGCGGTGTAGAGAGGGCGGGTGCGCAACCCGTCCTCCAGCGTGGTGGACAGGGCTTCCTCGGCTTCGGCGCCCTCGACGTCCTTGCCCGTTTTGCGTAGTACGCCTGCTACCAGGCGCTGCCACTGCTCGTGGGTGGTGTCGGGGAACTCGCCGGCCAGCTCGAGCCCGTCGTCAGGCAGGACCGTCATGCTCGGATGCTAGGACAGAGAGCCAAAGGAGCAGCAGTGGGCACACTGTGACCTTGCACTCTTCGCGCTTGTGACCTTGACCTCCAGAGCCCTGAAAGGCCCGTCCGGGAGCCGATTCGGAGGCCGGTTCAGGGGCCGGTTCAGGTGGGAAAGGCGCCGCCGCGCGGACCGGGAGATCCGCGCGGCGGCTGGTCGGCCGGCCCCGTGACCGTAACGGGGCCGGCGCGTTCTGGGGTGGGGCGGGCTCAGGGGCGGGCCGTGAGGTAGCCGCCCATGGTGGTGAAGTACTCGGCGGCGCCCAGCTCCACGCCGTCCTCGGTCCGTACGCGCGTGACGGCCAGTCCGTGGTTGCGGCCGGTGCGCGCGTCGGCGCCCGCGACGATCACCACGCCGTCGCCCTCGCGGTAGAAGATCCGGCCGGGCGTGCCGCCGTAACGGCCCTCCGAGACCACGGCGCTCAGGATCTCCAGGCGCTTGCCCCGGTGGAAGGTGAACGCGCTCGGGTACGGGGCGGACTGGGCGCGCACGAGGCGCTCCAGGTCCTCGGCGGGCCAGGTCCAGTCGATCCGGCTGTCCTCCAGGGCCCGCTTGTGGAAGAAGCTGGCCTGGGAGCGGTCCTGCCGGGTGAACTCGGTGCGGCCGGAGGCGATCTGGGCGAGCGCGCCCGTGGTGACCGGGGCGATGAGGTCGACCGTCTTGTGGAAGAGGTCGGTCGCGGTGTCCGTCGGCCCGACCGCCACGGCCTGCTGGAGGACGATGTCGCCGGCGTCCAGTTCCTCGTCCATCAGATGGGCGGTGACGCCTACTTCGGACTCGCCGTTGATGAGCGCCCAGATCAGCGGAGAGAAGCCGGCGTACTTCGGGAGCAGCGAGTCATGGACGTTGAGGGTGCCGTGCCGGGGGAGGCCGTAGATGCGCGGGGGGATCCAGGTCCGCCAGTTGTTGGCGACGATGATGTCCGGGTCGGCGTCCTTGAGGCGCTCGAACAGCTCCTCGTCGTCGGGGCGGTTGCGCAGCAGGACGGGGATGCCGTGCTCCTCCGCGAGGTCGGCGACCGAGTCGCTCCAGATCCGCTCGTAGACGTGCTCGCTCTTCGGGTGCGTCACGACCATGACCACGTCGTGCTCGGATTCCAGCAGGGCCTGGAGGGTGCGGTGGCCCCAGGTCTGATAACCGAACATGACGACCCGCATGGGGGCTCCTCCTCAGGGCAGGAATAGGACGGTGCAAGTAAAGCAAGGCTTACCTAACGAGGCAATCCCGGGCACGTGAACGCGGTCTGAGGCGGTGTCAAAAATGCGGAGAACGGCAGGGTGTCCGTTTTGCCCGGTCGACAGCTTCACAAGATAAGCTTAGGCTTCCCTAAGTTATGTGGGTCTCGCGGAAGCGTGCCCTCCTCCCGCTACTTCCCGCGCCGATCACGGCTGCCCCCGCACGAATGGGAGTGACATGTCTCAGGTTCTTCCTGGCGACGCACCACTGATACACGACCTCATCGGCATCGGCTTCGGGCCGTCCAATGTGGCCATGGCGATCGCTCTCACCGAGCACAACGCACGCGTAGGCAGGCAGGAGGCCGTCACCGCCCACTTCTTCGAGCAGCAGCCGGAGTTCGGCTGGCACCGGGGCATGCTCATCGACGACGCCACGATGCAGGTGTCCTTCCTCAAGGACCTGGTGACCCTGCGCAACCCCACCAGCGAGTACAGCTTCCTGAGCTATCTCCAGAGCAAGGGGCGGCTGATCGACTTCGTCAACCACAAGAACTTCTTCCCGCTGCGGATGGAGTTCCACGACTACTTCGAGTGGGCCGCCGCGAAGGTCGACGACCTGGTCTCCTACGGCCATGAGGTCATCGGCGTCGAACCCGTCGTCCGCGACGGTGTGGTGGAGTACCTGGACGTCACCGTCCGGGCCGGCGAGGGCCTCGTCGTGCACCGCGCGCGCAACCTCGTCATCGGCACCGGCCTGCGGCCGCGCATGCCGGACGGCGTCGAGCGCACCGAGCGCATCTGGCACAACTCCGACCTGCTCGGCAAGGTCGACGCCCTGGAGGGCACCGACCCCACCCGGTTCATCGTGGTCGGCGCCGGCCAGAGCGCCGCCGAGAACGTCGCCTATCTGCACCGCCGTTTCCCGCGCGCCGAGGTCCACGCCGTCTTCTCCCGATACGGCTACAGCCCCGCGGACGACAGCAACTTCGCCAACCGCATCTTCGACCCCGAGGCGGTGGACGAGTACTTCTCCGCGCCCGAGGACATCAAGCGGAAACTGATGGACTATCACGGCAACACCAACTACTCCGTGGTGGACATCGACCTCATCGAGGACCTGTACCGGCGGGTCTACCAGGAGAAGGTCCAGGGCACGGAGCGGCTGCGCTTCCACAACGTGTCCCGGCTGACCGGGGTCGTCGAGACGCCCGAGGGGGTCCTGGCCACCGTGCGCTCACTGGTGACCGGCGAGGACACCGTCCTGGAGGCCGACGTCGTCGTGTTCGGCACCGGGTACCGGCCCGCCGACGGCCTGGCGCTGCTGGGCGAGGTCGCGGGACTCTGCCACCGCGACGACGAGGGCCGGGTCCGCGTCGAGCGCGACTACCGGGTGGCGACGAGCCCCGAACTCCACTGCGGTGTCTACCTCCAGGGCGGCACCGAGCACACCCACGGCATCACGTCCTCCCTGCTCTCCAACACGGCGATCCGGGTCGGCGAGATCCTGGACTCGATACTCGCCCGCGGTCTGAAGCCCGTCGAGCCGCTCACGGACGGCATCGGGACCACCGCGCGCTAGGTCTCCGTCACCTGCTCCGGGGCACCTCTTGCGGTGCCCCGGCGCTCCGGTGCGCCGGGGTCCGGACGCCCCGTGGTGCCTCGGTGCCGACCCGCGCCCCCACTTCACCGCCCGCCCGGGGCACGGAAGGAACACCCCGCCTTGTCCATCGCGACGCCACCCGCTGCCCTGCTCCCGGCCCGGTCCGCCGTACGGTTCGCCCGCCCGGAGGACGCCGAGGAACTCGCCGCGCTGTCCCGCCCGTTCGCCCGTACCGGCGCGCTCCGCGAGCGCCCGGTCGCCCTGTACGCCTCCCGGGCGGCGGACTTCGTCGTCACCGAGGCGCCCGACGGCACCCTCGACGGCTGCCTCGCCCTCCAGGTCCACGCGCCGGAACCGGCGGGCACCACCCACCTGTTGTCGGGTGTGCTGTACAACTTCTGCGTCGCGCCCCACCGGCAGGGCCACGGCATCGGCACCCGGCTGCTGCGCGCCGCCGTGGCGAGGGCCCGCGCGCGGTCGGTGGGCGCGCTGTTCACGGCGACCGTCGGCGGGGGCGGCCTCTTCCTGCGGCACGGCTTCGGCCCCGCCGACCCCGGCACGGCCCCGGCCGCCTGGACCGCGTCCCTGGACCCGCGCCGCAACGCCCGCGTGCTCGCACGGGTGTTGTGATGCCGGGGCCGCAAGTCCGTTACCCAGTAAGGCTGTTGTGCCGTACCGCTCAGTGGACGTCCGCGCCGATCGCCGGCACCGCCGCGCCGGGGACCACCGTCGTCCCCGGTGGTGTGTCGCCGAGGACCCCGTCGAGCACCGCGTGCGGTACCCGGCCGTCCAGCACCTGCGCCTGGCGCACCCCGGAGCGGACGGCCCGCAGGCAGCCCTCCATCTTCGGCAGCATCCCGCCCGCCAACCCGGGCAGCAGCGCCTCCAGTTGATCGGCCGTCAGCCGCTCGATCACCTCGGCGCTGTGCGGCCAGTCGGCGTACAGCCCCGCCACGTCGGTGAGCATCACGAGGCGTTCGGCGTCCAGGGCGGAGGCCAGCGCGGACGCGGCGAGGTCGGCGTTGACGTTGTAGACCTCCCCGTCCGTGCCGCGCGCCACGGGGGAGACCACCGGGATACGGCCCTGGTCGAGGAGCGCGCGCACGGTGTCCGCGTTCACGTCGACGACCTCGCCGACGAGCCCGATGTCGACCTGCCGTCCGTCCACCCAGGCCGGCCGCCGGACGGCGGTCATGGTGTGCGCGTCCTCGCCGGTCATCCCGACGGCGAACGGGCCGTGGGCGTTGATGGAACCGACCAGTTCGCGCTGCACCCGGCCGGTGAGCACCATGCGCACCACCTCCATGGTCTCCGGGGTGGTCACCCGCAGCCCCGCCGTGAACCGGGTCTCCAGGCCGAGGCGGTCGAGCATCGCGCTGATCTGCGGTCCGCCGCCGTGCACCACGACCGGGAGCAGCCCGGCCCGCCGCAGGGCGACCACGTCCTCGGCGAACGTCCGCCGAAGGGCCTCGTCCACCATGGCGTTGCCGCCGAACTTGACGACGATCACGCCGCCAGCGTGTCCCACGTGTCCCACTCCGTCCGCTCAGGCTCGTCCGTTCGAACCGGTGTTGCGCCGCTCCCGGTGCAGGAGCAGTTCACGCAGCAGTCCGTCCGTCGTACGGACCACACCGCTGCGCGCCACCCACCGCAGAGCCATGGTGTGCTCCTCGGCGGAGAAGTCGGCCACGGCGTCCGCGACCACGAAGGGCTGGAAGTCGTTCATGGCGGCGTCCGCGGCGGTGAGCAGGACGCCGAGGTGCGCGTACAGCCCGCAGACGATGAGCTGGTCGCGGCCCTGGGAGCGCAGCAGCCGGCCGAGATGGCTGCGCAGGAAGGCGTTGGGGCGCACATTGCGCAGCAGATGCTCGCCGGGGCGCGGGGCGAGCCGCTCGATGACCGCCGTGGCGTCCGGCTCGGGCTCGGGGCCCTCGGACGTCGCGGCGCGGTGCTTCACCGAGCCGTTGCGCAGTTCGACCGGCTCCGCGCTGAAGACGACCGGCATGCCCAGCGCCCCGGCGAGCCCGCGCAGGGCCGCGACGTTCTCGACGAGTTCCCGCACGGGCGAACTGCCCGCCGGGAACGCGTCGATGAACTGGTTCTGCATGCCGTGGATCAGCAGCGCGGTGCGCTCCGGGGCGATGGTCCAGGCGACATGCGGCGCGGGAAGGGAGGAACGGTCCGGCATGGGATACGACTCGATGGCCGGAAGACCCATGGACGCCCTCCTCCCCGTGCGGCGCGCCGGTGTGCCCAGCCCCTCCTGGTGTCCTTCTTAGCTTAGCCTAACCTTAGTCGTTTGTAATGGGATTGAGGGTGCCGGCCGGGACGGGGGAGCAGTCCCGGTGCGGGGGCCTACAGCGGGTTGCTGCGGGTCTCCGCCAGCAGGTACCAGGCGGTGGCGCCGGTGTGCCGGTACGGGTAGTAGCCGAACCCGAAGCCGGTGTCGATCGGACTGCTCGCCGAGACGATCCCGGACCGCTCGGCCAGGGCCCCGCCGCCGAACGTCTGCGCCCCGCCGAGCCGGTCCTGGGCGCGCTCGGCCGACGCCAGCAGCCGCCGGGCGCGCGCCTCGTCGCCCGGTGCCCGCCGCACGCGCAGGGCGAGCGCCAGATGCGCCGTGCCCTCGAACCAGACGCCGTTGCGGTTCGGCCGGGGCTGTCCGTCGGCGATCGGGCGGTCCTCGTCCGCCACCAGACTCGCCGAGCTGAAGGTGACACCCTCGTACGACTGACCCGCGGGCACCGTGCTGTTGGGGCGGTCGGCCCGGTCCAGGACGGCGAGTTCGGCCGCCGCCCAGTCCAACGACCGTGCGTGCGTGCGGGATCGGAGCGCGAGGTGGGTCCAGGTCTGGGTGTCCTCGGGGATCGGCGACTTGTTGATCGTCACCCCGTCGTCGGTGCCGGTGTAGAAGAAGCCGCCGGCCGGTTCCCACATCTTCTTGACGAACGCCTCGGCCCGCGCCTGCCGCTCCCGCCACACCCGTGCGCCGGTGAGCTGCCCCAACTGCCCGAACAGGCCGACCAGATCGGTGTTGTGCTCGGTCGAGGTGAAGGGCAGCGGGCGGTTCGCCCCGTCGACCCCGAACTTGTAGCCGCCGAGCGGTTCGTCGGTGCGTCCCGTCCGGTCGATCCATTCGCCGATCCGTACGGCACCGGTGCGGAAGCGGCGTGCGCCCGTACGGCGGGCGAGGGCGGTGAGCGCGAGCCCCGCCCAGGCCATGTCGCCCACCGCGGTGCCCGTGAAGCCGAACTGGGTGCCGACGTTGGCCGTGCCGTCCGCCCGCACGAACCCGTCCGGCTGCGGTGTGCCGTCGTAGAAGGTGTACGGCCCGACGTTGTACGCCTGGCGCAGCCGGCCGTCGTCGTGCGCCGGGTCGTGCGCCTGGGCGAAGAGCAGCGCGTCGCCGAGGGCGATCGCCCGGGCCCGGCCGCGCTCGGTGCGGGTCGCGAGCAGGGCGAGGATCGTGAGGGCGTTGTCGTAGGTGAACGCCGTGCTGAACAGGCCCGCCTGGTCGGTGTAGCTCTGGGCGAGCCGGAGCGGGCCGTGGTCGGGGTAGGCGTCCATGGCGGCGGCGAGGAAGGCGGCCGCGCGGTGCGGTGCGGGGGCGGCGGGCGCGGGGTGCGCGGGGTGCCGGGCGTCGGAGCGGGCCGGGGTGGCGCCGGCCGCGTGGGCCGGGACGGCGTTGGCCGCGGCGAGGACGGCGACACCGGCGCCGAGGCCGGTCCCGATGAGCGCGCGGCGGCTGATGGCCGGGCCTTGGCTGCCGGTCATGGGTCTCCTAGGGAATACGGATGCGGGAGTGGCGGGAGCCGACCTTCGCTTGAGAGCGCTCTCAAGCGAAGGTCGGCTCATTCTGCTGGCGGTCCGGTTGCGGGTCAACGCCTGTGCACGGAGAGGCGGTTGGGGAACGGGGACGGCCCCGCCGCCGAAGGGCGAGCGGGGCCGCTTCTGCCAGGCGGGGTGTCAGGCGGCCGGGTGGACGAGTCCGGACTCGTAGGCGAAGGCCACCGCCTGGACCCGGGCGCGGGCGCCGATCTTGGTGAGGATGTGGCTGACGTGGGACTTCACGGTGGTGGGGGCGATCGACAGCCGGGAGGCGATCTCGGCGTTGGACCAGCCGGACGCCACGGCGACGAGCACATCGCGCTCGCGTCCGGTGAGGGTGTCGAGGTCGACGTCCCGACCGGCGGTCCGGACGGTGTCCTGGCGGCGGACGGCGTCGATGAGGGCCTGGGTGAGCGCCGGGGTGATCACGGCCTCACCGGCGGCCACGTCCCGTACGGCCGCGATGAGTTCGTCCGGGGTCGCGTCCTCGGAGAGGAACCCGGTGGCTCCGGCGCGCAGGGCGGCGTAGGCGTGACGCTCGTGACCGGGCGGGGCGAGGACGAGGATCCGGGGGTGCGGCGGCGCGGGCGACGGGGGCGCGGGATGTGGGGCGGGCGACGGATGCGCGGGGTGCGCGATGCGCCGGACGGTGTCGAGGCCGTCGGAACCGGACGCGTGGGCGTCGATCAGGACGACGTCGGGCCGCAGGGCGCGGGCCAGACGGACCGCCTCGGCGCCGCTCGCGGTCTCGCCGGCCACGGTCAGCCCGGGCGCGGCGCCCAGGAGCATCCGCAGGCCGAGCCGCTGCAGGGACTGGGCGTTGACGATGAGTACGGAGACCATGTCAGTCGTTCTCCACGCTCCTGAACGAAACGGTTTCGTTCATATGAGGCTCAGGCTACCCCGTCCCGCTATCGAAACGACATCGTTTTTTGGTGGCCTGGATCACAATGCCGGACGGTATGACCGCTGTCATGATGGATCCTGCCGCCAGGGACGGTCCGGCACCGACAAGCCGAGAGGGGCACGCCGTGGGGGAGAGCGTCGCGCGGGCGATGTGGGAGCGGTTCGAACCGGTGCACGACCTGGTGTACTTCACCCCCGAGGTGCGCCAAGTCGCCGACGGGCTCGGGCTGCGCGGCTACTGGATGGGCTACTTCGCCCTGCGCGCGGCCCCGTTGGGACCCGCGTCGGCCGCCGTCGTCACCAGCTCCTTCTACGTCTTCCACCCCGACCGGGTGGCCCGCGCGCTGCCCGACGCCTGGGGCCACGCGGACCCGGCGGAGGTGCTCGCGGCCCGCGCGCGGGGCGTGGACGCGGCGATGACCGCCCTCTACGGCCCTCAGGTCGTCGCCTCCGACGCGACGGCCGAGGCCGCCGAGCTGGCGTGGACGGCGGCACAGGCGGCCGACACGGCCGGGCGGGTCCTCGGCGGCGCGAACCAGGCCCTCGCCCGCCCCGCACAGCCGCACGTCGCCCTCTGGCAGGCCCTCACCACCCTGCGCGAGCACCGCGGCGACGGGCACATCGCCGCCCTCGTCGGCCACGGGATCGGCCCGGTCGCCGCGATGCTGCTGAAGTGCGCGGCGGGCGAGTGCGACGAGGAGTTCCAGCGGCGGACCCGGCAATGGGACGCGGAGCGCTGGGAGAGGGAGAAGACGGGTCTGCGGGAACGCGGGCTGGTCGGCGCGGACGGCCGGCTCACCGCGGCCGGCGTGGGCCTCCGCGAGCGGATCGAGGCGGCGACGGACACGGCGGCGGCCGGGCCGTGGGAGGCCCTGGGCCACGAGGGCACGGCGCGGCTCGCCGAACTGCTCACCCCGCTCGCCCGGACCGTCCTGGACTCCGGCCTGATCCCGGAGGGCAACCCGGTCGGAACACCGGGCGGCACGGGGTTCTCGCCCGTCTGAGCACTCCGGGTTCTCGCCCGTCTGATGCACTCCGGTTGCACCATCATGTGCGGATGGCCCACGACATCGTGTTCTTCCTCGCCCCCGACGACAGGACCGCCGCCTCGACGCGTCTCGGGGGACCCGGGCGGGCCTTCGACTCGGTGGCCTGCCGTTTCGTCGAGCCGGACAGCGCCATCACCGAGTGGGACGTGTATTTCGAGGAGCCCTCGGCGGAGCTTCCGCCGGTCGAACGGCTCCATCGGCAGCCGCAGCCCCAATACGTCACCGCCCCCCTGAACGACGGCGTCGAGGTGTTCGCCGTGCCGCCGAGAGTCATCCGGGCGCTCGCCGCCGCGAGCCCGGCCGCACTCGAAGAACTGGCGGACCGGTGGACCGCGCGGCTCCGGTCCCAGGACGGGGACGACATGACCGACGACGATCTCCTCGCCGTCCTGCGCGGAGTCGCCCGGCTCGCGGTGGCTGCCGTGGCCTCCGGCGGCGGACTCTATAGCTGGAGCTACTGATCAGCCTCTCTGAGCTGGAGCCACTGACGGGCGTGTCCCCGTGGGCGACACCTCCCGCCCCCGGTCAGTAGGCTCGCCGGTATGCGGATCTCCGTCTCCTCGGACATGGACGAACCCGTCGCCCGCGCGCTGGTCTCGGAGCTGCGGGGGCGCGGGCACGACGTGCTGGTCTACGGCGCGCTGCGGCCCGGGACGGATCCGCAGTGGGCGGTGTGCTCGGAGGCGGCCGCGCGGGACGTGGCCGACGGGACGTCCGGGCAGGCCGTGGTCTGCTGCTGGACCGGCACCGGCGCGTCGATCGCCGCGAACAAGGTGCCCGGCGTCCGGGCGGCCCTGTGCACCGACGCGTACACGGCGGACGGCGCGCGCCGCTGGAACGACGCCAACGTGCTCGCCCTGAGCCTCCGGCTGACCTCGGAGCCGCTGCTCAAGGAGATCCTGGACGCCTGGTTCGGCGCCGACGTGAGCCCGGACGCCGAGGACCGGCGCAACATCGCCCACATCGCGCGGCTCGACCAGGGCCGCCCCTCCTGAGAGCGGCGGGAATGCGCCGGATGGGCCGTTCGGCACTGTCGGGGTACCCGATCGCGGGGCAGGGTGGGAGGTACGGACCGGCACGCACCTCCGAGCGCCCCCGACCCGGAAGGGAACCGAGATGCCCGTCGAACCCCCGCAGTCCTCCGCCGCCCCGCTCACGGACGACGAACTGCGGACCCTGAACGCGCACTGGCGCGCCGCCAACTACCTGGCCGTCGGCCAGATCTACCTCATGTCCAACCCGCTGCTCACCGAGCCCCTGCGCCCGGAGCACATCAAGCCGAGGCTGCTCGGCCACTGGGGGACCTCGCCCGGCCTCAACCTCGTGTACACCCACCTCAACCGGGTCGTCCGCACCCGCGACCTGAACGCCCTGTGCGTCTGGGGCCCCGGTCACGGCGGCCCCGCGGTGGTCGCCAACTCCTGGCTGGAGGGGTCGTACACCGAGACCTACCCGGACGTCACCCGGGACGCGGCCGGCATGGCCAGGCTGTTCAAGCAGTTCTCCTTCCCCGGCGGCATCCCCAGCCACGTCGCCCCCGAGACGCCCGGCTCGATCCACGAGGGCGGCGAACTCGGCTACGCGCTCTCCCACGCCTACGGTGCCGCCCTCGACAACCCGGACCTGCTGGTCGCCTGTGTGATCGGCGACGGCGAGGCCGAGACCGGCCCGCTGGCCGCCTCCTGGCACTCCAACAAGTTCCTCGACCCGGTCCACGACGGCGCCGTCCTGCCCATCCTGCACCTCAACGGCTACAAGATCGCCAACCCGACGGTGCTGGCCCGCATCCCCGAGCCCGAACTCGACGAGCTGCTGCGCGGCTACGGCCACGACCCGATCCATGTCACCGGCGACGAGCCGAACGCCGTCCACCGCGCGATGGCCCAGGCCATGGACACCGCCCTGGACCGCATCGCCGCCCTCCAGCGCGCCGCCCGCGAGGACGGCGCCGGCGAGCGCCCCCGCTGGCCGGTGATCGTGCTGCGCACCCCCAAGGGCTGGACCGGGCCCGCGCACGTCGACCGGCTGCCGGTGGAGGGCACCTGGCGCGCCCACCAGGTGCCGCTGTCCGCCGTCCGCGACAACCCCGACCATCTGCGCCAGTTGGAGGCGTGGCTGCGCTCCTACCGGCCCGAGGAACTCTTCGACGAGCAGGGCCGCCCCCGGCTCGACGTCCTGGCCTGGATCCCCGACGGCGACCGCCGTCTGGGGTCCACCCCGCACGCCAACGGCGGACTGCTTCTGCGTGAACTCCCGCTGCCCGGCCTGGACACCTACGCCGTCCCCGTCGACAAGCCCGGCGCCACGCTGCACGAACCCACCAAGGTGCTGGGCGAGTTGCTGGAGGACGTCATGCGGTCCACCGCCGAGCGCCGCGACTTCCGCCTCGTCGGACCCGACGAGACCGCCTCCAACCGGCTCCAGGCCGTCTACGGCGCCAGCGGCAAGGCATGGCAGGCCCAGACCCTCCAGGTCGACGAACACCTCGACCGGCACGGCCGGGTGATGGAGATCCTCTCCGAACACACCTGCCAGGGCTGGCTGGAGGGCTATCTGCTGACCGGCCGGCACGGACTGTTCTCCTGCTACGAGGCGTTCGTGCACATCGTCGACTCGATGGTCAACCAGCACGTCAAATGGCTGCGCGTGACACGGCGGCTGCCCTGGCGCGCCCCCATCGCCTCCCTCAACTACCTGCTCACCTCGCATGTGTGGCGCCAGGACCACAACGGCTTCTCGCACCAGGACCCCGGCTTCGTCGACCACATCCTCAACAAGAGCCCCGAGGCCGTCCGGGTCTATCTGCCGCCGGACGCCAACACCCTGCTGTCCGTGGCCGATCACGCCCTGCGCAGCCGCGACTACGTCAATGTGATCGTCGCCGGGAAGCAGCCCTGTTTCGACTGGCTCTCCATGGACCAGGCCCGGGCGCACTGCGCGCGCGGCGCCGGCGTCTGGGACTGGGCCGGCACCGAGAACGGCAGCCGCGAACCCGATGTCGTCCTCGCCTGCGCCGGTGACGTCCCCACCCAGGAGGTGCTGGCCGCCGCCCAGTTGCTGCGCCGCAACCTGCCCGAGGTCGCCGTCCGCGTCGTCAACGTCGTCGACATCGCCCGGCTGCTGCCCGCCGAGGAACACCCGCACGGCATGAGCGACTTCGAGTACGACGGACTGTTCACCACCGACCGGCCCGTCATCTTCGCCTACCACGGCTACCCGTGGCTCATCCACCGCCTCGCCTACCGCCGCACCGGCCACCGCAACCTGCATGTGCGCGGCTACAAGGAGATCGGCACCACGACCACACCGTTCGACATGGTCGTCCGCAACGACCTCGACCGCTACCGGCTCGTCATGGACGTCATCGACCGGGTGCCCGGCCTCGCCGTGCGCGCCGCCGCCGTACGGCAGCGGATGGAGGACGCGCGACTGCGCCACCACGACTGGATCCGGGTCCACGGCACCGATCTCCCCGAGGTCGCCGACTGGTCCTGGGACGGCTGAGACAGCAGGTCACGGCCGTCCGGCGAGGGCGCACGGGCCGGTGCGGACGGCGCAGGGCGCGGGGCAGAGCGCGGCCGGGCATGCGCCCTGTCGGTGCGCGCCGCCCGGTGCCTACAGTGGCCGCCCGGCCCCGCGACACGGAACCCGCGGGGCCCCTCGGGCCACCGGCCGTCCCCGGCCCGGCAGCCGTCCCGCGGACCCGGGACGGGCCGCGCACCCCCGCGGCCGCCGGCGCGGCGACGGACGCCAGGCCCCCCGCGCGACAGGCACCATCCGTGATCCCGCTCGGACCACGTGCCGGCCGGCCCGCGGCACGAGCGTGCGTCGACAGCCACTGGAGGCCGCTGTGTCCCGACCGAACATCGCCCTGATCGCCGATCCCAGCTCCCCCGAGGGGTGCCGGGAGTACCTCGCCGAGGCCGTGGAACTGCTCACCGGAGCCCCGCCCGTCCGGGTCGACTCCCGGCACTTCGCGACCGGAGGATCCGGCCGCTGCGCCCCGGACGGCGGCCGCTTACGCCTCCAAGTCGCCGAGGAGCGGCTGGACTTCGTCCCCGACGTCGTCCTGCTCTACGAGATCCCGCCGCACCGCAGGCGGGATCTCGCCGCCTTCCAGGAACTCCTGGAATCCCACGACGTGGTGACCCTCGCCGCCGGCCCGGAGGCATGGCGGACGGCGACGGAGAAGAACCTCACCGTCGCCCGCTTCGAGCGCGACGGCGTCGCCCAGATGGAGACCGTCGTCCTGTCGGACCCCGCCCCGGCGGAGGCGGCCGAGGCGTTCGAGCGGCTCGGCGGCGACACCTGGGCCCGGCCCGTCGTCGGCACCGGCGGCGACGACACCTTCCATGTCACCACCCCCGCACGGCTGACGGAGGCCACCGCCTACTACGCCGGGCACGGCACCGACTGGATGCTGTCGCGCGACGCGGGCAACGTCACCGCCGACGGACTGCGCCACCAGTTCCGGGTGTTCGTGCTCGGTGAGCAGGTCGTGCACGCCCGCGAGCACCTCCAGCCCGAGCCCGACACCCCGTGCAACACCTGCCGGGGCGCCACCCCCGTCCACATCGACCCCGCCGACCTTTCGCCCCGTCTCGCCGAACTGGCTGTCGCCGCCACCGCGTCGGTCGGGCTGCCCTTCGCGGGCGTGGACCTCGCCCCCGAGAACGGCGGGGTGGTCTTCGAGGTCAATGTGCAGCCCGCTTTCGTGGACGGCGCGGTGGAGGTGGCGAAGGTGGCCGTGCCGTACGTCCGGGCGCATCTGGACGCCTTCGACCTGGCCGGCGGCGGCTCGCCCCGGGGGCTCACCGCCTCGGCGTAGCGACGACGGCGCGGCGTTGTGCAGCCGCGGTGTGAGGAGCGGCGGCGGTACGGGCGCCCTACAGCCGCAGCGTGAACCAGGTCGTCTTGCCCTCGTCCGTCGGCCGGACCCCCCAGCCGGTGGCGAGGGCACGCACCAGGATCAGACCCCGCCCGGACTCCTCGTCCTGGCCGGCCATGCGCGGCTGGGGCAACTGCGGGCTGCGGTCGCTGACTTCGACGGTGAGATCGGTGGCCGTGCGGTGCACATGCAGCCCGAGCGGGCCCTCGGCGTGCTGGACGGCGTTGGTCAGCGTCTCCGACAGCAGCAGGAGCGCGTCACCGGCGACGGCGGCACAGGTCCACGAGTCGAGCGCCTTGTGGAGGAACGCCCGCCCTTCCCGCACCGAGGCCGGGACGGCCGGCAGGGCGGTGCTGACGGCGGCCAGCGGAGGCGCCGGGAGCTGCGCGAACAGCAGGGTGACGTCGTCGTTGTGGCTGTCGGGGTCCGGCAGCAGACCCGCCAGCACTTGGTCCGCCGCGTCCTCCAGGGACGGCGTCCCGGAGAAGAACTCGTCCAGGAGGAGGGAGAGTTCGTCGATCCGGAACTCGATGTCACTGCCCGGCGTCTCCACCAGGCCGTCCGTGTACAGCACCAGCGTGGCACCCGGCGCTATCTCCGAACTGGACTCCTCGTACAGCACGTCACCCACCCCGAGCGGCGCGTTCACCGGGCACGGCAGGGCGCTGACACCGCCGGCCCCGGCGACCAGCACCGGCAGATGCCCCGCCGAACAGACCGTGACGGTGCCCGTGTCGGGGGCGATCACCAGATAGCAGCAGGTGACGAGCTGATCGGGGACGTCGAGATCGGCCACGCAGCGGTCCAGCGCCCGCATGAGCTGACGCGGCTGCATCCCGGTCTTCGCCAGCGCGTGCGCCGCCGACCGCAACTGGCCCATGACGGCGGCGGCTTCGAGACCGCGGCCCATCACATCGCCGATCAGCACGCCCACCCGGTCGGCGCCCAGCGGTATCAGGTCGAACCAGTCGCCGCCCACCCCGGCGCCCTGGGTGGCCGGCCGGTAGCGGCTGGCGGTGGCCAGGCCCGGCAGGGCGGGCGGTGTGCCCATCAGGCTCCGCTGGAGGGTCAGCGCGATGTGCCGCTGCTGCTCGTACAGCGCGGTCAGTTCGGCCTCCGCGCGCTTGCGGTCGCTGATGTCCCGCACGATCGCGCAGGCCCCGACGACGGTGCCGCGCGTGTCGTGGGTCGGCCACAGCGTCACGTCCACGTCCAGCAGGGCGCCCGTGCTGGTCAGCCGTAACGTCTCGAAGTGCTCGACCTTCTCGCCGTGCCGCAGCCGCCGGAGCAGGGCGCGGATCTCGCCGCGCAGCTCCTGCGGGGCCAGCAGCGAGACGTGCCGGCCGATGACCTCCTCGGCCGTGTAGCCGTACAGGCGCTGCGCGGCCGCGTTCCAGTAGGTGATGTACCCGTCGAGGGTCTTGGCGAGGATCGCGTCCTGCGACGACTCCACCAGCGCGGCCAGTTCGTTGATCCTGGCCTCGGCCGCCTTGCGGTCGCTGACGTCGCGCACGGCCGCCGACACCAGCAGCCCGTCCGCCGTCTCCAGCGGGCTCAGGCTGATCTCGACGGGGAACTCCTCGCCGTTCTTGCGCAGCCCGTGCAGCTCCAGACCGGCGCCCATCGGACGCACCTGCCGGTTGGCCGTGTAGCCGCCCCGGTGCCCGGTGTGCTGGTCGCGGAAGCGGTGCGGGATGAGCAACTCGACCGGGCGGCCGAGGAGTTCCTCACGGCCGTAGCCGAACAGCGCCTCCGTCTGGGCGTTGACCAGACGTATGACTCCCGTGTCGTCCACGATGACCATGGCGTCCGGAGCGGCCTCCAGCAGACCCCGGAAACGCTCCTCGGCCCCGCCCGGTTCCCGAGCGTCCTCGGGTACGCCACAGGCGCACCGTTTCTGCTCCGCGGTGCTCGCGAACCGCGCCGGACCTGCCTGCATCACGTCGGCCATCTTCCACCTCATCTGCGCGACGGTTCAGGCCATCCCAGCGCTTTTCGGTCGCCTCCGCTTCGTGAAGTCGTTTACTGTCCGTTCACTTACGATCCTGAACGACCGTTCACAGGCTCGCCGCGTGATCCGGAACGTAGTTCTGCAGTTCTCGCGGGGTGCGCAGGTAACCGGTGGACTCCGGGCGCTCGGGCAGCTCCAGCACCTGCGGCGGCACGTCGTGGTAAGGCACCGAGTCCAGCAGATGGGCGATCATGTTCAGCCGGGCCCGTCGCTTGTCGTCGCTCTCCACGATGTTCCAGGGCGACTCGGGGAGATCGGTGTGCACCATCATCTCGTCCTTGGCCCGCGAGTACGCCTCCCAGCGGGTGAGGGACTCCAGGTCCATCGGCGACAGCTTCCAGCGGCGCAGCGGATCGTCCAGCCGCTTGCGGAAGCGGGCCTGCTGCTCGGTGTCGCTCACCGAGAACCAGTACTTGCGCAGCAGGATGCCGTCGTCGATCAGCATCCGCTCGAAGACCGGGCACTGGCGCAGGAAGAGCTGGTACTCCTGCTTGGTGCAGAAGCCCATCACATGCTCGACACCGGCCCGGTTGTACCAGGAGCGGTCGAACAGCACGATCTCCCCGGCGGCCGGCAGATGCTCGACGTACCGCTGGAAGTACCACTGCGTGCGCTCGCGCTCGGTGGGCTTGGGCAGCGCGGCGATCCGGGCGACGCGGGGGTTGAGATGCTCGGCGACCCGCTTGATCGTGCCGCCCTTGCCGGCCGCGTCACGCCCCTCGAAGACGACGACCAGCCGCGCGTTCTCGGCCCGCACCCACTCCTGGAGTTTGACCAACTCGGTCTGGAGACGGAGTAGTTCGGTCTCGTAGGCGGCGCGGGGCACGCGTGCCTTCGTCTTGCCGGCCTTGCTGTTCGTGCTGTCCTTGCCGTCCTTGGCCATCCGTTCGCACCCCTCGTCGACGTGTCGATCCGAGCAGTGCCACGGTACGTGATCACCCGGCTTTCAGCGGGTGCTCAGTGGGCGCCCAGTCCGCCTCCGCCGAAGGAGCCGCTGCTGCCCTTGCTCCAGCGCGGGCGGTCCTTCGAGGCGCTGGGCTTGGTCTGCATGTTGGACAGTTCGTAGGGGGTGAGGGGACGGCCGCCCTTGGGGGTGACGGGCACCTCGTCCGGCTCACGGTTCTCACGGATCTCGTGCACGGGGCCGCCGGGCGGCATCTGCGGCTGCTCCTCGGGCCGTGGCCTCGGCGACTCGCGCTGCTTGATGCGCGAACCCATCCAGAAGCCACCGGCCAGCAGGGCGATGACCGCGATGCCGACCACGAACAGCATCAGACTGAGCAGGCCGCTCGGGGCGGCGAGCTGGACGCTTGCGGTAGTCATATCGGCTGAATACCCAGGTAAAGGTGCATAAACCGCACTTCGGGTCATGTTGCTCAGCGTGTGCGGGGTGCTGCGCAGCGCTGGTTTCGTGGGGCGTGCGGCGGCTACCCGCAAGGGATGACTCCGATGACTCCTACGACGTCCGGGACCGCCCAGGCTTCCCCGCAAGAGCTGTTCCGGTTCCTGGAGGACCGCTTCGGCTGCGCACTGGCGTGCACCGAGTGCGCGCAGGCGTGTGCGCTGCGCGCGGGCCTCGTGGATCCGGACGGTTCCCGCGAACACGAACACCTGCGACGCAAGGGCATCCTGTGCGCGGAGGTCTGCGACGCGACCTGCCGCGCGCTGTCCGAGGACCACCAGATGAGCGAGGCGGCCCTCCGCGTCCAACTGGAATGGTGCCGAACGGTCTGCCTGGAGACGGCCCACGCCCTCGACGGGCACCCGGGCGCCGAGGAGACGGCGTCGGCGTGCCGGGCTTGTGCCCGGGCGTGCTCGGACTTCATGGCGAGCCTGGTCTGAAGGCGGCGGGGCGGGCGGCAGGCGGCGGGGGCCTGGGGTTGTGCGTCGTGCGCCGTGCCGGACCGTGAGTCTCCGGACCGCGCACGCCGTCGACGGGCACGCGGGTGCCGAGGGCGGGCGGCTTCCCACTCGGGGTATGCGGGGATTTCATGGCGAGCCTGGTCCGAGGGCGCCGGGGTCCGGGGGCCGGAGTCTTGCGCCGTGCCGGACCGTGAGCCTGCGAACCGCGCACGTCGTCGACCGGCATGCGGGTGTCGTGGAGACGGCGGCGGCGTGCCCTGCGTGCGCTCGGGCGTGCGCGGATTCCGCGGGGAACCTGACCTGACGCTGTACACCGTGCCGGACCGGGTGCCTGGAGACGGCGCACGCCCTCGACCGCGAGGGGACGTGCGGCTGCATGCCGCACCTGTGCCCGGGCGTGCGGGGACTTCATGGCAAGCCTGGTCTGAGCGTCGTACCGCCTCGTCGGCTACAGCGGTCGTCCGACCCGCACGTTCCACCGACCGGACCGTCCGCTGAGTTCCACCGCCGTCAGCGGGGGCACGTCCGTGCGCCAGAACGCCGACTCGGGAGCGTCCAGCGCGCGTACCACGGCCGCCCGGACCACCTCCGGCTCGGCGACCACGAGGGCCCGCCCCGCGTCCCGGGCCGTCGCCTCCAGCCAGGCGGCCACGCGGTCGCACACCGCCCGCACCGACTCCCCGCCGTGCGGTGCCGCCTCCGGGTCCGCGAGCCACACCCCGAGAGCCTCCGGCTCCCGCGCCCCTACGACCGACAGCGCCTCGCCCTTCCACCGGCCGGCGTCCAGCGCCGCCAGCTCGGGCGCGTCCACCGCGTCGATCCCGAGCGCGGCGGCCGTCTCCCGGCAGCGCGCGGTCGGCGAACACCAGGCCCGTTCGACGTTCGGCACCGCACCTGCGGCTGCCCCGGCCTGGCGCAGTCCGGCGGCGTCGAGCGGGGAGTCGTCGCCGAAGCGGGCGTCGGGGGCGGGGGTGGTGAGGGCGGGGGTGATCAGGGTGAGTCTGGTGGTCATGGGGGCGCTTCCTTCGGGCGTCGGGGCTGCCGTTCGGTGCGTGCCGGGCGCCCTGGTGGGTGACCGTCGGGCCGATGCTCGAGTCGGGCTCCGGGTGTGGAGGTGCTCAGGGTGTCATCGCGGAACGCGCTCCGCTGTCGCCGCCGCCATGCGCCGCATCACCGCCACCGGAATCGCGGGATGCCGGGCCGCCTCCTGCGCGCTCTCGAGGTCGCGCAGCAGCTTGACCAGGGTCCGCGCGGGCAGCCGGGGATGCCGGGCGGCCTCGTACCGTACGCCCTCGTGGGGATCGCTGAGCAGCCGTACGGCCGAGGCGGCCGACAGCCGGGGGGTCGCTCGCGGCCCGGCGTCGGACCTCCTCGGCCGGGTCACGGCCGAACCGTTCGACCAGCTCGGCCGTGGAGTCCGGGTCGTCCAGGGCCAGCCGGCGCATCCGCGGGCTGGGGTCGTCGGCGTAACGGAGCAGGTCGTGGCGGGGAAAGTTGCGGTGGCCGTGCGGCACGTCGGGGTGGCTGAAGCTGCCGGTCCACCAGCGCCAGACCGACAACAGCATGTCGGCGGGCGCGTCCGCGCAGGACTCGGCGAGGAAGAGTTGTACGACCCGGTCCTCGTCCCGGGCCAGCAGCTCGACCACGTCCGCCGGGAGCCGTCCGACGCGGGCGACCGCGCTCCGGACGTAGGGGTGCGCGGAGGCGGCCAGCCGGCGCAGGGCGTCCGGGTCGTCGCGCAGGTCCTCCACCCAGTCGAGGCCGCG
Organism: Streptomyces sp. CAI-85; assembly: GCF_013363615.1. Taxonomy (NCBI): domain Bacteria; kingdom Bacillati; phylum Actinomycetota; class Actinomycetes; order Kitasatosporales; family Streptomycetaceae; genus Streptomyces; species Streptomyces sp. CAI-85. The sequence goes on along the minus strand of NZ_JAANNX010000010.1, from coordinate 163,391 downwards.
GCGGATGAGGTCGCGGGGGAAGTCGATGCCCGCGCGTTCCTCCTCGGTGAGGACGGGGTGGACGGACGCCTGAAAACGCACCGAGGGGTCCGGGTCCGCGCCGAGCCGGAGGACCAGCTCGCGGTGGAGACGCGGATTGCCGGCGAGGACGCTGCGCTGCTCCGGCCGGGTGTCCGCAAGCCACTCGGCGAGGTCCCGCTCCAGCCGGCAGTTCGCCACGGCGTCGACCGTGAACCCCTCCGCCTCGAACACGGACCGGGGCATCGGACGGTTCTCGTGACGGCACAGCAGGGCCGCCGCCCGGACCGCGCCGTCGGGGTCCTCCAGCAGGCGCCTCCGCGCCTCCTCGTCCAGATGCGGCCAGGCGGGCCCGCACGCCGCCACCCGGACGCGGGCGTCGGGGTCGGAGACCAGACCCGTCAGCAGGGCGCCGGACAGCCCGGTGACCTGCTCCCGGACCAGGGACGACGGATCGGCGGCGAGCCGCTCCAGCACCGGGGCGGGCAGCTCGGCCCCGCGGTGCCCGGCAGCCAGCAGGACCAGCGTCGCTCGATGCCGGGGATCGTCCTCGGCCAGGATCTGCCGGGCCCGCTGCTCGCCGGTGAGGCCCCGCTGATACTCGGCCATGGCCCCCGCACCTCCCAGCTCTCATGGGCCAGCGCGGCCGCGACGACCGCGGGCGGCTGCGGCAGATACGACAGGTAGTCCGACCTCTCCAGGAGGGAGATGCGCAGGTCGTCGGGGGCGGCCGGATTCCCGCCGAGCCCGTTCGCCCACAGCGCGCGCAGCCGCCGCGAGGGCGACGGCTCCTCGAACAGCGACTCCCACGCCGCCGCCCGCTCGTCCGGGGTCTCCTCGGCCGCAGCCCGCGCGTCCGCCTCGACGCGGTCCGCGAGCCGGTCGACGACGATGATCCGGACCTCGCCGCTGTCCGCAACCGCCGTCACACCCAACACGAGATCCCCACCCACCGGCATGGTGACGAACTCCGGCTGCGGGCCAGCCCGTTCGGCGAGCACGCGGGCAAGTCCCCAGCCGGGGGTGAGCCGCACGCGGGTCCAGCTCCGCGGCCGGCGCGCGGGACGGTCACCGTCGACATCGATCAGGAACACACCGTCCGCGTCGAACAGGCCGTGTGTGAGGGCCAGTTGATGCCAGCCGGCGTCGATCTCGGCGGGCTGGTCCGCGCGGACGGTCGGCGTGGGGGCATGGGCGGCGGCCGCGGTGATCCGGCGCCAGGCGGCCCGGGCCGGCAACACCTCCTCGGTCCGCCAGTGCTCGGCGGCCACCAGCCCCGCCCGCCCCAACAGCGCCTTCAGTTCGTCTCCGCTCATGGAGGACATCCTCCCTGTCCCTCTGAGCGCCCCCGAAAGCCCCGGCACCATTCCCAATTTCTGGAACACGTTCTACGGTGTGCGCCGTCAGGACACCGGCCTTGGGAAGCCAGGAGGCGCCGTGCACCTCGACCACACGCCCGAGCAGCAGCGGCTGCGCGCCGAACTGCGCGCCTACTTCGCCGAGTTGGTGCCGGACAACGCCTACGCCCGGCACGCCGACCCGGTCGGTGCGAAGCGCTTCTACCGCGCCACCATCCGCAGGCTCGGCGCCGACGGCTGGCTCGGCGTCGGCTGGCCCACGGAGTACGGGGGGCGGGGCCTGACCCCGACCGAGCAGTTCGTCTTCTTCGACGAGGCCGCCCAGGCGGGCGTCCCGCTGCCGCTGATGGCGCTGAACACCGTAGGCCCGACGATCATGCGGTACGGCACGGAGGAGCAGAAGGCGTGGTTCCTGCCGAAGATCCTCGCCGGTGAGATCGACTTCGCCATCGGCTACAGCGAACCCGACGCGGGCACCGACCTGGCCGCCCTGAAGACCCGCGCCGTCCGCGAGGGCGACGAGTACGTCGTCAACGGCCAGAAGATCTGGACCACCAACGGCGACACCGCCGACTGGGTCTGGCTCGCCGTGCGCACCGACCCGGCGGCACCGCCGCACAAGGGCATCACCATGCTCCTGGTGCCGACCACCGACCCCGGCTACTCCTGCACGGTCATCCGCACCCTCGCCTCCCACGACACCACCGCCAGCTACTACGAGAACGTCCGCGTCCCCGTCTCCCACCGGGTCGGCGCCGAGAACCAGGGCTGGCGGCTGATCACCAACCAGCTCAACCACGAGCGCGTCACCCTCGCCGCCCACGGCACCATGGCGATCCGCGCCCTGCACGACGTCCAGCGCTGGGCCGCCGAGACCAAACTCGCCGACGGCCGCCGCGTCATCGACCTCCCCTGGGTACGCCGCCGGCTCGCCCAGACCCATGTCCGCCTGGACGCCCTCAAACTCCTCAACTGGCGGATGGTCGGCGCCCTCCAGGACGGCACCCTCACCCCCCAGGACGCCTCCGCCGTCAAGGTCTACGGCTCCGAGGCCCGCCGCGACGCCTACGCCTGGCTCCTGGAGATCGCCGCCGCCCCGGGCACCCTCCAGGAAGGCTCCCCCGGCGCAGTCCTCCACGGCGAACTCGAACGCGGCTACCGCTCCGCCGTCATCTTCACCTTCGGCGGCGGCAACAACGAGATCCAGCGCGAGATCATCTCCTGGATCGGGCTGGGGATGCCGCGGGTGCGGCGCTAGCCTGCTTGTGACTAAGCGTTTTAGTTGGCGCTTCACCGGGCTGAGCCTCGTGTCTTCGGCAAGCTGGTGACGGCCCTGCGCTGCGAAGGCGTGGAGCAGGTCCGCAACGGCCGCATGAGGTCGACGGTGATGGCGTTGACGGAGTTGCATCCGAACGGAGTGTCAGCGGGTGGCAGTACTGTCGGGGCATGACTGCATGGCCGCCAGTTGATCGCGACGATCTTCGCAAGGCACGTGGTGACGCGGGCTTCGACACCGTGCTCCCGCTGTTGGTCAGACGCTTGATAGCCGAGACCGCAAACGGGTTGGAATCCTTGGACATGCCGGGAGGCTCCGGCACCGCGGTCGGAGGCTTCGACGGCATTGTCACGACGTCGGGGCCGTCGGCGTTCGTGCCGGAAGGAACCTCGGTATGGGAATTGTCTGTTGGCGGTGGCAACAGCAAGGCTGCGGAAGACTACGAGAAGAGGACTAAGGGACCGAACGGGCTCGCGACCAAAGACGTCACCTATGTAGAAGTCATCCTCGACGCGTGGAGAGACGCTCGAACCTGGGCCGATCGCCACACCGAGGACGGTCGGTGGCGGGACGTACGCGGGTACAACCTCGACGTGATTGACGTGTGGCTGGAACAAGCACCCGCCACCACGGCATGGCTTGCTGCCCGGCTGGGGAAGGCGCAGCCGGGCGTGCGGTCGCTGGAGTCGTGGTGGGCTGACAGTTGGCTCCGATCGACGCGCATCCCACTGGGCCGGACGGTGGTGCTGGCAGGAAGAGAGACGGCGGCTGCGGACTTCAGCGCCCTACTCGCCACCGGACGGTCGGTGATCAAGCTAGGTGGCGATCTGCGCCCTGACGAAGTCTGCGCCTTCGTTGCTGCTGCGCTAGAACAAGAAGGCATCCTGGGGGCCACTCAGGTGGGGGCGCGGGTTCTGTTCGTTTCCGACAGGAGCGGTTTTGAGCAACTGCTGACGCTACGCCAGCCATTGATTTTGGTCCTCGCGGATCCGGTGCTGGCGCGGGACATTCCACAGCAGCACTCTCACCAGCTCGTGTGGGCTGCGATGCCCGGCGGCCCGTGCGACGTGAACGTGCCTAGGGTCCACAGCCAGGTCATCGAGTCCCTGCTGCGCTCTGACGGCATGCCGAGCGAGCGTGCGGCCCGGCTCGGTGCGCTCGGTCGCCGCAGCCTGCTCGCGTTGCGGCGAGCCTTGGCCCACCACCCGGAGCCACTCACACCGGAACGGGCCTCGACGCTCGATGTGGTCCGCCGGCGGCTGCTCCTGCTGAATTCCTGGAATGGGGACAATCGGGAAGACCGTCGTGTGGTTGGACAGTGCTCGGGGTTTGAATACGAAGAGTTGCAGGAACGGGCCCGGGAGCTCGCGGCTGGGACCGACATCCCTTTCCTCGGCCACCAGGCAGAGATCTGGCACGTGCTAGCTGCCGAGGATGCCTGGACCTTGCTCGGTACATCCCTCACCGGCGATGATCTCCAGTTCTTCCGAACGGCAGTCTTGGAGGTACTGACTGAAACGGACCCGATCCTCGACCTGGACCCTGGCGAACGCTGGAGGGCCGGAGTGATGGGTGTGGGGCGCCGCTTCTCCGACACCCTCCGCGCAGGGCTCGCCCAGTCGCTTGCTCTCCTGGGCACATTGGGCGCGGATCTACGGGGCCCCGGAGGCGTCACGGGAGATCGATGGGCTCGGTTGCTGGTTCGTGATCTGCTGGAACAGGCAAACAATGATGACACATACAGCCTGTGGCGTTCCCTGGGCGATGTGCTCACCTTGCTGGCTGAAGCCGCTCCGGAGGAGTTCATAGAAGCGATGCACGAGGGCCTCAGTGGCACCAGGTCTCTTCACTCCGCCATGTTCACCGACAACCAGCCTGACAACATGGGGCTTGGATCTAGCTCTCCTCACACAGGATTTCTGTGGTCCTTGGAGATCCTGGCATGGTCTCCGGAGCACATCGATGACGCAGTCGACGTACTCACTGCGCTGGCTCTCGTCGATCCGGGCGGTCGGCTGTCGAATCGTCCCCTAACGAGTCTGGTGGGAATTCTCAGTGCATGGGCCCCCAACACGACCGCCAGCGCCGAGGACCGCATCAGAGTAATCCGACGCCTGGTGCGGAGGCGGCCAGCCCTGGGCCGCAAGTTGCTTCTTAAGCTCATTCCAGACGGCCGTTCCATGCAGATGAGTCATCCTGGTCCGCGTTTCCGTGGCTGGAAAAGGGACACCGTTGTAACACCAGATATCCGACGGAGTGTAATCACCGCCGTAGCCGACCTGCTCCTGGACGAACTCAACGGCGCTCCCGAGCTGTATGTCGACCTGATCGGAAAAATCGACGTACTCCCTTCCAAGCACCGTACTGAGGTCGCGCAACGGCTGACCGAGCTGGGAGACGATTTGGAAGATGATGACCAGCGTGCGGTTCTCCACCGCGCACTGCGCGATCAGGTTTCTCGGCACCAGGAGTATGCGGACGCGGCGTGGGCCCTTTCCGCGGACGAGCTTCGCCCCCTCCAAGCCGCGCGCGAAGCGCTGGAGCCTCGGAGTCCGGTGAAGCGGTACGCATGGTTGTTTCAATCTGGCAGGATCACGCTTGGCGACATCAGACGCCGTGACGACTCCGCCGCCTACGACGCGGAAGTCTTCGCCCGGCGGGCCGTAGCGGTCGGCGAGACGGTCGCGAACGGAGGGCTGGCAGCTCTCGTCGAGCTGGCCTCCGCAAGCAGAGTCCCCGACCTGGTGGGCATCGCTCTCGCAGAGCACTCCGAGGACCATGACCAAGAGCTGCTGTCCTGGCTTGAGGAAGAGGACGCTTCGCTAGCCAAAGAGGTGGCGGCTGGGTACCTGCGTCGGCGCATGCGGGCCCAGGGGGACGATCTCCGTGACAGGCTTCTTTCCCTTACAGAGGATCCGCAGACCCAGGCAGCGATCCTGCGGCTTGCTCCGGATCCGGCCTCCTCGTGGTCCAAGCTCGCTGAACTAAGTTCGGATGTAGCGGGATTTTATTGGCGTGAATTCTCGTACTTCGGGCTCGGCTCCGATTTCCCGCGAGCGCTTGATGCGGCCCGGTCGCTGTTGAGTGCGGGCCGTCCTGCAGCGGCGCTCGACCTGATCCTCTTGTACGACAGGGAAGGGGACAGCTCGGAGGCTGCCGAGGTCGTCGTCGCCGGGCTGGAAGACCTCATCGCATGTCGGTTGAGCGACCCTGAGATCGGGCGACTCAGTGCATATTTCCAGGATCTATTTGCGCTGCTGGACCGGCACCACGAGCGGGTGGGGCGTCAACGCATCCTCAGGCTGGAGTGGCAACTTCTGCCTGCGCTCGGGTTCGATGGTGCGGCTCCAACTCTCCACAAGACGTTGGTTGAGGACCCTGAGGCGTTCGTGGATTTGGTGACGTGGGCCTTCCGGCCCAGCACCACCTCCGAAGAAGAAGCGGAAGATGCTGTCGAGCAGGAGAACAGGCGCAACATCGCGAACTATGCCTACAGAGCCCTTCACACTTTGCGTACCTGTCCAGGGCTCACGGCCGACGGGGACCTCGACCCTGTTGCACTACGTACGTGGGTCGTGGCGGCCCGGGCAGAACTGGCGGCCAGGGATCGTGCCGAGGTAGGTGACGTGCAGATCGGTGAGGTACTTGCTTTCGCCCCGCGCGATGAGGACGACTTGCAGGTTCCGGAAGCTGTCCGAGAGCTACTCGAAGAGATCAATAGCAGCGATCTTGAACAAGGTCTCAGCATCGGGATCTACAACAAACGAGGTGTGACCAGCCGGGGACTCCTGGATGGCGGAGTTCAAGAGTCGGAGTTGGCCCAGTCCTTCCGGGAGCAGGCTGAACGCGCACGCGCTTGGCCGCGAACCAGGAAGTTGCTCAAAGGGCTTGCGGAGTCGTACGAAGCTGATGCCCGGCGGGAGGATCAAGAGGCAGAGCGACGGCATCAGGGCTTGGAGTAGGCGGGACCCGCTCCGGCACAGGTGGAGTGGCTTCTCAAGGTTGCGCGGCACCTGCTGCCCGAGAATCTGTGTCAGGGGGATGAGACGCCGCCGACCGCGCAACTCCCCGGCAGATTGCCGGAGTGACGGGCGGTCCGGGTGATCAGCGGTTTCATGACTATGCGGAGTGGGTCAGGCAGGTGGTGTCACGGCTCCCGACATTGACGGCATCTGGAGCCCAATGACCTCCTGCACGGCACCACATGGGCCGCACAGGAGTCGTACAAGGGGGCATTTTGACTGCCCGGGTCAGCGGGGCTTCTCGCCGAGGGCGGTGCGTAGCCAGTCCAGGGGGTCCATGTCGAGGAGTTGGTCGGCGAGGGCGGCGCCGGATTTGGTCACGATGCGCTTGCGGCTGTTGTCGATCCATCGCTGGGCCAGCTCGTAGCCCTGGGCTTTGTACTCGATGCCCTGGAGCAGGCACTCCAGCTTGTCCGCGTCGCGGGCGCAGACCGCCTCGGCGGACTCCCGGTCCTCGTACTCGTCGACCAGGTCGCGGATCGTCTCGGCGAGGGCCTCGGGCATGCCGGCCACCTGGTCGGCGGTGACGGCCCGCGGGTCGGCCTCGCCGGCGTACCTCTTCCCGAGGTGGTTGACGTCCCCGGTCCGTGTCTCCTGGGAGTCGTGCCACACGGCCAGGAGCGCGGCGCGGGCGGGGTCCGCGCCCTCCAGCTTGGCGATGATCGACGCGAGGAGCGAGGTGCGCCAGGCGTGCTCAGCCACGCTCTCCGGGTCCCGCACACCGGCCATCCACCAGCCCGTGCGCCTGGACGACTTGAGCGTCCCCGCCTCGAACAGGAACTTCGCCACCTGGGCCAGTTGGTCGTCAGCCACCGTCGGACTCCTCTCACGCCTCGGCGAGGCGTACCGCATACCTGATGCTCTCCAGCTCGCGGCGTGCGCGGGCGGAGATCTCCCGGCTATCCAACATCACGGGCAGCCCGGCGCGCAGGGCACGGGCCGCGGTCCCCGACCGGAGGAGGTGCGGGCGGACGGTGAGGAGGGACCACAGGGTGCGGATGTTGAGATCGACGTAGCCGTGCTCCGGGGCCAGGCCCTGAGCGAGGTGGGCGAGCAGCTTGTCGCCGGGCCAGGGGCCGGGCGTGCGGGAGGCGATGAAGCCGTCCGAGAGTTCGAGATGCGACATCTCGCCGAGCCAGTACGCCCAGTAGTTGAGGTTGGCGGCCTCGCCGGCGTCGTCGGCCAGGGCCGTGTCGATGAAGTGGCTCATCCGGTCGCGGTCGCCCTGGCGGCCCGCCACGGCCGCCACGGAGCGGGAGTTGAGCCAGTCGGTGAGCCAGTCGCTGGGCCGCTCCGTCGCCTGCTGGTGGGCGAGCCAGTCCGCGGTGTCGGACTGGTCGTCGTAACCGGCCAGGTACAGGGCCTGGCGCCGTAAGAGGAACTGGCCGGGCCGCTGCGCCCGTTCGGCGGTGTCCCGCATCCGGTCGAAGAACCGGCGGCGATCGGTGTCCGAGATCTCGGGGGCCGTCGGCACGGGGCCTCGGCGCGGCCGCGCAGGCGTGGGCAGGTCTCGTACGGGCTGTGGGGGCACGCCGTTGAGCGGCCACGCAAGGACGCCGACCAGGTCGCGCTGCATGACCCAGGCGCCCAGGGGAGACTCCTCGACGTCGGCCTCCTCGTCCAGGGCACTGGCCAGGAGCACGTCCGCCTCTATCGCACGATCCAGCGCCTGGAGCAGGGCCGGAGAGGTGCCCAACTGCATGAGCCGGTGCCGGTGGACGTGCTTCTGGCCCACGGACACGGCGGTCAGCGGCCGGCGTCCGGACTCCCACCCGGCGACGGTGTCGGCGGACACGCGCAACTGCTCCGCCATGGTGTCCTGCGTGTGCCCGAGTTGCTCGCGCATCACCCGGAAGGTGTACCCGGAGATGACGCCGGAGCGGGGCCGTGAGGACGAACCCTGACTGCCGGTCCGGGGTCCTCCTGGATTCGACGGCATGGCACCCCATCCTTCGCAGCGCTTCCCGCGCCTACCCGTACCGGCGGTCACTTCAGTGGGTCGGCCCCGCTTTCTACCGTCCACGTAGTCACCTGAATTCAGAGCGTATAGGGACGGTGCAGTCGTGGATGCCGGTATGCGGGCGAGTACCCAGAACGATCACAAGCCGCGGGGACGAGCCGACGCAGTCGTGCACAGTGCCGCCGATCGGTGCCTGGCCGTCGAGCGCTGGTTGCTCTCGACATTGCCCGATGTTCGGGGACGCGAGGTGGCTCGCAAGCAGTGGCGGGAGTTGGGTGCCGCCATGCTGCCGCTGGGTGGCCTGATTTCCGCCGTGCGGATTCCCGCCCGCCTGGTGCACGCCGTCGCCGGGACCGCCGTGCCGGCCGATGTCGACGAGTTCCTTGAGCACGCCCTCGACGGCGGGCCGGTCGTCTGCGTGCTGCACGGTGGCCCGCGGTACTACGCCCTCGTGCCGGGCAGTATGCCCCGTACCTGGCACGACGCGGCCGAGGAATGGCGTGCGGTCGAGGTCGACTGTCTCGGTCGTGACGCCCTGCTGGGCGTGCCGCCGGTGACGCGGGTGGACCACGACCCCGCGACCTGGGCGTCGTACTGGTCGGTGCCTATGGCCTCCGCGGGGGAGTTGTGCGCGCCGTTGTCCGTGGCCCGGCTGGTCGCCGCCGGCGTGCACTGGATCCGCGAGGAGGAGGAAGACGCCGACGCCGATGCGTGAAGCCAACTCGCATACGGGCGGGCAACAGCCCAGCCGTCGGAGCGTCGCAGGACCGACCGGCGGTATCTTGCAGCCGTGCCGCTCTACTTCGATCCCGTGCCGCTGCTCGGTGACGCGCGCGAGTTGTTCAAGGGGCGGTGGGCCGACCGGACATGGCTCAACGTGCCCGGCCCGTTCTACGGGGCCGACACCGACAACTGCGGTACCGGCCGCATCCACGCCCCGGGGCTCGTGCTGTACGAGGGTGAGCACTTCACCGAGTACGTGTACCGCCAGCCCCGGACGACGGACGAACTCCGGCACATGCTGGCCGCCGCCGAGGAGGACCCCTTCTCCGGCTACGGCTGTGACGGTGACGAGCACTGGACGGTGGCATCGGTCCGGGAGTGGTGGAGTGAGCGAGGGCGGATCCGGGAGTATCTGGCGGACCGGCGTGACGTGTGGGAGGACGACGACGCGACGTCGGGGCAGGGCACGGCGGCCGCCGCCCGCGACTACGTCGCCTATCTCGACGGGGAACTGAGCACCCACCTGCGGATCTATCTCTTCTGGCTGGACGCACGGCGCGCTCCGACCCCGGGGGACCGTCTGCCGCGGCTCTAGGTGTCGGCCACCGCACCGTCGCCGATCGGCGACCGCCGTGTTACCAAGAACCCATGTCACCTCACGAACCCCACCCCACCTACGACGCCGTCATCGTCGGCGGCGGGCACAACGGACTTGTCGCGGCCGGCTATCTGGCTCGGGCCGGGCGGTCCGTGCTGGTGTTGGAGCGGTTGGACCATACCGGTGGGGCCGCCGTGTCGACGCGGCCGTTCGCCGGGGTGGACGCGCGATTGTCGCGGTACTCGTACCTGGTCAGCCTGCTGCCGGAGAAGATCGTGCAGGATCTCGGGCTGCGGTTCCGGGTCCAGGGGCGGACCATCTCGTCGTACACCCCCGTGGAGCGGGACGGGCGGCCGACCGGGCTGCTCGTCGGCGGGGGCGAGGAGCGCACCCGGGACGCCTTCGCGCGGCTGACCGGCGGGGAGCGCGAGTACGCGGCCTGGCGGAGGTTCTACGGGATGACCGGCGAAGTTGCGCGGCGCATCTTCCCCACGCTCACCGAACCGCTGCCCAGCCGTGACGAGCTGCGCCGTCGCATCGACGACGACGAGGCGTGGCGGGTCCTCTTCGAGGAGCCCATCGGCGTGGCCGTCGAGGAGCGCTTCGCCGACGACCTGGTGCGGGGCGTGGTCCTCACCGACGCGCTCATCGGCACCTTCGCCGACGCCCACGACCCCTCCCTCAAGCAGAACCGCTGCTTCCTCTACCACGTCATCGGCGGCGGCACCGGCGCCTGGGACGTGCCCGTCGGTGGCATGGGCGCCCTCACCGACGCCCTGGCCGCCGCCGCCCGGGACGCGGGAGCCGTCATCGCCACCGGCCACGAGGCCGTACGCATCGCCACCGACGGCCGTACCGCCGAGGTCACCTATCGGACCGGGGACGGGGAAGGGGTCGCCAGTGCCAGGCATGTGCTGGTCAACGCCTCCCCGCAGGCGCTCGCCGAGCTGACCGGTGACACCCCGCCCGGTCCCGCCGAGGGCGCCCAGCTCAAGGTGAACATGCTGCTCACCCGGCTGCCCCGGCTGCGGGACTCCGCCGTCGACCCGCGTGAGGCGTTCGCCGGTACCTTCCACATCGCCGAGGGCTACCGGCAGCTCGCCGCCGCCCACGCCCAGGCCGCGGCAGGAGAGCTGCCCACCGCACCGCCGTCCGAGATCTACTGCCACTCCCTGACCGACCCGTCGATCCTCGGCGCCGATCTCGTCGAGCGCGGCTACCAGACGCTCACCCTGTTCGGGCTGCACACCCCCGCCCGGCTCTTCGAGCGGGACAACGACGCCGTGCGCGAGGAGCTGCTGAAGGCCACCCTCGCCCAGCTCGACGCCCATCTCGCCGAACCGCTCGCCGACTGCCTGGCCCTGGACGCCGACGGCCGCCCCTGCATCGAGGCGCGCACCCCGCTCGACCTGGAGCGCGACCTCGGACTGCCCGGCGGGAACATCTTCCACCGGGACCTGTCCTGGCCCTACGCCGACGAGAGCACCGGCCGCTGGGGCGTCGAGACCCCGCACGCCAACGTCCTGCTGTGCGGGGCCGGAGCCGTGCGCGGGGGAGGGGTGAGCGGGGTGCCGGGGCACAACGCGGCGATGGCCGTCCTGGAGGCCGGCCAAGGGTGAACCACCTGTAGCCACCTCCATCGAGGAATCTGACGGTGTATCAGAAAAGGTCTTCCGTCGTCCGGAGGACTGCGGCATCCTGCGCCCATGCAGACGGAGCTGAGCAAGCAACTGGGCGTCGAGCACGCCGTCTTCGGCTTCACGCCGTTCCCGGCCGTCGCCGCGGCCATCAGCCGCGCCGGCGGCTTCGGCGTGCTCGGCGCGGTCCGCTACACCGCCCCCGACGAGCTGGAACGCGACCTCGACTGGATCGAGGCGCATGTCGACGGACGGCCGTACGGGCTCGATGTCGTGATGCCCGCCCGCAAGGTGGAGGGGGTGACCGAGGCCGACGTCGAGGCCATGATCCCCGAGGGGCACCGGCGGTTCGTGCGGGAGACCCTCGCCAAGTACGGGGTGCCGGAACTCGCCGAGGGCGAGGCGTCCGGCTGGCGCATCACCGGCTGGATGGAACAGGTCGCCCGCCGCCAGCTCGACGTCGCCCTCGGCTATCCGATCCGGCTGCTCGCCAACGCCCTCGGCTCGCCGCCCGCCGACGTCGTCGCCCGCGCCCATGAACGCGGCGTGCTGGTCGCCGCGTTGGCCGGCAGCGCCCGGCACGCGCGCAAGCACCGGGAGGCGGGCATCGACGTCGTGGTGGCCCAGGGCTACGAGGCCGGCGGGCACACCGGGGAGATCGCCTCGATGGTGCTCACCCCGGAGGTCGTGGACGCCGTCGCCCCGCTGCCCGTCCTCGCCGCCGGCGGCATCGGCAGCGGACGGCAGATCGCCGCCGCCCTCGCCCTCGGCGCCCAGGGCGTCTGGCTCGGCTCGCTCTGGCTGACGACCACCGAGGCCGACCTGCACTCACCGGCCCTGACCCGCAAACTCCTGGACGCCGGCTCCGGCGACACCGTGCGCTCCCGCGCCCTCACCGGCAAACCCGCACGCCAGCTCCGGACCGAGTGGACCGACGCCTGGGACGACCCGCACGGACCCGGCACCCTGCCCATGCCCCTCCAGGGCCTGCTGGTCGCCGAGGCCGTCTCCCGCATCCAGAAGCACGAGATCGACCCCCTGCTCGGCACGCCCGTCGGCCAGATCGTCGGCCGGATGAACGACGTCCGCAGCGTCCGCGCCGTCTTCGACGACCTCACCCGGGGCTTCGAACAGGCCGTGGACCGTGTCAACCGCATCGCCGGAAGGAGCGGCCAGTGACGAGCGCACCCCCCACGGGCTTCTGGGCCCAGGCCACCGCCGACCCCGACCGCACGGTCCTGATCGCCCCCGACGGCGAGGAGTGGACGGCCGGACGTCTGCACGCCGCGTGCAACCGGCTGGTGCACGGACTGCGCGCGGCCGGGATGGAGCGCGGCGACGCGTTCGCCGTCGTCCTGCCCAACTCGGTGGAGTTCCTGACCGCTTATCTCGCCGCCTCCCAGGCCGGGTTCTACCTCGTGCCCGTCAACCATCATCTGGTCGGCCCCGAGATCGCCTGGATCGTCTCCGACTCCGGCGCCAAAGTCCTTGTGGCGCACGAGCGTTACGGCGAACAGGCCGCCCGCGCCGCCGACGAGGCCGGTCTGCCCGCCGCCCGCCGGTACGCCGTCGGCACCGTCGAGGGATTCCGCCCGTACGCCGAACTCCTCGACGGACAAAAGGAGTCGGCGCCCGACGACCGCACCCTCGGCTGGGTCATGAACTACACCTCCGGTACGACGGGCCGCCCGCGCGGCATCCGGCGCCCGCTGTCCGGCCGGCTTCCCGAGGAGGCGTATCTCGGCGGTTTCCTCGGCATCTTCGGCATCCGGCCCTTCGACGACAACGTGCACCTCGTCTGCTCGCCGCTCTACCACACGGCCGTCCTCCAGTTCGCGGGCGCCTCGCTGCACATCGGCCACCGGCTGGTCCTGATGGACCGGTGGACGCCCGAGGAGATGCTGCGGCTCATCGACACCCGGCGCTGCACGCACACCCATATGGTCCCGACCCAGTTCCACCGTCTGCTGGCCCTCCCGGAGGCCGTCCGGGCGCGCTACGACGTCACGTCGATGCGGCACGCCATCCACGGCGCCGCCCCCTGCCCCGACCATGTGAAGCGCGCCATGATCGAGTGGTGGGGCGACTGCGTGGAGGAGTACTACGCGGCCAGCGAGGGCGGCGGCGCCTTCGCCACGGCCGAGGACTGGCTGAAGAAGCCCGGCACCGTCGGCCGGGCCTGGCCGATCAGCGAACTGGCCGTCTTCGACGACGACGGCAACCGGCTGCCGCCCGGCCGACTGGGCACCGTCTACATGAAGATGACGACCGGCGGCTTCGCCTACCACAAGGACGAGGCGAAGACCCGGAAGAACCGCATCGGCGACTTCTTCACCGTCGGCGACCTCGGTGTCCTCGACGAGGACGGCTATCTCTTCCTCCGCGACCGCAAGATCGACCTGATCATCTCGGGCGGCGTCAACATCTACCCGGCCGAGATCGAGTCCGCGCTCCTCGCCCACCCCGCCGTCGCCGACGCGGCCGCCTTCGGGATCCCGCACGACGACTGGGGCGAGGAGGTCAAGGCGGTCGTCGAACCCGCCCCCGGCCATCTGCCCGGGCCCGGCCTGGCCGCCGCCCTCCTCGCGCACTGCGCGGAGCGGCTCGCCGGCTACAAACGGCCCCGGAGCGTCGACTTCATCGCCGAGATGCCCCGCGACCCCAACGGCAAGCTGTACAAACGGCGGCTGCGGGAGCCCTACTGGGAGGGCCACGCCCGGCCGCTGTGACAGCGGAAGCCGGTTGCTGGGACAGCGGGCGCCAGCCACTGGGACAGCGGACGCCGGCCGTTGCGACAACGGACGTCGGTCGCCGTGACAGCGGGCGCGCGCCATGACTTGACCCGCCCCCGCGGCCCGCCGAAGATCATGCGCATGACCCCAGGACACGGCAGTACCGTCGACGGGGTGCTGCGGCGCAGCGCCCGCCGCACCCCGGCCCGCGTCGCGGTCGAGTACCGCGACCGCACCTGGACCTACGAGGAACTGGACGAGGCCGTCTCCCGCGCGGCCGCCGTCCTGCTCGCCCAGGGCCTCGCGCCCGGCGACCGGGTCGCCGCCTACGGCCACAACTCCGACGCCTATCTCGTCGCGTTCCTCGCCTGCGCCCGGGCCGGCCTGGTCCACGTCCCCGTGAACCAGAACCTCACCGGCGACGACCTCGCCTATCTGGTCGGCCAGTCCGGCAGCGCGCTCGTGCTCGCCGACCCCGGCCTGACGGACCGGCTCCCCGACGGCGTCCCGACCCTGCCCCTGCGCGACGCCGACGGCTCCCTGCTCGCCCTGCTCGCCGACACGGCGCCGTACGACGGTCCCGAGCCGCGCGGCGAGGATCTCGTGCAGCTCCTCTACACCTCGGGGACGACGGCCCTGCCCAAGGGCGCGATGATGAGCCACCGCGCGCTGGTCCACGAGTACCTGAGCGCGATCGCCGCCCTCGATCTCAGCGCCGGTGACCGCCCCGCGCACTCGCTGCCGCTCTACCACTCCGCGCAGATGCACGTCTTCCTGCTGCCCTACCTGGCGGTCGGCGCCACCAGCCTGATCCTCGACGCGCCCGACGGCGACCTGCTCTTCGACCTGATCGAGGAGGGCCGCGTCGACAGCCTCTTCGCCCCGCCCACCGTGTGGATCGGGCTGACCAACCGCCCCGACTTCGCCACCCGCGACCTGAGCGGGCTGCGCAAGGCGTACTACGGCGCGTCGATCATGCCGGTGCCCGTGCTGGAACGGCTGCGCGAGCGGCTGCCGAAGCTGGGCTTCTACAACTGCTTCGGCCAGAGCGAGATCGGCCCGCTCGCCACCGTCCTCGCCCCCGACGAGCACAAGGGCCGGATGGACTCCTGCGGCCGCACGGTGCTGTTCGTGGACGCCCGCGTCGTGGACGAGCAGGGCGAGGACGTCCCCGACGGCACACCCGGTGAGATCGTCTACCGCTCGCCGCAGTTGTGCGAGGGCTACTGGGACAAGCCCGAGGAGACCGCCGAGGCGTTCCGCGACGGCTGGTTCCACTCCGGGGACCTCGCCGTCCGTGACGCGCACGGCTACTTCACGATCGTCGACCGGGTGAAGGACGTCATCAACTCCGGTGGTGTGCTGGTCGCCTCGCGCCAGGTCGAGGACGCCCTCTACACCCATGACGCGGTCGCCGAGGCCGCGGTGATCGGTCTGCCCGACGACAAGTGGATCGAGGCGATCACCGCCGTCGTCGTGGCGCGCGGCGAGGTCGGCGAGGACGAACTGATCGCCCACACCCGGGAGAAGCTGACCGCGTTCAAGGCGCCCAAGCGGGTCCTCTTCGTGGACGAACTCCCGCGCAACGCCAGCGGGAAGATCCTCAAGCGGGAACTCCGGGAGCGGTTCGCCTGATGCCGCACCTCACCGCACCGGACGGCACCCGGCTCGCCTACCACCTCCGGGGCGACGGCGATCCGCTCGTCGTCCTGCCCGGCGGGCCGATGCGCGCCTCCCGCTATCTGGGCGATCTCGGCGGGCTCGCCGAGCGCCGACGGCTCGTCCTGCTCGATCTGCGCGGCACGGGCGACTCCGCGGCGCCGGCCGATCCGGCGTCGTACCGCTGCGACCGCCAGGTGGAGGACGTCGAGGCGCTGCGGGTGCGGCTGGGGCTCGAACGGATGGACCTGCTCGGGCACTCGGCGGGCGGCAGCCTCGCGACGCTGTACGCGGCGCGCTACCCGGAGCGGGTGTCCCGGCTCGCGCTGGTCACCGTCATCCCCTGGGTGATCGGCGCACCGGCGACGGCCGAGGACCGGCTGACGGCGGCCCGACTGCGCGCGGGGGAGCCGTGGTTCGCGACGGCCTTCCCCGCCCTGGAAGCCTGGCTGGCCGGCGAGAGCGAGCCCGACTGGGACCTGCTCGGCGCCTTCTTCTACGGCCGCTGGGACGACGCCGCCCGGGCGCACGACGCCGCCGCCGAGTGGGAGACCAACGAGGAGGCGGAGACACGCTTCCACGACCCGGCCGCCTTCGACCCGCCCGCCCTGCGCGGCGCCCTCGAACGGCTCACCGCGCCCGTCCTGGTCCTCGCCGGTGCACTCGACGGCGGCCCCACGCCCGCCCTGGCCCGGCGTCTGGCCGCCGCCTTCCCGCACGCGGAGTGCGCCGTGCAGCCGGGCGCGGGGCACTACCCCTGGCTGGACGACCCGGAGTGGTTCACGGCGCGGATCGCCGCGTTCCTCGGTGCCCCCGCGCGCCGCGACTGAGCCGGTCGGTCAGTCGCCCGCCGCCACCTGGCGGTGCCGGTCCGTCAGTCGCCTGCCGCCACCTGGCGGGCCCAGCGGTAGTCCGCCTTGCCGCTGGGGGAGCGGCGGATGGTGTCGGTGAGGACCAGCCGTCGCGGGATCTTGTAGCCGGCCAGCCGGGCGCGGCAGTGGGTCTGGATGGCCTCCAGAGAGGGGCGCGGCGCGCCCGTGCGCAACTGGACCACCGCCGCGACATGGCTGCCCCAGGTCGCGTCCGGCACCCCGGCCACCAGCGCGTCGTACACGTCCGGATGTGATTTCAGGGCTTGTTCGACCTCCTCGGGGTACACCTTCTCGCCCCCGGTGTTGATGCACTGCGAGCCCCGGCCCAGGACGACGACCACGCCGTCCTCGTCGACGGTGGCCATGTCGCCGAGCAGCACCCAGCGTTCGCCGTCCTTCTCGAAGAACGTCTCGGCGGTTTTCACCGGGTCGTTGTAGTAGCCGAGCGGGACGTGGCCCTGCTGGGCGACCCGGCCGACCTCGCCGGGGGCGATCGGCTCGTGGGTGACCGGATCGACCACGCGGGTGCGGGAGTTGACCCGGATGCGGAAGCCGCGCGCGGGGCCGGAGTCGTCCGTCGCCGTGCCGTTGAAGCCGGATTCGGAGGACCCGAAGTTGTTCAGGAGCAGCGCGTTCGGCAGCAGGGCCCGGAACTGGGCGCGGACCGTCTCCGACATGATCGCCCCGGAGGAGGACACGCTGAACACGGACGAGCAGTCGGTGCCGCGCAGCGGGCCCTCCAGCGCGTCGATCAGGGGGCGCAGCATCGCGTCGCCGACCAGGGAGACGGCGTTGACCTTCTCCCGGGCGATCGTGCGCAGCACCTCCTCGGGTACGAACTTGCGGTGCAGCACGACGCGTTGGCCGAAGTTGAAGCCGATGAACGCGGTGAGGGTGGAAGTGCCGTGCATCAGCGGGGGAGTGGGGAAGAAGGTGATCCCCGAGCCGCCGGCCGCGACCCGTTCGGCCAGTTCCCGGGGGGACTTGACCGGCTCCCCGGTCGGGGCCCCGCCGCCCAGGCCGGCGAAGAACAGGTCCTCCTGGCGCCACATCACGCCCTTGGGCATCCCGGTGGTGCCGCCGGTGTAGATGATGAACTGGTCGTCGCCCGAGCGGGCGGGGAAGCCGCGGTGCGGGGAGCCGGCGGCCTCGGCGTCCGTGAACGCGGTGACCGCCTTGCCGAGCCGGTCGTCGTCGTCAGGACCCACCCGGATCAGATGCCGCAGGGCCGGAGTCCGGGGCAGCGCCGCCGCCACCCGGTCGGTGAACTCGGCGTCGAAGACCAGCGCGGTGAGATCGGCGTCCCGGTAGAGGTAGACCAACTCCTCTTCCACATAGCGATAGTTGACGTTGACGGGGACGATCCGCGCCTTCAGGCAGCCCAGCACGGTCTGGAGGTACTCCACCCCGTTGTAGAGGTGCAGGCCGAGGTGTTCGCCGGGGCGGATCCCGCTGTCCAGGAGGTGGTGGCCGATCCGGTTGGCCGCCGCGTCGAGCGCGGCATAGGTCAGCCGGCGCTCCTCCCCGGTGCCGGGATGGTCGACGTACACGAGCGCCTCACGGTCCGCCGCCACGTCGACGACCGACTCGAACAGGTCGGCAAGGTTGTACTCCACCGCTCCTCCTCCACCGCTCCTCCTGACCTCGCGCACGGCCGACGGCCCGGCCACCGGCGGGATGCCGGTCATCAGAGCAAAGGGAGCGACAAGTGGGAAGGGCTCGCGCAGCCCGAATCTGATGTCCTGTCAGAAATGAATCTGACTGAGTGTCAGAAAACCCTTGAAGTGCCCTCGCGCCTCCTGCAACCTGTTCTCGTTCTGTGCGAGGGGCGACGAGCGGAGATGGCCGATGGGCGGAACCGAACACCTCACCGTGCACCGCGAGGGCGCCACCCTGGTGCTCACGCTCAACCGGCCCGAGGCGAAGAACGCCCTCTCGCCGGCGATGCTCGTCGGCCTGTACGACGGCTGGACCGAGGCCGACGAGGACGACTCGGTCCGCTCGATCGTCTTCACCGGCGCCGGCGGCTGCTTCTGCGCCGGGATGGACCTCAAGGCCCTGGCCGGGCGGGGCATGGCGGGCGACACCTACCGCGACCGCCTCAAGGCCGACCCCGACCTGCACTGGAAGGCGATGCTGCGCCACCACCGCCCCCGCAAGCCGGTGATCGCCGCCGTCGAGGGCCACTGCGTCGCCGGCGGCACCGAGATGCTCCAGGGCACCGACATCCGGGTCGCCGGCGAGTCCGCCGTCTTCGGCCTCTTCGAGGTCCGGCGCGGACTGTTCCCCATCGGCGGCTCCACCGTCCGCCTGCCGCGCCAGATCCCGCGCACCCACGCCCTGGAGATGCTCCTCACCGGCCGCCCCTACACCGCCCGCGAGGCCGCCGGCATCGGACTCGTCGGCCATGTCGTCCCGGACGGCACCGCCCTGGACAAGGCCCTGGAGATCGCCGAACAGGTCAACGCCTGCGGCCCGTTGGCCGTCGAGGCCGTCAAGGCGTCGGTGTACGAGGCCGCCGAACTGACCGAGACCGACGGCCTCGCCGCCGAACTCGCCCGCGGCTGGCCCGTGTTCGACACCGCCGACGCCAAGGAAGGCAGCCGCGCCTTCGCGGAGAAGCGGCCGCCCCGGTTCAAGCGCGCCTGAACTCCCAAGGAGGCACCGCCCGATGCCCGACGTCCTCAAGGCCCCCCTCGTCGTCGAGTTCCCCTTCACCCGCTCCCTCGGCCCCGTCCAGAGCGCCTTCCTCACCGGGCTGCGCGAGCAAGTCGTCCTCGGCGTACGGACCACCGACGGCCGCGTCCTCGTCCCGCCCGTCGAGTACGACCCCGTCACCGCCGGCGAACTGGACGACCTCGTGGAGGTCGCCCCCACCGGCACGGTCACCACCTGGGCCTGGAACCACGCCCCGCGCCGCGGCCAGCCCCTCGACACCCCCTTCGCCTGGGTCCTGGTCCGCCTCGACGGCGCCGACACCGCCCTCCTGCACGCCCTCGACGCCCCCGGCCCCGACACCGTCCGCACCGGCATGCGGGTCCGGATCCGCTGGGCGGCCCGGCGCACCGGCGCCATCACCGACATAGCCTGCTTCGAGCCGTACGACGGCGAACCCGCCCAAGTCACGGGCAGCACCGGTGCGTTCGAGGACCCCGTGACCGGCATCGTCGCGCCCGCCCGCCTCGACTACACCTACACACCCGGCCGCGCCCAGAGCGCCCACCTCGACGCCCTCACCGAGCACCGCACCGTCGGCGAACGCTGCCCCTCCTGCCGCAAGGTGTACGTCCCGCCCCGCGGCGCCTGCCCCACCTGCGGCGTCGGCACCGCCGAACAGGTCGAGGTCGGCCCGCGCGGCACCGTCACCACGTTCTGCATCGTCAACATCAAGGCGAAGAACCTCGACATCGAGGTGCCCTACGTCTACGCCCACATCGCCCTCGACGGCGCCGACCTCGCGCTCCACGCACGCATCGGCGGCATCCCGTACGACCAGGTCCGCATGGGACTGCGGGTCGAACCCGTGTGGACGCCGGGCGTCCGCCACCCCGACCACTACCGGCCCACCGGCGAACCCGACGCGGACTACGACACCTACAAGGAGCTGTTGTGACCCGGGAGATCGCCGTCGTGGCCTTCGCGCAGACCGACACCCTGCGCACCACCGAGGAACACTCCGAGGTGGAGATGCTCATGCCCGTCCTGCACGCCGTGCTGGAGCGCACCGGCCTGAAGACGTCCGACATCGGCTTCACCTGCTCCGGCTCCAGCGACTACCTCGCCGGCCGCGCCTTCTCCTTCACCCTCGCCCTCGACGGCGTCGGCGCCTGGCCGCCGATCTCCGAGTCCCACGTCGAGACCGACGGCGCCTGGGCCCTGTACGAGGCATGGACCAAACTTCTCACCGGCGACGCGGACACCGCGCTCGTCTACTCCTACGGCAAGTCCTCGCCCGGCTCGCTGCGCGACGTCCTCACCCGTCAGCTCGACCCCTATTACGTCGCCCCGCTGTGGCCCGACTCCGTCGCCCTCGCCGCCCTCCAGGCCCAGGCGCTCATCGACACCGGCGCCACCGACGAGGACGCCCTCGCCGCGATCGCCGCCCGCAGCCGCAACACCGACAACCCGCACGCCCAGCTCCGCGGCACCCGTCCCCACGGCGACTACCAGGTACGCCCCCTGCGCACCGGCGACTGCCCGCCGGTCGGCGACGGGGCCGCCGCCGTGATCCTCGCGGCCGGCGACCGCGCCCGCGAACTGTGCCCGCGCCCCGCCTGGATCCGCGGCATCGACCACCGCATCGAGGCCCACGCGCTCGGCGTGCGCGACCTGACCGACTCACCCTCCACCCGGCTGGCCGCCGAACGTGCCGGTGCCTTCGAACGCCCCGTCGACACCGCCGAACTGCACGCGCCGTTCACCTCCCAGGAGGTCGTCCTGCGCCGCGCCCTGGACCTCGGCGACGACGTGCGCGTCAACCCGTCCGGCGGCGCCCTCGCCGCCAACCCCATGATGGCCGCCGGCCTCGCCCGCATCGGCGAGGCCGCCGCCCGCATCCACCGGGGCGCCTCCGACCGCGCCCTCGCCCACGCCACCTCAGGACCGTGTCTCCAGCAGAACCTGGTCGCCGTACTCGAAGGGGATCCGCGATGAGCAAGGAACCGGTGGCCGTCGTCGGGATCGGCCAGACCCGGCACGTCGCCGCACGCCGGGACGTGTCCCTCGCCGGACTCGTCCGCGAGGCCGCCCGCCGCGCCCTCGACGACGCCGAACTGACCTGGGCCGACATCGACGCCGTCGTCATCGGCAAGGCGCCCGACTTCTTCGAGGGCGTCATGATGCCCGAGCTGTACCTCGCCGACGCCCTCGGCGCCGTCGGCAAACCCATGCTCCGGGTGCACACGGCGGGCAGCGTCGGCGGCTCCACCGCGCTGGTCGCCGCGAACCTGGTCGCCGCCCGGGTGCACACCACCGTGCTCACCCTCGCCTTCGAGAAGCAGTCCGAGTCCAACGCCATGTGGGGACTCTCCCTGCCGATCCCCTTCCAGCAGCCCCTGCTGGCCGGCGCCGGCGGCTTCTTCGCCCCGCACGTACGCGCCTACATGCGGCGCAGCGGCGCCCCCGACACCGTCGGCTCCCTCGTCGCCTACAAGGACCGCCGCAACGCCCTCAAGAACCCCTACGCCCACCTCCACGAGCACGACATCACTCTGGAGAAGGTCCAGGCGTCCCCCATGCTGTGGGACCCGATCCGCTACTCCGAGACCTGCCCCTCCTCCGACGGCGCCTGCGCCATGGTCCTCACCGACCGCGCCGGCGCGGCCCGCGCCCCCCGCCCGCCCGCCTGGATGCACGGCGGCGCGATGCGCAGCGAACCCACCCTCTTCGCCGGCAAGGACGCCGTCTCCCCGCGGGCCGGGCGGGACTGCGCGGCCGACGTCTACCGGCAGGCCGGCGTCAGCGACCCGCGCCGCGAGATCGACGCCGCCGAGATCTACGTACCGTTCTCCTGGTACGAGCCGATGTGGCTGGAGAACCTCGGCTTCGCCGCCGAGGGCGAGGGCTGGAAGCTCACTGAGTCCGGCGTGACCGAACTCGACGGCGACCTGCCCGTCAACATGTCGGGCGGTGTCCTGTCCACCAATCCGATCGGCGCCTCCGGCATGATCCGCTTCGCCGAGGCCGCGCTCCAGGTCCGCGGCCTGGCCGGAGAACACCAGGTGGAGCGGGCCCGCAGGGTCCTCGGCCACGCCTACGGCGGCGGCTCGCAGTTCTTCGCGATGTGGCTCGTGGGAGCGTGGCCACCCGAGTCCTGAAACGTCCTTTCCACGTGCTCTGTCCGCACCCGTGGGCGATCGCTAGGCTGGCCCGCGGACGACGAACCGGGAGGAGCACGGACGTGGCCGAGAGCACCATCCAGCAACAGCCGCTCACGGGCTGGGACAAGCCGGAGCTGGACCTCAGCAGCGCCGAGTGGCAGTCGAGCAGCCAGGGTCGGGGGGATGTCCAGATCGCCTTCGTCGAGGGATTCATCGCGATGCGCAACAGCGGCCGCCCCGAGAGTCCTTCCCTGATCTTCACCCCCGCGGAGTGGGGCGCGTTCGTGTCGGGCGCGCGGGAAGGGGAGTTCGACCTGACCTGAGCCGGCCCCCGAGCCGGCCCGGACCGTCCTTCGGACCGGTTTCCGGTCCCATTTTCCGGACACGCGATCACGGACGCCCTCCTGGGGCCCCGCCTGGGCAAGGCTGGCCCCAGCAGGACACCGGTCGTCTTTCCGGAGGTGAGGACCATGAGCACCCTGCCGGTCGTCGTGGCCGTCGACGGTTCCGAGCACAGTCTGCGCGCCCTGGACTGGGCCCTGGACGCCGCCCGCAGACGCGGCGCTCCGCTGCGCGTCGCCCACGTCCGCCACCACGTCGCCTGGACGCCGCCCGGCGCCCCCGTCGTCGTACCCCCGCCCGCCGACGACGACCCGGTGCTCGCCGACGCCCGCGCCCGTGTCGAGGCGGCCGGTACGGCCGGCGCCGGGCCGTCGGCGCAGTACCTGGCCCTGGACGGCGCGCCCGGCGCGCTGCTGCCCGAACTGGGCGCCGAGGCCCAGCTCCTGGTGCTCGGCTCGCGGGGCCGCGGCGGCTTCGCCGGGCTGCTGCTCGGCTCCAACGGCATGACCGCCGCCCGGGACGCCGAGTGCCCGGTCGTGATCGTGCCGCCGCCCGGCCGCGAGGTCGACGACCTGCTGCCCTCCGAGCCCGGCGCCCGGGTGGTCGTGGGCCTCAAGGCCGACGCCCCCGACGACGCGACCCTCGCCCTCGCCTTCACCGAGGCGGCCCTGCGCGACGCGCGCGTCCAGGTGATCGCCGCCTACCCGTGGCCGATCCAGACCTGGGTCGCCCCCGGTGACCTGGTGCTCCCGGTCTACGACCAGGACGCCGTCGAGCACGAGACCCGCACCCTCGCCGACGGCTTCCTCACCGCACACCGCACCCGCCACCCCGAGGTCCCGGTGGAGGTCCGCCCGGCCCCCGGCGACGCGGCCGGCCTCCTCGTCGCCGCCTCCAAGGACGCCGCCCTGACCGTCGTGGGCCGCCACCGCCGCCGCCTGCTGGCCCCCGCCCGCATGCTCGGCTCGGTCACCCACGCGGTGCTTCTTCACGCGGCGAGCCCGGTGGCCGTGGTCCCGCCTGCCGCGGCGGAGGAGTGAACGCGGAGGGGTGAGGCCCCGCACCCGAGGTCCGCGTGGCGGTCAGGTCGGTTTCCGGTGATGCCGGGGGCCTGTTCGTCGCTGTTTCCGAGGACGTGGAGCCGGCCGTCGTGGGCAGCCCCGCCAGCGCCTGCCGGCTCCCGCTCGCATGCTCGGGTCGGTCACCCACGCGATCCTCCTCCACGCGGCGAGCCCGGTAGCGGTGGTACCGCCTGCGGGGGCGGAGGAGTGACGTCGGAGGGTCCCGCACCCGGGGTCTGCGTGGAGGTCGGGCGGGTTCCCGGCGGTGCAGGTTCGGTCACCCGGGCGCGGCGGATCCGGTGGCGGTGGTGCCGCCTGTGGGGGGGCGTGAACCAGGCGAGCGAGGGTGAACCGACACCCGCCGGAGGCCCGCCCGACCTCTACGCGGACGCGGCGGGTCCGGTCGCCGTGGTGCTGTCCGCGGCGGTGTAAGAGTGAACCCGTAGGGTCCCGCACCCGGGGTCCGAGCGGACGTCGGGACCGGTCCCGGGCCGTGGCCGTCGGCCGTCCGCCGGGGTCGAGGAAGGAAACCCGGAACGGCCCCGGGCGGCGGGCCGCCCGCACGACGTTCATCGGGTCCGGGCACGTACCATGGCCGCATGTCGTTCCTCCGTCGCCGCAGCGCCACCCCCGCCGGCCCCGACTTCGACGTGCTGGCCATGGATCCGGGCGACTGGCCCGGCAATCTCGGCGCCGGGCTGCTGCCCGCCCCCGACGGCACCTGCCAGGGCGTCTTCCTGCGCTACGACCTGTTCGGCGGCCGCGGCCCCGCGATGATCATCGGCAATCTCCCCGAGGGCTCCCCGGCCCGTGAGGTCGCGGAGGGCGAGGTCCCCTTCGAGGTGGCGCAGCTCCTGCTGGCGCTGGAGAACGACGAGGAGGTCACCGTCGTCGGCGTCGAGGACATGCCCGTCATGCAGGGCGACAACCTCCTCATCGTGCGGCGGCTGAAGCTCTCCGAAAGCCGGATCTCCTGCGTGCAGTTCGACCGCAGCGACAACGTCCTGGTGACGATCGCCGCCTGGGACCGCCCCATCACCGACGACCTGTACGCCCTGCTGAAGCCGCTCCCGGCGGAGCTGTTCCAGCAGGGCTGAGGCCCCTGCGTCAGGACGCGGCCGGGACGGGATCGACGTCGGCGGCCCGGACGAACGCCACCCGGTGGCCGTACTGGATCTCGTAGTACTGCTCCTCGCCCACCACGACCCGGTGCGAGGCGGTGTCAAAGGTGACGGAGTAGTAGTACTCGCCCGCCACCTTGCCGCCGGTCACGTACCGCTGCCCCTGCGGCAGGGTGTACGGCAGCGGGGACAGCGGCTGGACGGGGACGCCGGAGGGGTAGGCGGACGCCTCCGGGTAGGCCCGCCCGTACACCGGGACACTGCCGGCCCCCGCCTTGGGGGTGATCAGCGTGCCGTCCGAGGGCACCGCCGCCGGCTGTCCGGACGGGTTGCGGAACCACGCCTTCTGGCCGAGGTACCAGATCGCCGTCCAGTCGCCCCAGGTGTCCGCGACCGCGAACTGCTGGCCGGTGGAGACCCGTGAGGACAGGTCGTTGACCCCGGTCGTCGGGGCGGAGCCCATCGCCGGGTCCTTGATCAGGGCCGATGTCTCGTCGTGGTCGGAGTACAGCCGTACCGCGCTCGACCCGTGCGCGGGACACGGCTGCCCCTGGCCCGAGCAGCCCGTGTAGGGCGGGCGGTTCGCGGCGTAGTCCGGGCGGATCGTCACCACCCCGGTGCCGCCGCCGGGCGCCGCCTCGAACGGCTTGCCGAGCAGGTCGAAGTAGTGCCGCCAGTCCCAGTACGGGCCCGGGTCGGTGTGCATGCCGGAGACGGCCGCGGTGGTCGGGCCGGGCACCGTGTCGTGGCCCAGGATGTGCTGCCGGTCCAGCGGGATCCCGTACCGGGCCGCCAGGTACGACACCAGCCGTGCCGACGAGCGGTACATCGCCTCCGTGTACCAGGAGTCCGGCTGGGCGAGGAAGCCCTCGTGCTCCAGGCCGACCGACTTGGAGTTGACGTACCAGTTGCCCGCGTGCCAGGCGACGTCCTTCGCCTTCACATGCTGGGCGATGTGCCCGTCGGTGGAGCGCAGGGAGTAGTTCCAGGAGACGTACGTCGGATCCTGCACCGACTCGATGACACCGGCCCAGCCGCCCTCGGTGTCGTGGACGACGATGTACTCGACGGCCTGGGACGCCGGGCGGTCGGCCAGGTCGTGGTTGCCGTAGTCGTCGGTGCCGAACCGCTCGTAGGGCGCCGGGATCCACTCGCAGGCCACGGTCGCCGGGCACTCGGTGTCCGCGGCGGACGCCGTGCGCAGCCCGGTCCGGCGGAGCTGGGCGGTGTCCGGCCGTACGGCGGGACGCGCGGCCAGTGCCATCGCCTGGCCGGCGTCCGTGGTGCGGCGCTGCCCGGTGCGCAGGACGTCGTACACGTCGTCGGCGTACCGGGCGGCCGTCGCCGTGTCGTCCGCGCCGGAGAAACGGGCCACCGCGCCGTACCAGTCGGCCGGGTCGGCGCTCGCCGGCTCGCCCAGGTCGCGCTGGGCGGCGGCGAGCAGGGCGGCGCCGCCGCGCACGTTGGCCGCGGGGTCGGAGCGCAGCTTCTCGGGGCTCAGACCGGTGAGTTCGGCCGCCCTCGGGAGCGTGGTCAGCCGGGCCGGCAGCGTCGCGGGCGCGGGCGTCCGGGGCGGCGCGGGGTGCAGCGGGGCGCGGGCGCTGTCACCGCGCGGGTCCTCGGCGCCCTCGGTGTGGTGGGCGGCCTCGGCGAGGGCGGTGCGGGCGTCGGTGAGATGCATGGGGCCGTAGCCGCCGGTGACGCTCGGCGCGCCGGCGTGCCCGTCCCAGCGGGACTGGAGATAGGAGACGGCGAGCAGCACGCCCGGCGGCACGTGGTACTCGGCGGCCGCGGCGGCGAACGAACGCTGGAGGGACTGCGCCGGGGGTCCGGCGGGCGGGGGCGGTCCGGCCGGGGGCCGGGCCGTGGCGGGTGCCGCGCCGAGCAGCGGCAGCAGCAGAGCCGCCGACGCCACGGCGCCTGCGGCTCTGCGCGGAGTGGGGGGTGTGCGCAAGGCGGTCTCCTGGGCCGGGGGTGGGGGAGTGCGGCGCCGGAACGCGGCGCTTGTCGCACCGGCTTGCCGACGACCCGTCAATCATGCCCACCCACGGGGGATTTCCGCCGCCGGGACACATCGCCCGGACCCGCCCACACGAAGGCCGCACACACGAGGGCCGGACACACGAAGGTCCGCGGCGCGCCGCCGTTCCGGCGCACCGCGGACCTCGGTCCCCTCAGCGAGTGCCGACCGCCGCCCGCACGGCCCGGCGGGCGAGCTGGCAGTCGTCGTGCAGCCGCCGCAGGAGCAGCCGCTGTTCCTCACCGGACGGCGCGGCGCCGGGCTGGGCCGCTCCCGGCGCCGTCGGGGTCGCGTCGTGCATCGAACGCTGCACGGCGGTCTCGTAGGTACGGATCTCCCGGGTCAGCACCAGCATCAGGTTGACCAGGAACGCGTCCCGGGACGCCGGTCCGGCCGTCTGGGCGATCTGGGCGATCTGACGGCGCGCCACCGGCGCGTCGCCCAGCACCGACCAGAGCGTGGCGAGGTCGTAGCCCGGCAGGTACCAGCCCGCGTGCTCCCAGTCCACCAGCACTGGACCGGCCGGGGACAGCAGCATGTTCGACAGGAGGGCGTCGCCGTGGCAGAACTGGCCCATGCCGTGCCGGCCCGCGGAGGTCGCGATGCCGTGCAGCAGCTTCTGGAGGTCGCCCATGTCCCGGTCGGTGAGCAGGCCCAGCTCGTGGTAGCGGGAGATACGGGACGGGTAGTCGAGCGGGGCGTCGAAGGCGCCCGCCGGCGGCCGCCAGGCGTTCAGCCGGCAGATCGCGCCGAGCGCCGCCCTGATGTCCGCGCGGGCCGGGGCCTCGGCCGGATGCCGCTGGAGTGCCGCCACCCGGCCGGGCATCCGCTCGATGACCAGGGTGCAGTTGTCCGGGTCCGCCGCGATCAGTCTCGGCGCGCGCACCGGGGGGCGCTGCCGGACGAACGTGCGGTACGCCGCTATTTCGTGCCGGATCCGCTCCGACCACACGGGCGAGTGGTCCAGTAAGCACTTCGCGACGGCCGTGCTGCGGCCGGTGGTGCCGACCAGCAGGACGGAACGGCCGCTGCGCCGCAGGACCTGGACCGGTGCGAACTCCGGACAGATCCGGTGCACCGAGGCGAGCGCGGTGCGCAGTTGGGCGCCCTGCGGGCCGGACAGGTCGAGCCGTCCGCTGAGCTGCTGCGCGCCGATCCCCGCGGGGCGGCGGACACCGGCCGCGCCGAGCGCGGGGGCCGCCGGCCGGGCGGGAGCGAGGTAGGGGCCGCCACCCCCGCCCGGGCGGGGGTGCAGCGGCCGGGGCGGGGCGGACACGGAGGACGATGCTGCGTACATGGGCGAAACAGATCCCTTCGTGTGCCTGACGTCAGAACGCTGCCCCGACCGGTCGTCCCGGGTGCACCCTGGGGAGTGTCCCTCGGCGACCTGGTCGGGGTGGCGCTTTCCTACCTGACACCCGGCGCCCACTGGCACACCATCTGGCGGGCCCTGGCGAACCCTGGCGAATAGTCGCCCGGCACCTTCCCCCGGGCTACTGTCAACTCAGCCGAGAACCTGGGGGCTTGACGTGAGCGGACAACCCAACACCCGCCTTGCGGACCTGTTCGGCCTGGCCGGCTGGTCCAAGGGTGAACTCGCGAGGCTGGTCAACCGGCAGGCGGCGGCCATGGGCCACCCCCAGCTCTCGACCGACACCTCGCGGGTGCGGCGGTGGATCGACATGGGAGAGATCCCGCGCGATCCGGTGCCGCGGGTGCTGGCGGCTCTGTTCACCGAGCGTCTCGGCCGTGTCGTGACCATCGAGGACCTCGGTCTGGTCCGGCACGGGCGTACAGGGAAACGGCCCGGCGGCGGGAGTGCGGAACATCCCGACGGCTTGCCGTGGGCGCCCGAACGGACTGCCGCGGTCCTCACCGAATTCACGGGAATGGACCTCATGCTCAACCGACGCGGCTTGGTGGGCGCGGGTGCCGCGCTCGCCGCGGGATCAGCACTCAGCACAGCCATGTACGACTGGCTCCACACCGACCCCACTCTCTCCGCCGACGCTCCCGTCATCGACCACCCCCTTCTGCACCACGCCGACCCGTCCGGGTTCGACCGCTACGAGGCCGCCCCCATCGGGACGGAGGAGATCGAGGAGCTGGAGCGCTCGGTCGAGGTGTTCCGGGCCTGGGACGCGGCCCGCGGCGGCGGGCTGCAACGCAAGGCCGTCGTGGGACAGCTCAACGAGGTGGGCGGCATCCTCGCCTACCATCACCCCACCCATCTCCAGCGGCGCCTGTGGGGCGTCGCCGCCAACCTCGCCGTCCTCGCGGGCTGGATGTCGCACGACGTCGGCCTGGAGCCCACGGCCCAGAAGTACTTCGTCATCGCCGCCCACGCGGCCCGTGAGGGCGGTGACCGGCCGCGGGCCGGCGAGGCGCTCTCCCGGGCGGCCCGTCAGATGGTCCATCTGGGCCGGCCCGACGAGGCGCTCGACCTGATGAAGCTCGCCCAGTCCGGCGCCGGTGACAACGTGCTGCCGAAGACCCGGGCGATGTTCCACACCATCGAGGCGTGGGCGCAGGCGTCCATGGGCAAGGGCCAGGCCATGCGCCGTACCCTCGGCCGGGCGGAGGATCTGTTCGTGTCCGAGAGGGGCGACATGGAACCGCCGCCCTGGATGCAGACCTTCAAGGACGAGGACCTGTTCGGGATGCAGGCCCTGGCGTACCGCACGCTGGCCGAGTTCGAGCCGCAGGCGGCCACGCACGCCCAGTACTACGCGGAGAAGGCGCTCGCGCTGCGGGTGGACGGGCGGGAGCGGTCGAAGATCTTCGACCATCTCTCCATGGCCTCGGCCTGCTTCATCGCCGACGATCCGGAACAGGCGGACCGCTACGCGCGGCTGGCGCTGGTGTCGATGGGCTCCAACTCCTCCCGCCGCACCTGGGACCGGCTGCGCGAGATGTACCGGCTGACCGCCGAGTACGCGGGCTACCCCAGGATCAGCGCCCTGCGGGAGGAGATCGCGCAGGCGCTGCCGAAGCCGAGGGGAGGCCGGGGCGGCGGCGGGACCGTGCAGGCGTAGCCGGACACGGGGAGCGGGACGGGAAGGGAGACCGGCCGGTCAGCCGGTGACCCGGGCGAGGAGGACGCAGGCGTCGTCCGTGCGTTCGCCCGCCTCGAACTCCGTCATGACCGCCCGCAGGCCGTCCTGCGCGGTGCCGGCCTCGCACAGGAGGGGAGCGAGGCCGAGGAGCCGCCGCGGTGTGTCCGCGTCCCCCAGCCCGGCGGTGTGCAGCAGGAGCACATCGCCCGCTTCGAGGGTCACTTCGGCCTGTCCGTAGACGGCGCCCGAGGTGGCGCCGAGGAGTACGCCCTCGGGGGTGTCCAGCCGTCGCCCCGTCCCGTCGCGGTACAGCAGCGGGGCGGGGTGTCCGGCCTGTGCCCAGGTCAGGGTGCGGGTGTCGGGCCGGTAGCGGCAGCAGACGGCGCCGGCCAGGGCGGGTTGCACGGTGCTGTCCAGCAACTGGTTGAGCAGGGACATCAGTTGGGCGGGGGCGGTGCCGGTCATCGCCATGCCGCGCAGGGCGCCGAGCAGCATCGCCATGCCGGAGGCGACGGCCGGGCCGTGTCCGGTGAGGTCTCCGACGCTCAACAGGGTCTGGCCGTCGGGGAGTTCGAGCGCGTCGTACCAGTCGCCGCCGAGCAGGGGGTCGGCGGCGGCGGGCAGACAGCGTGCGGCGAGGTCGAGGGAGCGGGTGCCCCGGCGCGGGAGTCGCAGGGAGCCGCGCCAGGGCGGCAGCACGGCCTCCTGCAACTCGACCGCGAGCCGGTGTTCGTGCTGCGTGTGCCGGTGGTGGCGGTGCAGCGAGTCACGGGTCTCGCGCTCCTCCCGCCGGCGGTCGCGCAGTTCGCTCACGTCGCGCAGGACCGCCCACATGGTGGCGGTGGCGCCGTCGGCGTCGAGCACCGGTTCGCCCATGACGTGCAGGGTGCGCACCTCGCCGTCGGGCCGGACGACGCGGAACTCGCCGTCGATGGGCCGGGCGTCCACGAGACAGTCCGTGACCATGGCCGTCAGCTTCGACCGGTCCTCGTCGAGGACCAGGGACGGCAGTTCGTCCAGGGTGAGCGGGGGTGCGGCCGGATCGCGGCCGAGGATGCGGTACAGCTCCGCGGACCATACGGCGTCGTCCGTCAGCAGGTTCCATTCGGCGCTGCCGACCCGGCTGAGCAGCGAACCGCGCCGGTGCACGGCCGGTGCGACGGCGGCCACCGCGGCGGGGGGCACGGGTCCGTCCCGTAACTGGGCCAAGTGCGTGTCGAGGTCGTTGAGTTGATGCAGCGCCAGATCGTAGAGCGCGCGCTGCCAGCGTCCCTGCGGGTCCGCGGTGTCCTTCGGCGCGTCCCGTCGTACGGCGTCCACGTCGCCCCGGAGCCGTCGCGTCTGCGTGATCAGCGCGTCGACCGGGCCGCGTCCCGGCGGCCGGCCGGCGGGATGGTCCGCGGAGCGAGGGGACGACATGACGCGACTCCGATGCCGGAACGGTCCGGCGGGAAGGGGACGGGGTGGAAGGGGACGTAAGGGGGACGGAAGGGCCGTTACGACTGTTGCACAGCGCGCGACGCCGTGTAAGGGATTTGGCAACACACGATTCGGTGGTGCTTCTGGCATATGCCAGAGTCCCTCGGGGGTGGTGGGAGGCAGTGGATCGTCGCTCGCGCATGGCTGCAAGTCGTAGGTGACGTACGTGACTTGAGGGACGCGTGGGGAGCCTGGAGGGGGTGTCCGGCGCCTGTTCGACGGCTGTGTGTTCGGTCCGGGGTGCGAAGTGACGCAGGTCACAAAATTTGTCGGCGGTTCCGCGTAATGCGAAGGGGCCCTTCGAGGTCGTACATGCATGGACATCACCCTCGAACAGCCGGTCCGCGCCCGCCTGATCACCGGCGAGGACCAGGAGCTGCCGGTCTCGGCCACGCTCCGTTACGCGTCGGCCGAACCGTTCGCCGTCTCCCTCGACTTCCCCGCCGAGGTCTCCCTCGCCGGGGAGCGGGTCACCTGGACCTTCGCCCGCGCGCTGCTGGAGGAGGGGCTGCGCGGGCCGGCCGGCAGCGGGGACGTGCACATCTGGCCGTGCGGCCGCTCGCGGACCGTCGTGGAGTTCCACTCGCCGCTCGGCATGGCCCTGCTCCAGTTCGACAGCCCGGCCCTGGACCGCTTCCTGCTGCGCAGCTACGCCGTGGTCGCGGCGGGCGAGGAGGACGTCGCGGCCGCCGTCGACGAAGGGCTCCAGACCCTGCTCGGCAACGTCTGAGAGCGTCTGAGACGGAGATGCGGCTGTGGGGGCCGGCGTGTGCGGCGCCGGCCCCGTCGGGCTCAGCGTCCGGCCGGCGGGTACGGATCCGGGCGTGGCGCGAGGTCCACGCTCACCCGCCGCCCGCTCTCCAGGGCGGCGACACCGGCCTCGGCGACGGCGGAGGCCGCGTAGCCGTCGTAGGCGCTCGGGCCCGTGACACGGCCGCGCCGGGTCGCGTCGACCCATGCCTGCACCTCGCGGTCGTAGGCGTCGGCGAACCGGACCAGATAGTCCTGGGGGACCTGCGTGCCGGCCGTGCCCGCGGTGGTCACCAGCGGGCCGCGCTCGTCGCCGATCCGTGCGCTGCCCCGCTCGCAGACGGCCTCGCAGCGCACCTGGTAGCCGAACCCGCAGTTGACGAAGACCTCCACGTCGACCAGCGCGCCGCCCTCGCTCTCGAAGACCACGAACTGCGGGTCGAGCAGACCCGAGGGCGCCCCGCCGGAGGGGCGCGGGCGCAGCACGCTCACCGCGGTCAGCTCCTGTCCGAGCAGCCAGCGCGCGGCGTCGATCTCGTGCGACACCGAACTGTCGATCAGCATGGCGCTGGTGAAGTCCGGCGGCGAGGAGACGTTGCGGTGGACGCAGTGCAGCATCAGGGGGCGCCCGAGGCGGCCGTCGTCCAGCAGCGTCTTCAGTCCGCGGTACTCGGCGTCGTAGCGGCGCATGAATCCGATCTGCGCCAGCCGCCGCCCGAGCCGGGCCTCGGCCTCGACCACGCGCAGGGCGCCCGCCGCGTCCGGCACCATCGGCTTCTCGCACAGGACCGGGAGTCCGCGCGCGAACGCCGCGAGCAGCGCCTCCTCGTGGGCCGGGCCGGGGGAGGCGATCAGGACGGCCGCGACGCCCGGCGCGTCGAGCGCGGCCTCGGTCTCGGTGTGGACCGAGGCTCCCTCGATCCCGGCGACGGCCTCACGCGCGCGGGCGGCGTCGGGGTCGGCCACCGCCGCGACCCGGGCGCCGTTCACCACCCGGTCCAGGCGCCGTACGTGGTCGGCCCCCATGTGTCCGGCGCCCAGCACCGCGACGCCCAGCAGGTCACTCACGCGCCCTCTCCCTCCCGGCCGGTGATCACGCCGTAGCGTACGCCGGTGCGGGGCGGAGGGCCGGTGGGCGGGGTCAGTAGCGCAGGACGCCCGCGATGCCGTCCGAGTCGGCCAGGGTGCCGTCGGGGACGAACCGCACGTCGGCGCCGGTCTCCAGGCACTGTTCGACGATCTCGTCCACGATGTCCTCGCGGGCGTCGAGGTCGTCGCTGAGGGCCGGGATCAGATGGTCGCCGTCGTCGCGGACGGTCACCCGGTAGTTCTCCTCGACGGCCAGCAGTTGGACGCGGCCCTCGCGCGCGTTCTGCCAGATCTCGTCGACGCCGGCGGCGAACCGCTTGCGGCCCAGGGCCGATTCGAGTTCCTGGTGGACCGTGTCCACGCGCCGGCGGGCCTCGGCGTCGACCACCGGACGCACCGCCTGCCACACCGCGTCGGCCGGGCCGTGCGAGAGGCCGCCGTGCGGGACGTGCACCGCGTCCCGGGTGACGGTGCCGATCTCCTCGAGCGCCGACAGCGCGGCCTGCTCGCCGGTGACGTACAGGGGACGCGGGTCGGCGCGCAGCATCCGGCCCATCGCCGTGTCCGCCTCGCGCAGGAAGTGCCGGGTGTCCTCGTCGCGGAAGGCGCTCGGATGGTCCCCGATCCGTTCCTGGCGCTCGGCGTCGAAGTTCTCGCGGTGGTCGCTGGTCAGCGGGAAGCCGCCGGAGCGCTGTTCGGTGACGCGGTCGACCCCGCCGTTCCACAGCGTGACGCGGTCGGGGGAGACCGACAGGACCCAGAACGGCCGTTCGGCGGCCTGGGCGGAGACCAGGTTGCGGGTGAGGAAGGTGTCCGCGAGCACGACCCGCTCGGGCACCGACCGGCCCAGCGACCACACCTGGTGCTCGCCCGGCGCGGCGAAGATGACCAGGCCGTCCTCGGCGTGCGCCAGGTCCACCTCGGCCAGGGCGCGGTCGAGCTGGTCGGAGACGTCGGCGCGCCGCTCGCGGGTGACCGACGGATCGGACTCCAGTTGCTTCTTCGCCTCGGCCACGACATTGCGCAGCCGGACCCGGTCCTGGGCGTTCTCCGGTTCCCTGCGGTGGGTGGGTGTCAGGACGGACACCGCTGGATAGGGGCGCGGGCGCCGCAGTTCGGAGAGGGTGGCGGGGCTGAGTGCGTGCTCCATATGAGCACCATAGGACTGATGGGACCGGTTCGCCGTTCGGGCCCGGTGTCCGGTTCGACCGTCGATCGGGTTTCCGAATCCGTCTGCGGCAACCCCGTTGGATACGTAGGGTTTACAAGTGTTCGACATACTGTGCGAGGCGAGTTGATAGGGTGTTACTCGTCAGTAGCACAATTGCACGGGGGGCACTCGGGGTGGGTCGACGCGGACCCCCGACGGTTGAAAATCGCACTAGAGTTCCCCCTTCGTTCTCCAGACAGGTGAGACTCGTCAACATGGCTCGTTCCCTGGTCGACACGCTGACCACGCACGCCACGCACCAGCCCGACCGGACCGCCTACCGCTACCTCGTCACCGGGGATCTGGACGGGGAGATCCAGGAGATCACCTACGCCCGCCTGGCCGACCGGGTCCGGGCCGTCGCGGGCCGGCTCCAGGAGGGCGGCCTCACCGGCTCCCGCGCGCTGCTGCTCCATCCGCCCGGCCTGGAGTTCATCTCCGCCTACCTCGGCTGCCTGGCCGCCGGTGTCGTCGCCGTGCCCGGCATCCCGCCGCAGGGCCACTCCTGGAACAGCCGTGCCCTGACCCGCACCAAGCGGCTGATCGCCGACGCCGACGCCCGCGCGATCCTCGGCAGCCGCGAAGTCGTCGCCTCCCTCGGCGCGTTGGCCGACCAGCTCCCCGAACTCGACGACGTGGCACGGGTGGTGACGGAGGACATACCCGACGAGGCCGCCGCGCACTGGCGCCGGCCCGACCTCACGGACGACTCCGTCGCCTTCCTCCAGTACACCTCCGGCTCCACCTCCGCCCCCCGCGGGGTCGTCGTCACCCACGGCAACCTCATGGACAACGAGCGGATCATCACCACGAGCATGGGCCACACCCCCCAGGTCATCGAGGAGTACGGCCATGAACTCCTGGTGAGCTGGCTGCCCGTCTACCACGACATGGGACTCATCGGCCCGGTCCTCAACACCGTGTACCTCGGTACCACCGCCACCCTGTTCTCCCCGCTGCACTTCCTCCAGCGGCCCGCCCGCTGGCTGGAGGCGATCAGCCGGTACCGCCCGCACACCAGCGGCGCCCCCAACTTCGGCTACGAACTGGCCCTGAAGCACGCCACACCCGAACTCCTCGACGGCCTCGACCTCAGCTCCTGGCGGGTGGCCTTCAACGGCGCCGAACCCGTACGGCCCGCCACCCTGCGCCGCTTCGCCGAGACCTTCGCCCCGGCCGGCTTCCGGCGCGCGTCCTTCTACCCCTGCTACGGCCTGGCCGAGGCGACCGTCATGGTCACCGGCGGCACGGTGGCCGAGGCGCCGGTCCTGCTGCACCGCGAGAACCGCGACGGCAACCCGGCCCCCGACGCGGACGCCCCCGACGCGGACGCCGCCGCCGTCGGCTGCGGACGGCCCGGCGAGGGCATGACCGTCGTCATCGCCGACCCCGACCGCAAGGAGGAGCGGCCCGACGGCGAGACCGGCGAGATCTGGGTCCAGGGCGCGAGCGTCGCCCACGGCTACTGGCGCAACACCCTCGCCACCCGCGAGACCTTCCGCGCCACCCTCCCCGGCCGCGAAGGCCGCTTCCTGCGCACCGGCGACCTCGGATTCCTGCGCGACGGCGAACTGTTCGTCACCGGCCGGCTCAAGGACCTCCTCGTCGTCGACGGCCGCAACCACTACCCCCAGGACCTCGAACTCTCCGCCGAGCTGTGCCACCCCGCACTCCGGCCCGGCTGCACCGCCGCGTTCTCCGTCGACAGCGGAGCCGAAGGCGAACAGCCCGTCCTGGTCGCCGAGTTGACGCCCGACGCGGCCGGTGAGACCGAACAGGTCGCCGATCTGGTCCGGGCCGCGATCGGCACCGCGCACGGCCTGACCGTGCACGACGTCGTCCTGGTCCACCCCGGCACCATCCCCAAGACCTCCAGCGGCAAGATCCAGCGCCGCGCCACCCGCGCGGCCTACCTCGACGGCACGCTCGCCCCGGTCGACGCACCCGTCGCACGCTGACGACGGCGGCTGCCGGCCCGCCCGTACGGCCCGGCAGCCCGCCCCCGGCGGACGCCAGGCGCTCCGCCCTCCCCGCGCGCCGACGACACGAAGGCGCCGGGAATCCATCGCGCACCCCCGTTCACGAGGACACCTTCCGATGCCTGCGAACGCCTCCCACTCCCCGACTCCCGCCCCGTCCCTGACGACCCCCGAGGACGTCCGCGACTGGCTGGCCTCGGCCGTGGCCGAGTCGGCCGGCCTCGACCCCACGGCCGTCGACCCGCACCGCCCCATCGCCGAACTGGGCCTGGGATCACGCCGGCTGGTCACCCTCGGCGCCGAACTGGCGGAGCGCACCGGCCGTCCCACGGACCCCTCCCTGATCTTCAACCACCCCACGATCGCCGCCCTCGCCGACGCGCTGTTCGCCCCGCAGGCCACCACCGCCCCGGCCCCCGCCCCCGAGCGCGAGGCGCGCACCGGCGACGACATCGCGATCATCTCCATGGCCTGCCGCTTCCCCGGCGGCGCCGACGACCCCGAGGCGCTGTGGCGGATCCTCGACACCGGCCGGGACGTCATCACCGAGGTCCCCGCGGGCCGTTGGGACACCGAGGGCCTCCTCGACCCCGACCCGGAGACCACCGGCACCGCGTACACCCTGCGCGGCGGCTTCCTCGACGCCATCGACCGCTTCGACGCGCCCTTCTTCGGCATCTCGCCGCGCGAGGCCGCCGCCATGGACCCGCAGCAGCGCCTGCTGCTCCAGACCGCCTGGGAGACCCTCGAACGCGCCGGACTCGTCCCCGGCACCCTCACCGGCAGCGACACCGGCGTCTACCTCGGCCTGTACGACAGCGGCTACCTCGCCGCCGCCTCCCTCGGACAGCTCGACGGGCACATCGGCACCGGCACCGCCCCCTCCGTGGCCTCGGGCCGCCTCGCCTACACCCTCGGCCTCCAGGGCCCCGCGGTCACCGTCGACACCGCCTGCTCCTCCTCCCTGGTCGCCCTGCACCTCGCGGCCCGGGCGCTCGCGGCCGGCGAGTGCGACCTCGCCCTCGCGGGCGGCGCCACCCTGCTGGTGACCCCGCGCGGACACGTCGAGTTCAGCCGGCTGCGCGGACTCTCGCCGTCCGGGCGGTGCAGCCCCTTCTCCGCCGACGCCGACGGTGTGGTCTGGGCCGAGGGCTGCGGCCTGGTCCTCCTCAAGCGGCTCACCGACGCCCGCCGCGACGGCGACCGGATCCTCGCCGTCGTCAAGGGCTCGGCCCTCAACCAGGACGGCCGCAGCCAGGGCCTGAGCGCACCCAGCGGACCCGCGCAGGAACGGGTGCTGCGGGCCGCCCTGGACGCCGCCGGACTGCGCCCCGAGGACATCGACCACATCGAGGCCCACGGCACCGGCACCCGGCTCGGCGACCCGATCGAGGGCGGCGCGCTCGCCGCCGTCTACGGCCCCGGCCGCCCCGCCGGCCGGCCGCTCGGTGTCGGCTCCCTCAAGTCCAACCTCGGGCACACCCAGGCGGCCGCCGGCATCGCCGGGGTGATCAAGACCGTGCTGGCCCTCGCCCACGAGCGCGTCCCCGCCTCCCTGCACGCCGAGCACCTCACCGAGCACATCGACTGGGAGGGCGGCGGACTCCGCGTCCAGCGCACCGCCGAGGCGTGGCCGCGCCGCGCGGACCGGGTGCGCCGGGCCGGCGTGAGCGCGTTCGGGATCAGCGGCACCAACGCGCACGTCGTACTGGAGGAGGCGCCCGCGTCGGCCGACACCTCCCCGGCCGCCGCCGGGACCCCGGCAGGGCCCACCCTGTTCCCGCTCTCCGCCCGCACCCTCCCCGCCCTGCACGGACAGGCCGAACGCCTCGCCGCGACGCTGCGCGAGCGACCCGGCACCCCGCTCGACGCCGTCGCCGCCACCCTGGCCCGCCACCGCACCCACTTCGCCCACCGGGCCGTGATCCAGGCCGCCGACACCGACGAACTGCTCGCCGCCCTGGACGAGTTGGCCGCCGGACGGCCCGACCCCGACCGCACCACCGGACCGCGGCAGGCCCTTCCGCCCGGCAAGCTGGCCTTCGTCTTCCCCGGCCAGGGCGCCCAGTGGACCGGCATGGCCCGCGACCTGCTCGCCACCGACCCCGTCTTCGCCGACGAACTCGACCGCTGCGACAGCGCGTTGCGCCCCTACACCGAGTGGTCCGTCACCGCCGTGCTGCGCGGCGACGCCGACGCGCCCCCACTGGACCGCGTGGACGTCGTCCAGCCCGTCCTGTTCGCCGTGATGGTGTCCCTGGCCGCCGTCTGGCGCGCCCGAGGGATCCGCCCGGACGCCGTGATCGGACACAGCCAGGGTGAGGTCGCCGCCGCCTGTGTCGCCGGTGCGCTCAGCCTCAACGACGCCGCCGCCGTGGTCGCCCTGCGCTCCCAGGCCCTCACCGCGCTCTCCGGCACCGGCACGATGGCCGTCGTCGGCCTGCCCCACACCGAGATCGAGACCAGGCCGGCACTGCTCGACGGCCGGGTGTCCGTCGCCGCCGTCAACAGCGGCCGCTCCACGGTCCTGGCCGGCGAGGTCGAAGCCCTCCAGGACCTGCTCGACCGACTCGACCGCGAGGGCGTCTTCGTCCGCCGGCTCGACGTCGACTACGCCTCGCACAGCGCCCAGGTCGAAGCGGTCCGCACGGAGATCCTCGACGAACTCGACGGCGTCACCGCCCACCCCGGACGGATCGCCTGGTACTCCACCGTCACCGGCGCACCCGTCACCGGTGAACTCGCCGCCGACTACTGGTACACCAACCTGCGCGAGCCCGTCCGCTTCGCGCCCACCGTGGAGCGGATGGCGGCCGACGGCTACCGCCACTTCGTCGAACTCGGCCCGCACCCCTCCCTGTCCACCGCCGTGCGTACGGTGGACGAGGACCTCGTCGCCGTCGCCTCCCTGCGCCGGGACGCCGACGGCCGCGCCTGCCTGGACCGCGCCGCCGCCGAACTCCACGTCCACGGAAGGGCGGTGGACTGGCGGCGCATCGCGCCCGCGGCCGCCCCCGCCGAACTGCCCACGTACGCCTGGGACACCCAGCGGTACTGGATCGAACCCGAGGGCACGGCGGGCGCCGGGACCGGGCTCTTCGAGCGCTCCGCGCACCCGTTGCTCGGCGTCCAGCTCCAGTCCGCCGACGCGACCCGCTGGACCTTCCGCGGCGAGTGGTCCCCGGCCACCGCCGACTGGCTGCCCGACCACACCGTGTTCGGCAGGACCGTCGTCTCCGGCACCACCCTGCTGGAACTCTGCCGCGCCGCCCTCGCCACCGCCCGCCCCGACGAACCCGCCTGCCTCACCGGCCTGTTGCTGCTCGCCCCCCTCACCCTGCCCGCCACCGGCACCGTCGAGGTGTCGGTCGAGGTCACCGGCGACGGCCCCGCGCCGGAGGTCACCGTGCACAGCCGCCCGCGCGGCCACGAGGGCACCGGCTGGACCCTGCACGCCACCGCCTCGGGCGCCGAAGGGTCCTCGCAGACGGACGGCGGCGGCACACCCCCCGCCTGGCCGCAGGACGCCGACCCCGCCTGGGACCCCGAGACCTACGAGCGGCTCACCGGCGCGGGCCTCGGCTACGGCCCCGCCTTCCAGGGCGTACGGGAGGCCGTACGCACCGCGGAGAACGAACTGCTCGCCCGGCTGTCCCTGCCGCCGGGCGCGCGGGACGTCGCCGACCCCTACCCGGTGCACCCGGCACTGCTGGACGCCGCCCTCCATGTGGCCGCCGCGTTCGAGGCGCCCGAGGGCGCGGTGCTGCTGCCGGCCGCCGTCGGACGCTGCACCCTGACCGGCACCGCCGCCCACGATCTGACCGTCTCCGTCCGGCGCACCGACGCCACCACCCTGGACGTCACCCTGTGGGACGCCGACGGCTTCCCGGCGGGCCGGCTGGAGGACGTCCGCCTGCACGCCGTGACCCCGGCGGACCTCAGCGGCACCGCGGAGAACGCCCGGCATCTGTACGAGGTGGCGTGGACGGCGGTCGAACCGACGGCGGTGTCCCAGACCGAGGCCGTGATCCGCGTCTGGGAACCCGCCGACGGGGAACTCGCCGCATCCGCACATGAGTTGGCGAAGGCGGCGGTGGCCGAGCTGAAGGAGCTGATCGCCGCCGACGCGCCCGTCCGCACGGTGTGGGTGACCCGGGGCGCGGTCGCCGCCGCCGACGGGGACCGGGTGCCCGGACTCGCCCAGTCCGTCCTGTGGGGCCTCGCCCGCAGCGCCCGCGCCGAGCACCCGGACCTGGGGCTCACCCTGCTCGACGTCGAGGATCCCGGTGACCTCGACGGTGCCGCCGCCCTCGCCCTCCCCGTCGAACCCGAACTCGCCCTCCGTTCGGGCGCGTTGCTCGCCCCTCGTCTGGTCCGCGCCCGCCCCGGTGAGCACGGCACCCTACCCGCCGACGGCACCGTCCTGATCACCGGCGGACTCGGCGCCGTGGGCCGCCACCTCGCCGGCCTCCTCGCTGAACTCGGCGTCCCACGCCTGCTGTTGACGTCCCGGAGGGGGCCCGAGGACCCGAGGGCCGCCGAAGCCGTCGCCGAACTCGCGGCCCTGGGCGCCGAGGCGGAGGTGGCCGCCTGCGATGTCGCGGACCCGCGGGAACTGGCCGCCCTCCTGGCCCGGTTCGGGGAGGAGGCGCCCCTGCGCGGTGTCGTGCACTGCGCCGGACTCCTGGACGACGGGGTCGTCGCCGACCTGACCCCCGAGCGGCTCGCCCGCGTACTGCGGCCCAAGGTCGACGGCGCCGCCCATCTGCACCGGCTCACCGCGCACCTGCCCCTGGAACTGTTCCTGCTGGTGTCCTCGGCCGCCGGTGTCGTCGGCAACCCGGGCCAGGGCAACTACGCCGCCGCCAACGTCTTCCTCGACCAACTCGCCCATCACCGGCGGGCGCACGGGCTGCCCGCCGTCTCCGTCTCCTACGGCGCCTGGGCCGGCGAGGGGCTCGCCGCCGAGCACGCCGACCTGGCCCGGATGGCCCGGCTCGGCCACCGCGCCCTCACCCCGGCGCAGGGCCGCGACCTCACCGCCCTCGCGCTGCGGCGCGGCACGGCCCACCAGGTCGCCTGGATCGTGGACCTGCCGCGCGTCCGGGAGGCCGTGGGCGACACCGCGCTGTGGCGCTCCCTGCTGCCCGCCCCGCGCGAGGCGTCCGCCGGTCCGGCGGGCGGGCTCGCGGAGCGGCTGGCCGCGCTGCCCGAGGCCGACCGCGCCGAGCGGGTCCTCGCCCTGGTCCGCGAGGAGGCCGCGCGCGTCCTCGGCCTGCGCGCGGCGGAGGCCGTCGCCGACGACCGGCCGCTGCGCGACCTCGGCATGGACTCGGTGACGGCGGTCGAACTGCGCAACCGCATCGGCGCCCGCCTCGGCACCCGGCTCCCCGCCACCCTCCTCTTCGACCACCCCACCCCGGCCCGGCTCACCCGCCATCTGCTGGACGGCGTGCTCGCCGGCGCCCCCCGCACCACGCCCGGTACCGCTTCCTCCCGCCCCGCCACCGCCGTCCCCACCGACGAGCCGATCGCCGTCGTCGCGATGGCCTGCCGGCTGCCCGGCGGTGTCCACGACCCCGAGGACCTGTGGCGCCTGGTCGCCGAAGGCCGCGACGCCGTCGGCCCCTTCCCGGCCGGCCGCTGGGACGTCGAGTCCCTGTACGACCCCGACCCGGACGCCCCCGGCAGGACGTACGCCCGGGAGGGCGGCTTCCTGGACGACATCGCCTCCTTCGACGCGGGCTTCTTCGGCATCACCCCGAAGGAGGCCGCCGCCATGGACCCGCAGCAGCGGCTCCTCCTGGAGACGGCCTGGGAGGCCCTGGAGCGGGCCGGCACCGTCCCCGCCACCCTCTCCGGCAGCACCACCGGCGTGTACGTCGGCATGTTCGGCAGCGACTACCTGTCCGGCTCCCGGCTGGACCAGCTCGACGGCTACGTGGGCACCGGTTCCGCGCTCAGCGTGGCCTCCGGCCGGCTCGCGTACGCCCTCGGCCTGCACGGACCCGCGCTCACCGTCGACACGGCCTGCTCGTCGTCGCTGGTCGCCACCCATCTCGCAGCCCAGGCCCTGCGGTCCGGCGAATGCGACCTCGCGCTCGCGGGCGGGGTCACCCTCATGGTCACCCCGGGGACCTTCGTCGAGTTCAGCCGGCTGCGCGGACTCTCGCCCACCGGCCGCTGCCGCTCCTTCTCCGACGCCGCCGACGGAGCGATCTGGGCCGAGGGCGCCGGAATGCTCGTCCTCAAGCGGCTCTCCGACGCGCGCCGGGACGGCGACGAGGTGCTCGCGGTGCTGCGCGGCACCGCCGTCAACCAGGACGGCCGCAGCCAGGGCCTGTCCGCGCCGAACGGGCCCGCGCAGGAGCAGGTCGTCCGGCGCGCCCTGGAGCTGTCCGGGCTCACCCCCGCCGACATCGACTACGTGGAGGCGCACGGCACCGGCACCACCCTCGGCGACCCGATCGAGGCGAACGCCCTGTCCGAGGTCTTCGGCGCCTCCCGGCCCGAGGGGCGGCCGCTGTACCTGGGGTCGCTGAAGTCCAACCTCGGTCACGCCCAGGCCGCTTCGGGCGTCGCCGGACTGATCAAGGTGGTGCAGTCGATGCGCCACCGGACCCTCCCGGCCACCCTGCACGCCGGAACGCCCAGCCGGCACGTCGACTGGGAGGACAGCGGCCTGCGGCTGCTCACCGAGGCCCGCCCCTGGCCGGTGGCGGGGGACCGGGTACGGCGCGCCGGGGTCAGCGCGTTCGGGATCAGCGGGACCAACGCGCATGTGATCGTCGAGGAGCCGCCCGCCGCCGAACCGGTCGCGGACGAACACCCCGCGGCGTCCGAACCCGGCGGCGGCAAGACGCTGTTCGTGCTCTCCGGGCGGTCCGCGACCGCCGTCCGCGGCCAGGCCGCGCGGCTCGCCGCACACCTGGCCGCCGACGACACCGCCCTGCCCGACCTCGCCCACACCCTGGCCCGGCACCGCAGCCACTTCGAGCACCGGACGGCGGTCGTGGCCGGCGACCGGGACGAACTGCGCACCGTCCTCGACGCGTTGGCGTCCGGCCGGGCCCCCCTGACCGCGCCCCGCGAGGACCGCGGCGGCAAGGTCGCGTTCGTGTTCTCCGGGCACGGCGGTCAGTGGCCCGGCATGGGACTGGGGACGGCCGCCGGCTCGGCGGCGTTCCGCGAGGAACTCACCCGGATCGACGCGGCCGTCGAACGGCACGCGGGCTGGTC
The DNA here is from genome assembly GCF_013363615.1 of Streptomyces sp. CAI-85. Taxonomy (NCBI): domain Bacteria; kingdom Bacillati; phylum Actinomycetota; class Actinomycetes; order Kitasatosporales; family Streptomycetaceae; genus Streptomyces; species Streptomyces sp. CAI-85. The sequence continues at coordinate 119,371 of NZ_JAANNX010000010.1, read as the reverse complement.
CGTGCTCAACGCCCTGCGCGCACCGGAGGAGTTCTCCCCGCTGGAGCGCACCGAGTACCTCCAGCCGGCGCTCTTCGCCGTCAACGCCTCCCTCGCCGCCGCCTGGCGCACCCTCGGCGTCACCCCGGACGGGGTCGTCGGACACAGCCTCGGCGAGATCGCCGCCGCCTACAGCGTGGGCGCGCTCGGGCTGGACGAGGCCGTGGCCGTGGTGACCGGGCGGGCCGAGACGGTCGTCCCGCTCGTCGGACGCGGCGGCATGATCGCCGTCGAACTCCCGCACACCGAGGTCGGGGAACTCCTCGCGCCGTACGCGGGGCGGCTGTTCGTCGGCGCGGTCAACAGCGCCCGCGCGACCGCCGTCTCGGGGGACGCCGACGCGCTCGCCGAACTGCGCGCCCTGCTCACCGACCGGGGGATCGCCGTACGGACCCTGTCGACGCCGTTCGCCTCCCACAGCCCGCTCATGGAACCCCTGCGCGACGCCTTCCTCGACCGGCTCTCCGGGGTGCGCGGCGCGACGGCGGACACCCCGCTCTACTCGGCCGTGCGCGCCGCGCCGGTCGGCGGGGACGACCTCGACGCCGGGTACTGGTTCGACAACCTGAGCCGGCCGGTCCGCTTCGCCGACACCGTCCGCCGGATGCTCGACGACGGCTACCGCCACTTCGTGGAACTCAGCCCGCACCCGTCGCTGACCGCCGCCGTGGCCGCCGTCGCCGCCGAGGCCGGGGTCGACGCCGTCACCGTCGGCTCGCTGCGCCGCGGCCAGGACGGCCCGGACGTCCTGCTGCGCCGCCTCGGCGAGCTGTACACGGGCGGGTACGAGCCGGACTGGGCCGCGCTGTTCCCGCGCGGCCGCCGGGCCGCCCTGCCGACCTACGCCTTCGCCCGCGACCGCCACTGGCTCGCCCCGGCGCCCGCCGGATCGCCCGGCGCCTCCCCGCTGCTCGGCACCCATGTCGAGGCCGGCGACGAACCCGGCCGCCATCTCTTCCAGAGCGAAATCGACCTGCGCGACAGCCGGTTCGCGCACCTCGCCGACCATCGCGTCACCGGCGAGGTCTGGCTGCCGGGCGCCGCCTTCCTCGGTATGGCCCTGGAAGCCGCCGCCACGCTCACCGACGGCGACGACGAGATCCGGCTCGCCGACGTGGACTTCCTCCAGCCCCTGCGGCTGCCCGAGGACCGGCCGGTCCGCCTCCAGCTCGTGCTGCGGCCCGCCGACGGCGACGGCTCGCGTGCCTTCACCGTCTTCTCGTCCGCCGCCGAGGGGCAGCGCTGGGAACGCCATGTCACCGGCTCCGTCGTGACCGGGGGACCCGCCGCGCGGGCCCGCCTCGGCGAGCTGCGCGAGCGCTGCCCCGAGCCGGTCGAACTCGGCCCGGTCTACGCCGGGTTGAGCGCCCTCGGCATCGACTACGGCCCCGCCTTCCGCAATCTGGAGACGGCCCACCGCACGGACACCGCCGCCGTCGCCCGGCTCACGGAACGGCCCCCGGCCGGACATCTGATCCACCCGGCCGTCCTGGACGCCGCGTTCCACACCGCCGCCCTGCCCGGCGACGCCCCCGAAGGACGGGCGTTCGTGCCCGCCGGGTTCGGTCGCGTCCGGTACACCGGCCGGCGCACGCAACCCGCCTGGGCGAGCTGCGAACTGCGCTCCGTCGCCGGCGACACCGCCCTGCTCGACCTGCGCCTGTGGGACGCCGACGAGCAACTGCTCCTCGAAGCCGAGGAGTTCCGGCTCGCCGCGCTCTCCCCGCTGGACGGCGCCCTGTTCGAGACCCGCTGGCAGCCCCGCCCCGCCGCACAGGAACCCCCGGCCGACGGCTCATGGCTGATCCTCGCCGACGGCACCGGCACCGCCGAGGCCCTGACCGGCCGCCTCGACACCGACGGCGTGCCGTACGTCGTGGCCCGCAGGGGACCGGAGTTCACCGCCGAGGGCACCGGCCGCTACGTCCTCGACACCGCCGACCCCGCGCAGCTCGCCCGGCTGCTCGACGCGGCGTACCCGGACACCCCGCCCGCCCGGATCGTGCAGCTCGCCGCGCTGGACGCCCCGGCCGTCGTGGACTCCCGCACGGCCGAGGAGGCGGCCCGGCTGGCCTGCCTGGGCACCCTGCACCTGGTGCGCGCGCTCACCGGACGACGCGGCCACGCCCCGCGCCTGTTCACCGTCGTCCGGGGCACCCAGGCCGCCGGCGGCAGCGAACAGGTCGCCCATCCCCAGCAGGCCCTGGCCTGGGGCTTCGGCCTCGCGCTCGCCCAGGAACACCCCGAACTGGCCGTCACGCTCGTCGACCTGCCGCCCGTCGGCGGCGCCGACGCCCTGTGGACCCAGCTCCGGCACGCCGACGACGAACGCCTCGTCGCCCTGCGGGAGTCCGGCCGGCTCGTCCCCCGGCTGGCCCGCACCCGCCCGGACACCGACGGCGGCGGCACATCCGACGGCGTCCACCTCGTCACCGGCGGACTCGGCGGCCTCGGCCGGATCGTCGCCGAACGCCTCGTCCGGCGCGGGGTGCGCAGCCTCGCCCTGATGAGCCGGGGCGCGCCCGCGCCCGACGCCCGGGAGTGGATCGCCGGCCTGGAACGGCGCGGGGTCACCGTGCTCCTCGCCCGCGCCGACGTCGCCGACCGCGCCTCGCTCGGCGACGCCCTGGACGCCGTACGACGCGAGGCGGGACCGCTCGCCGGGATCGTGCACGCGGCCGGTGTCCTGGACGACGCCACCGTGGCGAACCTGACCGACGAACGCGTCCTGCGGGTGCTCGCCCCCAAGGTGCTCGGCACCGCCCTGCTCACCGAACTCGCCCCCGAAGCCCGGCACATGGTCCTGTTCGCGTCGGCGGCCGGACTGCTCGGCTCGGCCGGACAGAGCCCCTACTCGGCGGCCAACGCCTTCCTCGACGCCTGGGCCCACCATCTCTCCCGCACCGGACGCCGGGCGCTCAGCCTCGACTGGGGCGCCTGGTCCGGCGTCGGCATGGTCGCCGAGTCCGGCACCCGGGCCGCCGAGACCGGCCGCTCCGGACTGGTCGCGTTCTCCCCGCAGGACGGCGGCGAACTCTTCGACCGGCTGCTGGACACCTCGCGCCGCCAGCTCGCCCCCATCGCCCTGGACCGGGAACTGCTCGCGCTCGCCCCGGACGCGGTCCGCTCCCGCCCGCTCCTCGCCGACCTCGTCAGCCTCCCCACGGGCACCGGCGACGCCGACGCCCTGGTGCGCAAGGTGTTCGCCGCCACCACCGCCGACGACCGGGTCGGCTGGCTGGAGGAGTACGTCCGCGCCCGGATCGGCGAGGTCTCGGGCGGACTGGTCGACGTCTCCGCCGGCACCGCGCTCAAGGAACTCGGCCTGGACTCCCTCATGCTGGTCCGGCTGCGGAACGCCTTCGCCCGCGAACTCGGCGTCGAACTGCCCACCGCCGAGATGTTCTCCGCCGCCGATGTACGCGGTCTGGCGAACACCCTGGCCGCCGGACTGCCCGACCGCCCCGTCACCGCACCGGCCCCCGGCACCCCGGCCGAGGAGCCGGCCCAGGTCCCGGAGACCGAACTCCTCCCGGTCACCCGGGACGTCGTCCGGCTGCTGCGCAGCGCCCGCCCCGGCATGCCCCAGGCCGCCCACGCCGTCGGCCTCGCCTTCCGGCTCACCGCCCCCACCACCCGCGAGGCGCTCACCGCCCTCGTCACCCGGCTCGTCGCCCGCCACGCGGCGCTGCGGACCTCGGTGGTCACGGTCCCCGACGGCGGCCGCCGGCTCCACGTGGTCCGCGACCTCACCGCACCGCCCCTGCGCTGGACCTCCGTCACCGACGGGCCGGACGCCGGTGACCGGCTGCGCGCGCTCCTCGAACCGCCGTTCGACCTGACGGCCGCCCCGCTGTGGCGCCTCGAACTGCTCGACGGCGGCACCGACGGCCAGATCCTCCTCCTCGGCGCCCACCACGTGGTCAGCGACCTCCAGTCCCTGCTGCTTGTCGCGGCCGAGATCGACGCCGAACTGTCCGGCACCGCCCTCGACGCCGACGTCACCAACCGGGACGTCCGCCTCCTCGTCGAGGCCCAGCGGTCGGGCGAGGGCACCGCCGACGCCGACTGGCAGGCGGCCTTCGACGGCAGCGCACGCCTCGACCTCACCCTCTCCCGCCCGCGCCCCGAACAGCGCACCTACCGGGCCGGCAGCGTCACGGTGGACGTCCCCGAAGGACTCATGGACCGGGTCGCCACGGCCGCCGGAACCCTCGGCGTCACCCCGGCCGCGTTCTGCCTCGGCACCCTCACCGTGCTCCTGGCCCGGCTGCGGGAACGCGACCGCTTCGTGCTCGCCGTCCCCGTCGACACCCGCATCCACGCCGACGCCTTCGACGCCGTGGGCTTCTACGGCGTCCCCGTGCCCTTCCCGGCCGAGGCGCGGGCGGGCGAGACGGTCGAGGACGTCCTGCGCCGCACCGACACCCGGCTGCGCCGCATCCTGACCAAGGGCGCGATGTTCTCGGACGTCCTCGCCACCCTGGCCCGCCAGGGCCTCCACCGGGACCAGGCCCCGCTGGTCGAGGTGTACTTCAACTACGTCCGGCACGGCGGCCGCCTCGCGCACCTGGACGTGCTGCCGGCCGGCACCGGCTACTCCGACCTCGACCTGATGATCACGATGACCCCGGACGCCGACCGGATCCGGCTCGACCACAACCTCGACATCCTCGACCCGGCGGACACGGCCGCCCTGGCGGACGACTTCCTGCGCCTGCTCGGAGAGGCCGCGCAGGACGCGACGCACCCCGCCCGGCCCGGGGAGCGGGCGGCCGACGCCGTGCGCCCCGTGCAGGACGTCGCGCCCCCCGTCCCGGCTACCCCCGCCGGACGCGGCTCCCTGGCCCTCGCCGCCACCTTCGCCCTCGGCAACCTCCCGCTGATGTGCGCGACCGCCCTCGGGGACGACGGCCCCACGGTCGCCGAGGCGCCCTACCACCAGGTGCTCGCCGCCCTGCGCGACCCGTCCGGAGTCTTCGCCGACCCCGCCACGACCGTCGGCGTGGTGCTGCTGCGGGCCCACGACCTGGAACGGTTCGGGCCGGTGGACGACACGCTCCTCGCCGAACTGCGCACCGAGTACCCGGCCGCCCTGCGGGCCCTGGCCGAACAGACCCGCAGGCCGCTGATCGTCGGCTTCCTGCCCTCGCAGGACACGGACGGACGCCTCGCCCGCTGGGAGCGCGAGGTCGCCGCCGACCTCACCGACCGCCCCGGCATCGCGGTCCTCGCCGCCGACGACTGGACCCGCCGGCACCCCGTGACGGACCTCTTCGACGCACGCACCGAACGGCTCGCCCACCTCCCCTTCACCCCGCCCTTCCAGGCGGCCGTGGCCCTGCGTCTCGCCGACGTCGTACGGGCCGTGCTGCGGCCCGCGCCCAAGGTGATCGCCGTCGACGGCGACGAGACGCTGTGGAGCGGTGTGGCCGGCGAGATCGGCCCGGACGCCGTGGACCTGTCCGGCCCCCGCGCGGTGCTCGCGCGCCGGCTGCTGCGCTGGCGCGAGGCCGGGGTGCTGCTGGCGCTCGTCAGCAACAACGACGAGGACACCGTACGGGCCGTCCTCGACCGGCCCGACAGCCCCCTCAAGGCCGAGCACTTCAGCGTCCTGTCCGCCGCCTGGGGCCCCAAGCCCGCCCGGCTGGCGGAGGCGGCCCGCACCCTCAACCTCGGCCCGGACAGCTTCCTCTTCCTCGACGACAACCCGGCCGAGATCGGCAAGATGCGCGCGGCCCTGCCCGAGGTGCTCGCGGTGACCTGCCCGGCGGAACCCGAACTGGAGGCGTTCCTCGACCGGTTGTGGCCGCTGGTCCCGGTCGCGGGGACGGCGGAGGACGTCCTGCGGGCCCGCTTCTACGACCAGGAACGAGAGCGGGACGCCGTACGGGACAAGACGGAGGAGGCCGGGTTCGAGGAGTTCCTCGCCCAGTTGGAACTGACCGTCGACGTCCGGCCGCTCGGGGAGGACGACATCCGGCGCGCCGAACAACTCGTGCGCCGCACCAACCAGTTCACCCTGCGCGCCCGCTCCGCCGACGGCGGCGACCTCGACCGCTGGCGGAACCGCGGCGAGGTGTGGACGGCAGCGGCCCGCGACCGCTTCGGCGACTACGGCCAGATCGGCCTGCTCGCGGTCCGCGCCGAGGGCGACCGGCTCGACGTCCTCGCCTGGCTGATGAGCTGCCGTGCGCTGGGACGCGGCGTCGAGGAACGCCTGCTGGGCTGGCTGGCCGACCGCGCCGACGAACTGGGCTGCGCCAAGGTCCGGTTGACGGCCGAGCGCAGTCCGCGCAACGCCCCGGCCCGGAGGATCGTGGCCGCGCTCGGCGGCGGCGACCAGGACGACGACCTGCTGGAGGCCGTGGCGACCCCGGAACACCTGCGGGCGTTCCGGTCGTGGGAGCAGAGGTGACATCGGCTGCGGCGACGACAGCGAACGGACGGAACAGGAACGTGCACATCGTGAAGGGCTCTGATGCGTGACATGAACGAGGACCCCACGGCGAACGCCGGACAGCGGGCCGTCGCCGAGTCGATCGAGCGGGGCGGGGGAGACGCGGGCGGGCTGACGGTGACGGACCTGCTGGCCATGGTCACCCGGAAGGAACCGGAACCCGAGGCGGCCCCCGCCGACGCCCCCGTGCCGCACGGAGTGCCGGACGCGGAGGGGCTGGCCGCCGCCATCGCGGAGGCCGCCGGACGGTATCTGCCCGAGGGGCGGCTCGCCCCGGACGCCGACTTCTTCGACGCCGGCGGCAGTTCCGTGCACGCCGTCGAACTGGCGGCGGAGCTGGAGCGCGACCTCGGCGTGGAGCTGGACCTCGACGACGTCTTCGCCGACGCCCGCCCGATCGGTCTGGCCCGCCGCTGGCTGGAGACGGCCGGGGACGCGGCGAACCTGGCACTCCCGGCGCCGGCACCCGTGTCCGTGCCGGTGGCGGTGCCGGTGGCGGTGCCCGCGCCGCGTCCTGCGGTCGTCGCATCCCCGTCCACCACGGCCGCCTCCGCCCGGCAGGACGACCTCGACCAGATCCTCGCCGACCTCGCCCTCGCCGACCGGCTGCCGTTCGTCCGGCGGCCCGAACCCGTCGCGCCCCGGCGGATCCTGCTCACCGGGGCGACCGGCTTCCTCGGCGGCCATATGCTGCTCGACCTGCTCCGGCACAGCGACGCCCACGTCTACTGCTTGGTCCGCGCGGCCGACCTGGCGGCCGCGACCGCCCGGCTCGGCGAGAGCCTGCGCCGCCATCTGCTGCCGTGGAACGCGGAGATCCGCCGTCGGGTGACCGTGCTCCCCGGTGACATCCGCAGCCCGCGCCTCGGCCTCTCCGACGAGCTGTGGCACACCCTCACCGAGGAACTCGACAGTGTGGTCGGTGTCGCGGCGGCCGTGGACTTCCTGCGCGGCTACCGGTCGCTGCGCGGCAGCAACGTCATCGGCGCCCTCACCCTGGCCGAACTGGCCGCCACCGGACGCCCCAAGCCGCTGCACCACATCTCCTCGATCGCCGTCTTCAACGAGGTCGGCATCACCTCCCTCGGCGAGGACGACCCGCTGGCCCATGTGGACCGGCTCGTCGCGGGCTACGACCAGTCCAAGTGGGCCGCCGAGGTGGCCCTGCGGCGCGCCCGCGATCACGGTCTGGTGGTCTCCGCGCTGCGCCCCGGCGGCATCGGCGGCCACAGCAGGACCGGCGCCCACAACCCGCAGGACCTCAGCAGCGGTCTGATCGCCGCGTTCGGCCGCTTCCGGACCGTACCGGCGTTCCGCCACCTCAACGTGGCGCCCGTGGACTGGGTGAGCCGGGCCGCCGTCGCCGTCGTCTGCGAACCGGATGCCTGGGGCTTCGACTACAACCTCACCGGCGTCCCGCAGACCCTGGACGACGTGGTGCGGGACATGGCGTTCGGCGGGATGCACGTGCGCGTCCAGGACTGGGAGGAGTGGCGCACCGACACCCTGGCCCGTCTGGAGGCCGAGCCCGTCCCCGAACTCACCTTTCTCACCCGGGTGTTGAACAGCCCCACCGCGCTGAAGCTGTGCGAGGCCACGCTGACCGGACCCGCCGCCGAGGGCACCCGCACCGCCGCCCTCGTCGAGGCGCTCGGGCTGCCGCCCGCCGCCCGCTACGACGCCCGGGCCCAGTTGAAGACGTTCGAGCAGCTCGCCGACGACGGACTCGCCCGGCTGCCGCACAAGGACGACCAGCCCTACCTGTGGTTCTCCGAGACCACGGAGGGCGGTGTCCGCCCCGTCGACGGCAGCACCGGCGGCACCCCCTGCTCGATGGCGCTCACCCTGTCCCTCGCGAGCATGTACCAACTCGTGCGCGAACGGCGGCTGGACGTCACCGGCACGCTCGACTGCCCGGCCGCCCACCCCGAACCGCTCACCGTAGTCCGCGGCGACGTCTGGGTCCGCCCCGAGGAGGGCATCCCGCAGAGTCACGGCCTCAAGCACCAACTCCTGCGTTACCGCCTCCAGTTGCGGGACGTCGAGGGTGAACTGTGGTGGCTGGAGGGGCACAAGTACGCCCGCGCCCGCCGTGACCTGTGGCGCCAGACCCGCGCCCTCACCGTCGAACTCGGCCGCGAGGGCGCACCGGCCGCGTTCACCGGGGAGGTCGTCGTCCCCGCCGACTCCTACGTCCGCGACCAGGTCGACGGCATCCGGGTCGCCCCGCACCTCACGGCGCAGGAGAAGCGCGCGGCCAAGCTGACCTGGCTCGCCTGGTTCGGCGTCGAGATGGGCCGGGGACTGCTCGGCCCGTTCGCCCGCGCCGGTGCCGACCTGCTGGACCTGCGCCGCACCACGAACCCCACGGAGCACCGCCGATGATCTTCCGAACCGCCTCCGCGACGGCCCGCCCGGCGCTGCGCAGGGTCAGGACCGAGCCCGCCCTGCGCCCGCTGCGCCACCGCCTCGACCCGGCCCGCGTCGAGGACATCCCCTTCCGCGCGCCGGACGGCGTCCGCCTCGGCCTCACCCGGATCGACCCCGGGGAGAGCGGCCGGCCCGTCGTGCTCCTGCTGCACGGCCACACCGCCTCCGCCGACATGTTCCTGCTGCCCGAGACCCGCAACCTCGTCGACTCGCTGCTCGACGACGGCTACGAGCCCTGGCTCCTGGACTGGCGCGGCAGTTGCCGGCTGCCCTACAACGAGACCGGGCAGCGCTACACCTACGACGACGTGGCGCTGTACGACATCCCGGCCGCCGTGTCCCGGATCCGTGAACGCGTCGGCGAGCGGCCGCTGTTCGTCGTCGCCCACTGCGTCGGCGCGCTCGCGCTGTCGCTGTCCCTGACGGCCGGACTGGTGCCAGGACTGGCCGGCGTGGTGACCCAAGGCGTCTTCCTGACACCGAAGTTGAAGGGCAGCACCTCGCTGCGGATGTCCCTGGCCGGGGAGTTGCTCCGGTCCCGGATGGACCACATCCCCGTCGACTTCCGCAAGGTCGGCCTGCGCTCCCGCTACACCCCGCTGTTCGCGCTCGCCTCGCGCAAGGCGGGCTGCCCCGACCCGACCTGCCAGATCCTGCACAACTCGGCCTGGGGGACCGGCGCCTCGCTCTTCGTGCACGAGAACCTCACCGAGGCCACCCACGACCGGCTCGCCGAACTCCTCGGCCCGGCGCCGCTGTGGATCCTGCCGCATCTGCGCCGGATCGAGCTGGCCCGCACGGTGGTCCGCTGGCACGACACCGACCACCGCTACCGGGCGCTGCCGGCCAACGCCCTGGACGCGGCGGGGCGGATCGACACCCCGCTGCTGCTGCTCTCCGGCAGCGAGAACGGCCTGTGGGGGGACTCCCAGCGGCTCTGCCACGACGTCCTCGCCCACCGGCAGCCCGGACTCGACGTGCGCTACACCGAGATCCCGGGCTACGGCCATCTCGACGCGTTCCTCGGCCGGGGCGCCGCGCTCGACGTCTTCGGTCACATCCTCGAATTCCTCGGCGAACGACGGTGACGGCCGGCCCGCTCGCCCGTTACCGTACGCGTCAGTAACCAGGACCCGCCGCACCACACCCCGGACACACCGCAGGAGGCACCCATGCCGCAGCTCGAAGTCGACGGCGCCGCACTGACGTACGACGACGAGGGGCCGCGCGACGGCGGCGGGGTGCCGCTGGTGTTCGTGCACGGCTGGACGGCCAACCGGCACCGCTGGGACCACCAGCTCGCCCACTTCGCGGAGAAGCGCCGGGTGGTCCGGTTCGATCTGCGCGGCCACGGCGAGAGCGGCGGCGCCGGTGTGAAGACGGTCGCGGAGCTGGCCAACGACCTGATCGCCCTGCTGGACCACCTCAAGATCGAGCGGTGCGTCCTGATCGGCCACTCGATGGGCGGGATGATCTCGCAGACCGTCGCGCTCACGCATCCCGAGCGCGTGGAGCGGATGATCCTGGTCAACTCCATCGCGAGGATGACCTTCAGCCGGGGCCGCGGTCTGCTGATGGCCGCCTCCACCCTGGTGCCGTACAAGCTGTTCGTGGCCACCAACATCCAGCGCGCCTTCGCCCCCGGCTACCCGCGTGACGAGGTCCGCGCGTACATCAAGTCCTCGGCGGACACCCCGCGCGAGGTCGTCATGACCCTGTACGGCGCCATGCGCGCGTTCGACGTCCTGGACCGGGTGGGGGAGATCCGCACGCCCACGCTGATGATCCACGGCTACCACGACGTGCAGTTGCCGGTGTCGCAGATGCTGCGGATGGCGAAGGCGTACCCGGACGCCACCGTCCGCATCATCGACGCCGGGCACGAGCTGCCCGTCGAGAAGCCGGCCGAACTGACCGCGGCCATCGACGCGTTCGTGACCGCGGGCTGATCGCCGGCCGACCGCTCCGGGCTCGGGGGAGGCGCGTCAGTCCGTCTCCTCGGCCCCGCAGGAGCTGCCGTCGGGCGGCAGGGAGCCGTACAGCAGGAAGTCGTCTATCGTGCGGTGCACGCACTTCGAGGAGCCGTACCCGGTGTGCCCGTCGCCCTTGTTGTCCAGGACGACGGCCGAGTCCCCGAGCCGTTCGGCCGTCTCCTCGGTCCAGCGGTACGGGGTCGCCGGGTCGCCCCGGGTGCCCACGAGCAGCATCCGCGGGGTGTCGACGTCCTTGACCTCCTCCCGTATGAAGTCGGTGCCCTTCGGGCGGCCGTAGCAGAGCAGGACCTCGGAGAGGCGGTACCGGCCGAAGACCGGTGACGCCTCCTCGTAGGCGGCCCGCAGCCGCTGGAGGTCACCGGTGATCTGCTCGGCGGTGGGCCGGTCGGGGTCGTCGGCGCAGTTGATCGCCATCAGCGCGGCGGGCAGGTTGTCGAGGGGGACGTCCTCGGGCTCCACCAGCGGGGAGGGCTCGGCGGCGCCCGGCCGCCCCGCCGGGAGCGCCGGGAACGCCATGCCGCCCGTCGCGAACGCCATCACCCCGCTCGCGTCGCCGTCCTCCACGAGCAGGGCGAGCGCCCGCTCCAGCGACGGCCACAGCTCCTTGCTGTACAGCCCCTGCCCGAGCGCGGCCACCAGGTCCTGGCCGGTGAAGTCGTCCCCGTAGTCCGACGGGAGCGGGTTCTCGTCCAGCGACCACACCAGCCGGACGACTGCCTCCCGGGCCGTGCGGGCGTCGTGGCCGAAGGGGCAGGCGATGTCCCGCACACACCAGTCGACGAAGTCGTCGAGCGCGGTCTGCTGGCCGCGGGCGCCCGCGACGCCCTGCTCGGTGAGCGGCTCGGTCAGCGTGTCCACACCGTCCAGGACGACCCGGCCGACCTTGCCGGGGAACTGGGCGGCGTACACCGCGCCGAGCCGGGTGCCGTAGGAGAAGCCGAGGTAGTTGAGCTTCTTGTCGCCGAGGGCCGAGCGCAGGACGTCCAGGTCGCGGGCCGCGTTGACGGTGCCGATGTACGGCAGGACGGGCCCGGAGTTGCGGACACAGGCCGCGGCCGCCTCCCGCAGCCGGGCCAGCACCGTCGCGGGGTCGCCGAGGGCATCGTCGTCGTCCAGCGCGGACAGCCCGCCCTGCTCCTCGTCGCCGCAGCTCACCGGCGAGGAACGGCCGACGCCGCGCGGATCGAACGAGACCACGTCGTAGCCGTCGGTCAGTTCCATGAACGGCTTTCCGCCGTAGGCCAGTTCGGGTACGCCCGCACCGCCGGGACCGCCGAAGTTCAGCACCACCGAGCCCCGCTTGTCGCCGGTCGCCCGGTACCGGGCGAGCGCCAGGTCGAGCGAGCCGGACCCGGGGCGGGCGTAGTCGAGCGGGACGCTCACCGTGCCGCACTGGAGGTCGTCGGGCACGCCGTCGACGTCGCACTTCGACCAGGAGATCTTCTGGTCGTAGAAGCGGGACAGGCCGGGATCGTCGTCGCCGTCGGCCCGTGCCGTCGGCAGGCTCGCGCACCCCAGCGTCAGGGCCGCGGTCGCGGCCGCCGCGACGAGCGCGCGGCGGCGCGGCCCGGACCGGGTGGACAGCATGGCCTGCATGGATGCCTCCAGGGACGCCTCTCAGCGGACCGGGAACGGCGCCTCGGCACCCCACGATAGGTGGCACCCGCCGGGGCCGCCTCCGGAGCCCCGGCGGCCCGGGAAACGGCCCCGGCACCGTCGTCCACCCACAAGATCGAAGGCATATGGGGTGCTTTTGTGATGAGTTCGCGGTTGTGGCACCCGATGGGGTGAAAGGTTGTTTGGCCATTACTTGGTCGGTTCGCCCGCGTTTTAACGGATGCGGGTGAGTGCCCGCGACCAAGTCTGGAAGGCAGGGACCCATGAGACGGGTTACCCGAAACGGTGTGCTCGCCGTCGCAGCCGCATCGGGCGCGATGGCGGCAGTGACCATGCCGGCGTTCGCCGACTCCGCAGCGACCGGCACCGCGGCAGGTTCGCCCGGTGCGGTCTCCGGAAACGGAATCCAACTGCCGGTGAACCTCCCGGTGAACCTGTGCGGCAACACCGTGAATGTGGTGGGCGCGCTGAACCCCGCGATGGGCAACGCCTGCGCCAACAAGGGCGGCGGCGGGGGCGCGACCTCGTCGTCCGGCACCTCGTCCACGTCCTCCACCGGGTCGACGGCCGAGGGCGACACGGTCGGCTCGCCCGGCGTCGTCTCCGGCAACGGCATCAAGCTGCCGGTGGACGTCCCGGTGAACGCCAGCGGCAACAGCGTCAACGTCGTCGGCGTGCTGAACCCCGTGTTCGGCAACGAGTCGGTCAACGGACCCGGCAAGAAGCCCCCGGTCACGCCGCCCGTCAAGCCCGCCCCGCCGGTGCGTCACACCCAGCCCGCCGAGCCCCAGCCGGCCGGGCCGAAGGCGCCGCCCGCCCACGAGCCCCAGGCCCCGGGTGTCCCCTCGCTGGCGCAGACCGGCAGCGACGCCGCCCTGCCCGCGATCCTGGGCAGCACGGCCATGCTGCTCGGCGGCGCGCTCCTGTACCGCCGCTTCCGCGTCGGCGCGCAGAGCTGAACCACCGCCGTCGCGGAGTTCCGCGGGCCCCCGCCGGTCGCACCGGTCAGGGGGCCCGCGGCCGTGTCAGGCCCCGTGGAACCGCAGATGCAGCGCCCGCACCTCCTCCACCAGCTCGGGCACCGGCCCCTCCACGGTCACCCCCGGGGCGACCTCCCGGACCGGCAGCGCCCGGACGGGCGAGGCGGGCACCCCCAGCTCGGCCAGCCAGCCGCCGAGCTGCTCGGACGACGCGACGTACACGATCCGCCCCAGACCCACCCACGCGTGGGCGGCCGAACACATCGGACAGTGTTCGCCCGAGGTGTAGACGGTGGCCGCCGCCCGCTCCCCGGGCGACATCCGCTCCGCCGCCCAGCGGGCCAGCTCGAACTCCGGGTGCCGGGTCTCGTCCCCGGCGGCCACGACCCGGTTGCGGTCCTCGGCGAGGACCGTGCCGTCCCCGCCGACCAGCACCGAACCGAACGGCTCGTCCCCGGCCCGCACCGCCTCGTCGGCCAGCTCGACACAACGACGCAGATACGGCAGCTCGGCGGCCTCGACCATGGCGTACGGCTCCCTCGGCGCTCTTCCCGTTTCCCTGGACACCGATCACCCTAGGCACGCCGCTCCGTCCCCCGCCCGGCCGGAAACGCGTGCCGCCGGCCCAGCGCGACCGCCGTCAGGGCCGCCGCGAGCAGCGGGAGGGCCGCCCAGGGCAGGGCCGCCGGGCCCAGGCGGTCCAGCACCAGACCGCCCGTCAGGGACCCGCCCGCGATGCCGGCGTTGTAGACCGTGGTCTGGAGCGAGGTCGCCACGTCCGCGGCGGACGGCCCCGAGGCGTCCACCAGCGCCGTCTGGATCAGCGTGGGCGCCCCGCCGAACGCCGCTCCCCACAGCGCGACCGACACCAGGAGCACCGCGGGCACGCGCGCGTACCCGCCCAGCGCGAGCATGACGGCCGCGCACAGGACGAGCGCGCCGAGCAGCGTGGCCCGCGGGCGCCGGTCGACCAGCAGCCCCGTCGCCCAGATCCCGGCCACCGTGGACGCGCCGAACATCAGCAGCACCACGTCCGTACGGCCGAAACCCGCGTGCGCCGAGAACGGGGCCACGTACGTGTACATCACCTGGTGGCCCAGCAGCAGGAACAGCGTCACGGAGAGGATCACCGGGATCCCCGGGAGCAGGGCCACCCGGGCGAGCGGCACGCGCGTGGCCCGCTCCTCGCCGGGGAAGCCGGGCACCCGCCATCGCACCCACGCCGTCAGCAGTGCCGCCACCCCGGCCAGCAGCGCGAACGCCGCCCGCCAGCCGGTGATTCCGGCCAGCGCGGTGCCCGCCGGGACGCCCAGCGACAGCGCCAGGGTGATCCCGGCGAGCACCACCGCGATCGCCCGCCCGCGCCGCTCGGGCGGCACCATCCGGGCCGCGTACCCGGCGAGCATCGCCCACAGCGTGCCGCCCATCACCCCGGCCAGCAGCCGCGCCGCGAACGTGACGCCGTAGGACGACGACAGCGCGACCACCGCGTTGCTCAGCGCGAAGCCCAGCAGCGCGCCGATCAGCACCGGCCGGCGCGGCAGCCCGCGCAGCAGTGCGGTCACCGGCACCGCCGCGACGAACGAGGCGGCCGCGTACCCCGTGACCAGGAAGCCCACGCGCGCCTCGGACACCCCGAGCGCGGGTGCCATGCGCGGCAGCAGACCGGCGGGCAGCAGCTCGGTGACGACGGCGGTGAAGGCGGCCGTGGACAGGGCGAGCAGCCCCGACCAGGGCAGGGCGGCGGGCACGGCGGCGCCCTTGACCAGGGAAGACGTGGACATGCGACCATGGTCGGACGTTCACATCAGTGTGAAGGCAAGCATGAAGGCAAGCGTGCGGGCGTGCGTGCCCCGGAGGTCGGCGTGAAGATCGGCGAACTGTCCCGCCGCACCGGCGTCCCCACCCGTCTGCTGCGCTACTACGAGGAGCAGGACCTGCTCCACCCCGAGCGTGGCGAGAACGGCTACCGCGTGTACGGCGAGGCGGCCGTCCGGGACGTCGGCCAGATCCGCGGGCTGCTGGACTCGGGGCTGACGACCGAGATGATCCGCGCGATCCTGCCGTACCTCTCGGGTCCGGAGGAGATCCTGCTGCCCGCCGGGCATCTGAGCCCCGAGACCGCCGGCCTCCTCCAGGGGCACCTGGACCGTATCCAGGCCCGGATCGACTGCCTGGCCCGCAACCGCGACCGGCTCGCCGCGTATCTGGAGGCGGTGCGCCCGGGCACGGAGCCGGGGGAGCGCGGCTAATTCCGTTGTGGGGCCCGCGCCGGGGTGCTGGAGTGGGGGCCATGGATCACGCCTCCGTACTCGCCCTGTACGACCGGGACATGCGCGAAGGCGCCCGCCCGGAGAGCCCCGACGCCCGCGTCGAACGCACCGGAGGCGTGGTGCGGCACATCGGCGGCGAGGGCGGCTGGAACGGCGTGCTGTGGTCCGGTCTCGACCCCACGGGCGCCGACGCCGACGCGGCGATCGCCGCCCAGATCGGCTTCTTCACCGGCCTCGGCCGCGAGTTCGAGTGGAAGCTGCACGGCCATGACCACCCCGCCGACCTCGGACGACGCCTGACGGAGGCCGGTTTCACGGCCGAGCCGGAGGAGACGCTGATGATCGGCGAGACCGCCGGCCAGCTCACCGGCGGCGAGCCTCCCGAGGGCGTCCGGATCGTCCCCGTCACCGACCGCGCGGGCGTCGACCTCATGGTCGAGGCGAACGAACGCGCCTTCGGCCGCGACGGCGCCTGGCTGCGGGACCTGGTGCTCGCCCGGCTCGCCACCGACCCGGACGGCATCGTCGCCGTGGTCGCCCTCGCCGGGGACGTACCGGTCAGCTCCGCCCGGATGGAGATGATCCCCGGCACCCGCTTCGCCGGTCTGTGGGGCGGCGGCACCGTCGAGGAGTGGCGCGGGCGCGGCGTCTACCGCGCGCTGATCGCCCACCGCGCCCGGATCGCCGCCGAACGCGGCTACCGCTACCTCCAGGTCGACGCCTCCGACCGGAGCCGCCCCATCCTGGAACGCCTCGGCTTCGCCGCACTCACCACGACGACGCCGTACACGTACGTGCCGTAGCCGCGCATAGAGGTCCTGCGGCAGTCACGTCCTCGGGTTGCTCCTCGCCGTCGTGAGGGCGCACAGGGCTCCGAGGCAGATCGCCAGGGCGCCGATGACGATGTTGTTCACCACGACGCCGGCGTCCGGGCTGTCGCCGACGATCCACGGTGCGACGATCATCCAGATGCCCAGCGCGCACATGGCCCAGCTCAGGCCGTACATACGGGCGGGGGCGGCGGTGAACCCCAGACCCAGCAGGCCGATCGCGATCCCGACGATCAGATTGTGGGTCACGAGGGCGGGCTGACTGGTGGTGTAGTGCAGGATCCACGGGGACACGGCGCAGTACAGACCGAGCAGGAACACCGGTCCGTCCACGAGCGCCACATCACGACCGCCGAGCATGCGGTCGTACCGTGCCCGCATCTCGGAAACATCGGGGTGGGTCGACATGTCACCCCGGGTGGGCGAGACGTTGGCCATGACTCGACTCCTTCGACTCGCTGGCCTGACCGCGTGGTGCGGTGTGCGGTGAAAAGCCGCGCATATGTATGGTGCTCTTATTTTTCCCTTATGTGTAGGGGTGCGGGGACTCGGTCGTGGTGCGGCGCCGATATCGTCGTGGTGTGAGCGAACCCGCGCGCCCCGCCGAGACCGACGGCCTCGGTGACACCGCCGACACCGGACTGACCACGGGGTCCCTGGCCCGGCGGCTCGGCGTGGCGCCCACCACCCTGCGGTCCTGGGACCGGCGCTACGGCATCGGACCCGCCGTCCGCGCCGACGGCAGGCACCGCCGCTGGCGGCCGTCCGACGTGGCCGTCCTGGAGGCGATGTGCCGGCTGACGTCCTCCGGTGTGCCGCCCGCCGAGGCCGCCCGCGCCGCACGCGAGGGCGCCGGACGGACGGCCGGCGAGAGCGACGGCGGGCCGCGCGACCGCTCCCGGGCCGCCGGGGCGCTTCCGCTGGGCGCCGACGTCCGCCAGGAGTGCCGGGGCCTGGCCCGCGCCGCCGTACGACTCGACGCGCCGGCCGTCGCGGACCAACTGGACGCGGCCGTCGAACGCCACGGACTGACCGTCGCCTGGCAGGAGGTGATGGTGCCGACCCTGCACGCCGTGGGACGCAAGTGGGCCTCGTCCGGCGACCGTTACGTGGAGGTCGAGCACCTGCTGTCCTGGCATGTCTCCACCAGCCTGCGCCGCGCCACCCGCCCCTCGCCGGCCGCGGGCGCGGCGGGCGGACCGGGCCCGGGGCCGGTGATGCTGGCCTGTGTCCCCGGCGAGCAGCACACCCTGCCGCTGGAGGCGCTCAACGCGGGACTGAGTCGACTGGGCGTCCCCACCCGGATGTTCGGCGCCGCCGTGCCCGCCGAGGCGCTGACCGCGGCCGTGCGGCGGCTGGGCCCCGCGGCCGTCGTCCTGTGGGCCCAGGCCCGCACGACCGGCAGTCCGGCCCTCGCCCAGCAGCTCGCCGGCGCCCGCTGGGGCGTCAGCGGCGCCCGGCGCACCCCGGCCGTGCTGCTCGGCGGCCCGGGCTGGGCGGGCCGCTCGGCACCGGGCCTGCTGCGCCCCACCGGCCTGCGCGACGCGCTCGACACACTGGCGGGGCTGTACGGGGCGGGGTGAGACCCCGGGGGGGACCGCCGGTTCTCAGCCCAGCTTCTTCAGCAGTTCCGCCGCCAGCGGTGCCGAGGACGCCGGGTTCTGGCCGGTGACCAGGTTGCGGTCGACCACCACGTTCGGCGCCCACGGCTCGCCCACCGCCACCTCGACGCCCGCCGCGGTCAGCCGGTCCTGGAGCAGCCACTTCGCCCTCTCGCCCAGACCGGCCGCCAGCTCCTCGGCGTTGGTGAAGGCGGCCACCCGGTAGCCGGCGAACGCGTTGGAGCCGTCCGGCGTCACCGCCGCGAGCAGCGCGGCCGGGCCGTGGCAGACGACACCGAGCGGCCTGCCCGAGGCGAGGGTGTCGGCGAGCAGCCGGCCGGAGGCCGCGTCCACGGCCAGGTCCTCCATCGGGCCGTGGCCGCCCGGGTAGAAGACGGCCGCGTAGTCGGCGAGGTCCACGTCCTCCAGCCGGAGCGGCCGCTCCAGCTCCGTCATCGCGGCGAGCCCGGCGGCGATCCGGTCGGCGTTCTCCCGGCCGCCGTTGGCCTCGGCCGACAGGCTGCCCTTGTCCACCGGCGGGACCACACCGCCGGGCGTGGCCACGACGACCTCATGACCGGCCGCCCGGAACGCCTCGTAGGGGGCGACGGCCTCCTCCGCCCAGAAACCGGTGGGGTGCAGGCTGCCGTCGGCCAGCGTCCAGTGGTCGGCGCCGGTCATCACAAAAAGGATCTTGGCCATGGAGTGTCTCCGGAAGAGTCGTGGCCGGAGGCTCCCGGTGGGGAGCCCCGGCGTGCGGACACCGTCGAGCGTAGGTCGCCGAGACATAGGGAACCAATGAGGAAACCGATCCCGGACATAGGAATTCCTATGGAGGATCATGGCGGCTCCGGGAATACTGGGAGCCGTGGAACACGCCGGTCACCTGGACCTGAACCTGCTGCGCACCTTCCTGGCCGTCTACCGCTCGGGCTCCTTCACCGGGGCCGCGCAGCTCCTCGGACTGTCGCAGCCGACCGTCACGACACAGATGCGCACGCTGGAGCGGCAGGCCGGACGGGAGCTGTTCGAACGGCTTCCGCGCGGAGTCGCCCCGACGCCCGTCGCCGACGCGCTGGCCACCCGGATCACCGCGCCCCTCGACGAACTCGCCGCCGTGGCCGGACCGGACCCCGCGGCCACCGGCCGGACCGACCCCGTCCATCTCGCCGGCCCCGCCGAACTGCTCTGCGGCCGGGTGCTGCCCGCACTGGCGCCCCTGGTGGCCGACGGCGTGCGGCTGCGGGTCGCGCCCGGCCTCACCGACCCCCTCCTGGAGGAGCTGCGGGCCGGTCGGCACGACCTGGTCATCGCCACCACCCGCCCGCGCGGCCGCACCCTGACCGCGGTCCCGCTGATGGACGAGGAGTTCGTCCTGGTCGCCGCGCCGGTCTGGGCCGACCGGCTCCGGGAGCGGCTGGCCGCCGAGGGGCCCGCGGCGCTGCACTCGGCGCCGCTGGTGACCTACGCCGAGGATCTGCCGATCGCCCGCCGCTACTGGCGGCACGTCTTCGGCCGACGGCTGTCCGGGCCGGCCGCGCTGACGGTGCCCGACCTGCGGGGCGTGCTCGCGGCGGTCGTCGCGGGCGCCGGCTTCACCGTCCTGCCCCGCTACCTCTGCCTCGCCGAACTGGCCTCCGGCGCGCTGGTCCCGCTCCACGAACCCGACGACCCGCCCATCAACACCGGCTATCTCGTCCAGCGTCCAGGCGCCCAGGAGAACCCCGACGTGCGCCGGGTCCGCGAGCGACTGCTGAGCGTGGCGCCCACATGGTGAGCACCCCACAGGACCACTTATCTGATTAGTCAAAAAACTGAGTAAGGTGGGGCGGCAGACCGAGGACAACCACGGAGACCGCTTCTCGAACGGGGGCCGGCCATGGCCGACACGGAGACCACCCACGACGCCGTCCCGCGCTACGCCCGCTACGTCGCCGTCGGCGACAGCCAGACCGAGGGGCTCGGCGACGGCGACGACACCACCGGGCTGCGCGGCTGGGCCGACCGCCTCGCCGAGACGCTCGCCCGGCACAACCCCGGCCTGCGGTACGCCAATCTGGCCGTACGCGGCCGGACCGCCGAGCAGACACACGCCCGGCAACTGGCTCCCGCCCTCGCCCTGCGGCCCGACCTCGTCACCGTCCTCGCCGGGATGAACGACCTGCTGCGCCCCCGCTTCGACCCCGACGAGGTCGACGTCCATCTGCGGGCCATGTTCGCCGCGTTCACCGGACAGGGCGCCCTGGTCGCCACGCTCACCTTCCCGGACGTCGCCCGGATCTCCCCGCTGGCCCGCCCGCTCAGCCCACGGGTCGCCGCCCTCAACGCCCGGGTCCGGCGCTCGGCCGAGGAGTACGGCGTGGTCGTCGCCGAGACCGCCGGCCATCCCGTGGTCACCGACCCGCGGCTGTGGAGCCAGGACCGGCTGCACGCCTCCCCGCTCGGCCACGCCCGGATCGCCGCCGCCGTCGCCCACGCCCTCCGGATCCCCGGCAGCGACGACAGTTGGAGCGGCCCGCTGCCCACCGCGTACCCGGCACCGAGGGGCTGGCGGGCCGCCCGCACCGAACTCCGCTGGGCGGGCACCTTCCTGGGCCCCTGGCTCGGCCGACGGCTGCGCGGCCGCTCCTCCGGCGACGGCCGCACCGCCAGACGCCCCGAACTCCTGCCCTGGACAACCGAGTCGGGACACAGCGTCGGCGTCGACGACCGGAGCTAGTCCCGTTCGCGGGCCCGTCGGAAGCGGGCCAGGCCGTCGGAGAGTTCGATCAGGGGGTCCGGGTAGTCCGGCGCGGGATCGTCCGGCTTCCGCAGTTTCCAGGGCTCGTGGACGGCGGGCCCCGCCACCTCCGCCAACTCCGGCACCCAGCGCCGTACATACGCCCCGTCCGGGTCGTAACGCTTCGCCTGGGTCACGGGGTTGAGGACCCGGTTGGGGCGGGAGTCGGTGCCGGTGCCGGCCATCCACTGCCAGTTGAGCTGGTTGTTGGCCACGTCCCCGTCCACCAGCAGGTCCAGGAAGTGCCGGGCGCCCACCCGCCAGTCGACGTACAGCGTCTTGGTGAGGAAGCTCGCGGTCAGCAGCCGGCCCCGGTTGTGCATCCAGCCCTCCTGCCGCAACTGCCGCATCGCCGCGTCCACCACCGGATAGCCGGTACGGCCCTCCCGCCACGCCTCGATGTCCTCGCCCGCCGTCCGCTCGGTGCGCCAACGGTCGTGCTTGGTGCGGTAGTCGGCGCTCGCCGCGTCCGGCCGGGCCGCCAGCACCTGACGGTGGAAGTCGCGCCAGGCGACCTGCCGTACGAACGCCTCCGCGCCCGGACCGCCCGCGGCGCGCGCCCGGTGGACCAGTTCGACGGGGGACAGGGTGCCGAAGTGCAGATGCGGCGAGAGCCGGGAGGTCGCGTCGCCCGCCAGATCGTCGTGCCGGTCCTCGTACGCCGCGACACCCGAGCGCAGCCAGGCGGTGAGCCGCTTGCGGCCCTCGGTCTCGCCCCCGGCGGCCAGGTCGGGCGACAGACCGGCCAGGCCCCGGCGCGCGGGCAGCTCCTCCGAGCTGACGCCGTCCGGCACCGCCACCTTCCGGGGCGCGCCCAGCACCTCGCGCAGTCCCCGCCGCGACCAGTGCCCGAAGTACGGCGTGAAGACGGCGAAGTGGTCCGAGGAGGCCGGGGCGACCGCCCCCGGGTCGACCGCCGAGGTCACCGTGTCGTGGACGTGCAGCCGGACGCCCTCGGCCTCCAGCGCCCGCCGCAGCCGGGCCTCGCGGCGCTGCGCGTAGGCGCTCGCGTCGGCGGCCAGATGCACCTCGTCGGCGTCCGCCTCGGCGGCCACCCGGCACACCTCCTCCACCACGTCCCCGGAGCGCACCACGAGCCGCCCGCCCCGCTCGCGCAGCCCCGCGTCGAGGTCGCGCAGACAGTCGGCGAGGAACGCCAGCCGGTTGGGGACCGCGAACCCGGCCCCGTCCACCGCCCGGTCGCGCACGAACAGCGGCACCACCTGCCGCGAGCCCTGAAGGGCCGCGCGCAGCGGCGGATGGTCGTGCAGCCGCAGATCGGAGGTGAACAGGACGACCGAGACGTTCATGAGCGGGCTCCGCTGAGAGGAGAAAGGGCGTACGTGTGTCTTCCGGGCGGCGGGGCGCGGCGGATGCGCCGGACACCGCCGCCCTCGTCAGCCGTCCCCGGTGGCCGCCCCCTCCCGCACCGGCCGACCCGCGTCCGCCTCGGCCGCGCGGGCGATGTTGCGGGCCATGCCGCCGAACACGACCGCGTGGAACGGCGAGACGCTCCACCAGTACGCGTGCCCGAGCAGCCCGCGCGGATGGAACAGGGCACGCTGGCGGTACCGGGTGCGCCCCGTGCCGTCGGTCTCCGCGTACATCTCCAGCCAGGCCGGGCCCGGCAGTCGCATCTCCGCCCGCAGCCGCAGCAGATGCCCCGGCTCGATCTCCTCCACCCGCCAGAAGTCCAGCGAGTCGCCGACCCGCAGCCGGGCGGCGTCCCGGCGCCCCCGGCGCAGGCCCACCCCGCCGATCAGCCGGTCCAGCCAGCCCCGTACGGCCCAGGCCAGTGGGAAGGAGTACCAGCCGTTGTCGCCGCCGATGCCCTCCACCACCCGCCACAGCGCCTCGCGCGGGGCGTCCACGGACCGTTCGCGGCAGTCGGTGTAGAGGCTGCCGCCCGCCCAGTCGGGGTCGGTGGGCAGCGGGTCGCTGGGCGCGCCGGGCAGCGAGGCCGACGACCAGCGGGTGGTGACCTGTGCCTCGCGCACCCGGCGCAGCGCGAGCCGTACCGCCTCGTCGAAACCGAACGGACGGCCGGGCGGATCCGGCACGTACCGCGCGATGTCGTGCTCGTGGCAGACCACCTCGTACCGCAGCGACTCGGTCAGCGGCCGGGCGATCGAGGCCGGCACCGGCGTGACCAGGCCCACCCAGTGGCTGGACAGGCCGGGGGAGAGCATCGGGACCGGCAGGATGAGCCGCTTCGGCAGCTCGGCGACGGCCGCGTAACGGAGCATCATCTCCTGGTAGGTCAGCACGTCGGGGCCGCCGATGTCGAAGGTCCGGTTGACGTCCGCGGGCAGTCCGGCGCAGCCGACCAGCGCCCGCAGCACGTCCCGGACCGCGACCGGCTGGATCCGGGTGCGCACCCAGCTCGGGGTGACCATCACCGGCAGCCGTTCGGTGAGATGGCGCAGCATCTCGAAGGAGGCCGAGCCCGAACCGATCACCACCGCCGCCCGCAGCACCGCCGTGGGCACCCCGGAGCCCAGCAGGATGCGGCCGACCTCGGCGCGGGAGCGCAGATGCGGCGACAGCTCCCGCTCCGGCACACCGCGTGGGGTGAGGCCGCCCAGATAGACGAGGCGGTGCAGCCCCGCCGCCCTGGCGCGCTCCCCGAAGATCCGCGCGGCCCGCCGGTCGGTCTCCTCGAAGTCGTCGCCGGTGCCCAGCGCGTGCACCAGGTAGTAGCCGACGCCGACGCCCCTCATCGCCCGCGCCACCGAGTCGGCGTCCGTCACGTCCCCGCGGACCACCTCCACGTCACCGGCCCACGGATGGTCCCGCAGCCGCTCCGGGGAACGGGCCAGACAGCGCACCCGCAGCCCCGCCGCCAGCAGTTCCGGAACGAGCCGGCCGCCGATGTAGCCGGTGGCCCCCGTCACCAGACAGAGCGGCCCGGTGCCGCGGTCGTCCTCCGTCATCACTGCTCGGCCCTTTCGCGTCGGTGCCCCCACGGATCCCTGCCACGCATCACCCTCCGTGGATCACTTCCACCCCGGGGGCGGTCCCGGATGCGCCGGCCGGCAGGTCACGCGCGATCGGGTGAACGACGGGGTGCGGAAGCGGACGGCTACGCTGGCCGCGTGGCCACAGTGAACGACCGGGAGCGGCAGTCGGGGGACGGGGGGTCCGGCGCGCCCGCGGCACGCGGCGACCTGCACGCCTTCGCCGTCGCCCTGCGCCGGATGAACGGCGAGATCAACCGGCTGGTGTACGCGTTCGCGGGGGACCAGGGACTGCATCCGACGGACGTCCAGGCGCTCGCCGCGATCCTGGACGCCGACACCCCGATGACGCCGAAGGGCCTGCGCGAGCACCTCGGACTGACCTCCGGGGCCGTCACCGCCTGTGTGGACCGGCTGGAGCGGGCCGGACACGTGCGCCGGGTCCGGGAGAGCGCCGACCGCCGCGTGGTCCACCTGTACTACGCCGCCGACGCGCGGTCGGCGGCCCGCAGCTACTTCCGGCCGCTGGCCGAGGCGGTGGAGGGGGCGCGCGCCCGGTTCACCGAGGAGGAGCGGGCGGTGGTGCTGCGCTTCCTCGCGGCGATGAACGACGAGTTGACGCGCCCGCCGGTCTAGCCGGGGGTGCATCCGGGGGCCGGGTGACGACGGAAGAGAAGGTGACCTCTATGATCAACGCCGTCAACAATGTCAATCATTGAGATTGTTCACCGTCGAGTCTTCGTGACTCCTCCCGTGATCCTCTTCGCCCGGAGCCTGGAGCCCCATGTCCACCACCCCGCGACGCGCCCGCCTGCTCGTCCCCCTCCTCCTGATCGCCGTATGGCTCGGCGTCGGCGGCGTCCTCGGCCCCTACGCCGGACGCCTCGGCGAGGTCGCCACCAACGACCAGGCCGCGTTCCTGCCGCGCAGCGCCGAGTCCACCGCGGTCGTCACCGCCCAGCGCGCCTTCCGGCAGAACGAGACCCTGCCCGCGATCGTCGTGTGGACCGGCACCGGCACAGGCACCGACACCGGCACCAGTACGGACACCGGCACCGGCCTCGCCGGGCGGCGGGCCGACGCCGACGGCGTCCTCGCCTCCCTGGCGGACACCCCCGGCGTCGCCGGACAGGTCTCGCCCGCCCTGCTCTCCGAGGACGGCGAGGCCCTCGAAGGCGTGGTGCCCCTGCGGACCGACCTCGGCGACGACCTCGCCGGCACCCTCGACCGGATCCGCGCCGCCGCCGAACGCGTCCCCGGCACCACCGTGCAGCTCGCGGGCCCCGCCGCCGCCCAGGCGGACCTCTCCGACGCCTTCGCCGGCATCGACGGCCTGCTGCTCGTCGTCGCCCTGGTCACCGTGCTGGTGATCCTGCTGCTCGTCTACCGCAGCGTGCTGCTCCCCCTGGTGATCATCGTCGCCGCGGTCCTCGCCCTCGGCCTGGCCTGCGCGATCGTCTACGCGCTCGCCGACCACGACCTGGTCCGCGTCGACGGACAGGTCCAGGGCATCCTGTCCATCCTCGTGATCGGCGCCGCCACCGACTACGCCCTCCTCCTGACCGCCCGCTACCGGGAGGAACTCGCCGCCCGCACGGACCGGACCGACGCCATGCGGGCGGCGCTGCGGCAGTCCTGGGGTGCCGTCGTGGCCAGCGCGGCGACCGTCGTCCTGGGGCTCCTCGCCCTGCTGCTCAGCGACCTCACCAACAACCGGGCGCTCGGGCCGGTCGGCGCCATCGGCATCGTCTGCGCCGTCGTCGCCACGCTGACCTTCCTGCCCGCCGTCCTCGTCGCCCTGGGCCGCGCCGCCTACTGGCCCGCCAAGCCCGGCGCCCGGCCCGCCTCCGGGGGCACCGGCGAAGGGGTGTGGCGGCGGGTCGCGGACCTGGTCGACCGGGCGCCGCGCCGGGTCTGGGCGGTGACCCTCGCCGCGCTCCTGGCCGGCGCCGCCTTCGCGCCGATGCTGACCTCCAAGGGCGTGCCCCTGGACGAGACGTTCGTCAACGACGCCCCCTCCGTAGCCGCCCAGCGCACCCTGAGCGAGCACTTCCCCGGCGGCTCGGGCAACCCCGCCGTCGTCATCGCCGCCGCCGACCGCCTGGAGCCGGTCCTCGCCGCCGCCCGCCGCACCGAGGGCGTCGCCGGGGCGGCCGGGACGACCGCCTCGGGGCGGCCCGGCGGCGCACCGCTGGTCGTCGACGGCCGGGTCCGCGTCGACGTCACCCTCGACGACGCCGCCGACAGCGAGGCCGCGCAGCGCACGGTGGCCCGCCTGCGGACCGCCCTGCACGCCATACCCGGCGCGGACGCCCTCGTCGGCGGCTACACGGCCCAGCGCCACGACACCCTGCGCACCGCCGAACGCGACCGCACGCTGATCGTCCCCGTCGTCCTCGCCGTCATCTTCCTCATCCTCACCGGGCTCCTCAGGTCCCTGCTGCTGCCCGCCCTGCTCGTCGCCACGGTCGCGCTCAACTTCCTTGCCACGCTCGGCGTGTCCGCGCTGGTCTTCCGCCATGTGTTCGGCTTCGGCGGCACGGACCCGTCAGTGCCGCTGTACGGGTTCGTGTTCCTGGTAGCGCTGGGCGTCGACTACAACATCTTCCTGATGTCCCGGGTCCGCGAGGAGTCCCTGCGGCACGGCGTACGGCAGGGCGTCCTGCGCGGCCTGGTCACCACGGGCGGGGTCATCACCTCCGCCGGCGTGGTGCTCGCGGCGACCTTCGCCGCGCTGGGCGTGATCCCGCTGGCCTTCCTCGTCCAGATCGCCTTCATCGTGGCCTTCGGCGTGCTCCTCGACACCCTCGTGGTGCGCTCGCTGCTGGTGCCGGCGCTGGTGCGGGACATCGGCGCGCCGGTCTGGTGGCCGAGCCGCCTCGGCCGCTCCGACCGCTCGGACGGATGAACATGCTCGTACGGATCCGGGGCAGGCGGATCCGTACGACGCTGTCCGCCGCGGGGGCGGAGGGCGCGAGGACGGAGGTGCCACGGCCATGGGTGCGAAGGTGCTGGAACGGTTTCCCGCGGGGTCCCCGCGCGGTTCATGGCCGGCGGAGGAGTACGCGGCCCGGCGCCGCGCCGAGGGCCTGCCCGCCACCGTGGTGATGGATCTGAGGTCCGACGCCTTCCTCGTGGTCGTCCCGGCGAACGACGAGGACTGAATTCCCTGGTCATTCGCTGGTCCGGGATGCGAGACCGGTCGACTCGTCCTTGACTGCCGCGGCCGGCGGCTGCCACGATCGACGACATGATGATGCGACTGGACCTCACGCGGCGACGCCATGTCGATCTCGCGCGCGTCTCCAGCAGCTCCTGTCGCAGCGCGGCCTGATCACGCTTTTCCCTTCCGGATCCGCCGCCCTTCTCGCCTTCCTTCCCTCCCGTGCGCTCGACGCGCACACCATCAACTCGCCCTTCCGCGCCCGGACTTCGGCATGCGTGCGGTGCGAGCGGAAGGAACCGGACCACGGGCCCCGACTACGGAACCCAGACCGCCGCCACCACCGGAACGCCCCCGCACGGGCGCCCCCGGCACCTTCGAAAGAGGACCCATGGCCACCGTCCTGTCCGTCTCCGGCAGCCCCTCCGCCTCCTCCCGCACCGGCCGACTGCTGCGCCACCTCGACCAGCGACTGGCCGCCCAGGGCCACCGGGTGATCCCGCTGGACGTCCGGACGATCCCGGCCGAGGCCCTGCTGGGCGCCGACTTCCGCCACCCGGCGATCGTCGAGGCCACCGAACTCTTCGCCCGCGCCGACGGAGTCGTCGTCGGCACCCCCGTCTACAAGGCGTCCTACTCCGGTGTGCTCAAGGCGCTCCTCGACCTGCTCCCGCAGTACGCGCTCACCGGAAAGACCGTGCTGCCGCTGGCCACCGGCGGCACCACCGCCCATGTCCTCGCCATCGACTACGCCCTGCGGCCCGTCCTCAACTCCATGGGCGCCGCCCACATCGTGCAGGGCTGGTTCACCCTCGACAAGGACATCACCGCCCACGACGACGGCACGGTCACCGTCGCCCCCGCGGCCGCCGAGGCGCTCACCCAGGTCGTCGACCAGTTCTCGGTCGCCCTCGGGCACACCCCGTACCTGGCGGCGGCGAGCTGAAGGCGATGACAGCCCCCGCCCCCGGCGCCCATGTCATCGCGGACGACGCCGAGGCGCTCGCCGTCGCCCGCGCCCTCGCCGCCGAGTTCCGCCCCGGCGCCTCCGCACGGGACGCCGAACGACGGCTGCCACGCCCGGAGTTGGACCGGCTCTCCGCCTCCGGGCTGCTCGCCGTCACCGTCCCCGCCGAGCACGGGGGCGCGGACGTCTCCGCCCTGACCCTCGCGGAGATCTTCCGGCTGCTCGGCGCCGCCGACGCCAGCCTCGCCCAGATCCCGCAGAGCCACTTCGCCTACGTCAACGTGATCCGCCGCCAAGGCACCGAGGAACAGCGGAAGTTCTTCTTCGCCGAACTGCTCGCGGGCCGCCGCTTCGGGAACGCCCAGTCCGAGGCGGGCACCCGGCACGTCCAGGACATCCGCACCCGCCTGGAGCCCCGGCCCGACGGCTCGTTCACCCTGACCGGCGTCAAGCACTACTGCACGGGCGCCCTGTTCGCCCACTGGATCCCGGTCCTGGCCCGCGCGGCGGACGACCGGCTCCATGTCGCGTACGTGCCCGCGGACGCGCCCGGGGTGACCGTCGTCGACGACTGGGACGGGCTGGGCCAGCGCACCACGGCGAGCGGCACCGTGCGGCTCGACGCCGTACAGGTGCCCGGCGACCGCGTCCTCCCGCACCACCTCACCTTCGAAGGCCCGCAACTCCACGGCGCGGTGGCCCAGTTGCTGCACGCCGCGATCGACGCCGGTCTCGCCGCGGGCGCGCTCGCGGAGGCGGCGGAGTTCGTACGGACGACCAGCCGGCCCTGGTTCGAGAGCGGCGCCGAGACGGCCGCCGAGGACCCGCTGCTGATCCAGCGGTTCGGTGAACTCTCCCTGGAGGTGAGGGCGTCGGAGGCGCTGCTGCGGGAGGCGGCCCGCACGGTCGACGCGGCCGCCGCCGGCCTGGACGACGACACGGCCGCCGAGGCGTCCCTCGCGGTCGCCGCAGCGAAGGTCCAGGCCGCCCGGGCCGCCGTCGAGGTGTCCAGCGCCCTGTTCGAGGTGTCCGGCACCCGCTCCGCGCTCGCCTCCCTCAACCTCCACCGGCACTGGCGCGACGCCCGCACCCACACCCTGCACGACCCCACCCGCTGGAAGATCCAGCACCTCGGCCGCCACACCCTGAACGGCACCCGGCCGCCCCGCCACGGACTTCTCTAGCGCCCCGATCGGAGAGCCTCCGCATGTCCCTCACGTTCCACTGGTTCCTGCCCACCAACGGCGACAGCCGGCATGTCGTCGGCGGCGGCCACGGCACCCCGGCCACCGCCTCCGGACGGGACCGGCCGCCCACGGTCGCGTACCTGAGCCAGATCGCCCGCGCCGCGGAGGACCTGGGCTTCCTGGGTGCGCTCACCCCGACCGGCGCCTGGTGCGAGGACGCCTGGCTGACCACGGCCATGGTGAGTCGGCACACCGAGCGGCTGAAGTTCCTCGTCGCCTTCCGGCCCGGCTTCGTGTCGCCGACGCTGGCCGCGCAGATGGCGTCCACCTTCCAGCGGCACTCCGGCGGACGGCTCTTCCTCAACGTCGTCACCGGCGGCGAGAGCCACGAGCAGCGGGCCTACGGCGACTTCCTCGACAAGGACGACCGCTACCGCCGTACGGGCGAGTTCCTGGAGGTCGTGCGGGGGCTGTGGGAGGGCGGGACCGTCGATCTGAAGGGCGAGCATCTGCGGGTGGAGGACGCGCGGCTGGCCCGGGTGCCCGAGGTGTACTTCGGGGGGTCCTCGCCGATCGCCGGGGAGATCGCCGCCCGGCACGCCGACGTCTACCTCACCTGGGGCGAGCCGCCCGCCCAGGTCGCCGAGAAGATCGAGTGGGTCAGGGGGCTCGCGGCCCGGCACGGGCGCGCGCCGCGGTTCGGGATCCGGCTGCACGTGATCACCCGGGACACCTCCGAGGCGGCCTGGGCGGAGGCGGACCGGCTGCTCGCCGGGTTCGACCCCGAGACCGTACGGTCCGTGCAGGCCGGGCTGGCGCGCAGCGAGTCCGAGGGACAGCGGCGGATGCTCGCGCTGCACGGCGGCGGCCGGGACGGTCTTGAGATCCACCCCAATCTGTGGGCGGGCATCGGACTGGTGCGGGGCGGCGCGGGCACGGCCCTGGTGGGCAGCCACGCGGAGGTCGCCCAACGGATCCGGGAGTACGCGGCGCTGGGCATCTCCGAGTTCGTGCTGTCCGGCTACCCGCATCTGGAGGAGGCGTACTGGTTCGGCGAGGGCGTCCTGCCGCTGCTGGCCGGAGCCGGGCTGTGGCGGCACCCCGACGAACGGCGGGACACCTCGGTGCAGGTGCCGTTCGCCGGCTGAGACGTCCTCAGGGGGCCAGTGCGTCGAGGTGCGACCGGCGGGACTCGCGGGTCTGGCCCTGGACCATCAGGAACAGGGCCTCCCGCGCGAGCCGTTGGGCCCGGTGCGACAGGAGCATCGTGCGGCCGCCGCCCGTCACCACGGCCGCGGTGGTCGCCGCCTGGAGGACCTCGTACGCCTGGGTCCGCAGGGCCAGCCGGTCGGCGAGGTGCTCGTCGGGTGCCGCCTCGTCGGCGAGCGCGTAGGCGTCGCGGCGGACCCGGGCCAGCCGGTCGCGCAGGGCGGCCGCGTGGTCGTCGTCCACCAGGCCGAGGGCGGCCTCCGCGACGCCGAAGACGGCGGGGTTGGCGTTCACGGTCTTCAGCCGGTCCGCCGCCGCCCAGGTCGCCAGCGGCGTGCGCAGGGCCACCGCCTCCTCCGGCAGCCGCAGCCCGTCCAGCTCCAGGGAGACCGTGCGGGCCGCGGTCAGGGCGGCGAGGCGCATCGGCTCGGACGCCCGCAGGCCCGGCTGGTCCCGGGCCTCGGTGACGGCGAACAGCGCCTCGTCCTCGTCCGTCACCCCGGCCAGCAGCATCACGTCGTTCAGGCCCCACCCCGTGTACCAGGGCACCGTGCCGTCGAAGCGCCACCCGGTGCCGTCGCGGGTGACCCGGACGGGCCTGCGCGGGGCGGCCCGCAGATGCGCGTAGGCCACCCCCGAGAGCAGCTCGCCGCTCGCCAGCCGGCGCAGCAGCCGCTCGCGCACCGGGCCGTCGCTCCCGGCCACGGTCTGGACCGGGGTGTGGTGCTGGGTCTGCACGAACCAGGTCGAGCAGCAGGCCCCGGCGAGGATCTCCGCCGTCTCGCGGAACACCGCGCCGGACACCCCCGTCCCGCCGTACGCGACGGGCGCGTTCAGCCCGAGCAGACCCGAACGCCGGATCTCCCGCAGATGGCTCTCGGGCACCTGCGTCCGGTCGACCTCCTCGGCGTACGGGGCGAGAAGGTCGTCGGCGAGACGGCGGGCCCGGGTGACGAGGGGGTGCGGTGCGGTCGCTGCGGTCATGACCAAGATTCTCGGCCAGGACTCCCGAGAAGCACCGCACGCCTCACAGGTGAAGCACCGGGAGCCTCACACGCTGAGCGCCTCCCGCACCGACCGTTCTGCCTCCCGGCCGCCCGCCCCGGACGAGGTGACCCGGCCGGCCTCCAGGACGCAGTACCGCTGCGCGGCCCGCATCGCGAAGCCCACGTGCTGTTCCACCAGCAGCACCGACAGGCCGCCCCGGGCCGCCAGAGCGAGGATCGTCTCCTCGATCTCGGCGACCACCGACGGCTGGATGCCCTCGGTCGGCTCGTCCAGGAGCAGCACCCGGGGTTCCGTCACCAGGGCGCGGGCGATGGCCAGTTGCTGCCGCTGGCCGCCGGAGAGCAGCCCCGCGCGGCGCCCGGAGAGGGCCCGCAGCGCCGGGAACAGGTCCAGCGCCTCGGCCACCGCCGCCCGGCCCCGCCGCCGCCCGTCGGCGACCAGTTGGAGGTTCTCGGCGGTGGTGAGATGCCCGAACGACTGCTGGCCCTGCGGGACGTACGCCATCCCGCGCGCCACCCGCTCGTGCGGCCGGCGCCGGGTGATGTCCTCCCCGTCGAGGCGGACCGTGCCCGCGGTGGGCGTGAGCAGTCCGACGGCGGCGCGCAGCAGGGTGCTCTTGCCCGCGCCGTTGTGCCCGAGCACCGCCGTCACCCCGTCGGACGGCACCGTCACGGAGACGCCGTGCAGGACCGTGCTGCGGTGGTAGCCGGCCCGGACGTCCTCGATCTCCAGCATCACGCCTCCTGCCCGGCCATGTCACCGGCGTCCTCGGTGGCCGTGTGCCCGAGGTACACCTCCTGCACCTTCGGATCGGCCTGCACCTGCGCCACCGTGCCCTCGCTGAGGACCCGGCCCGCGTGCAGCACGCTGACGCTGCGCGCGAAGGACCGCATGAAGTCCATGTCGTGCTCGATGACGACGACCGTGCGCTCGGCGCTGATCCGGCGCAGCAGTTCGCCGGTGGCCTCCCGCTCGTCGTGGCTCATGCCGGCCACCGGTTCGTCGAGCAGCAGCAGCCGGACGTCCTGCACCAGCAGCATGCCGATCTCCAGCCACTGCTTCTGTCCGTGCGCCAGCGTCCCGGCGGGGGAGTCCGCCAGCTCGGTGAGTCCCACGGTCGCCAGCGCCTCGGTGACCTCCGGCGGGACGCTCCTGCGGCGGCGCAGCATGGTCCACGCGCCGCGGCCGGCGCCCGCCGCGATGTCCAGGTTCTGAAGGACCGTCAACTCCTCGAAGACGGTGGCCGTCTGGAAGGTGCGCCCGATGCCCGAGCGGGCGATCCGGTGCACACTGCGCCCCAGCAGCTCCGCGCCGCCGAACCGCACCGAGCCCTGGGCCTTCACCAGTCCGGTGACGGCGTCCACCAGGGTGGTCTTGCCGGCCCCGTTGGGTCCGATGAGGAACCGCAGATCGCCCGCGCGCACCTCCAGGTCGACGCCGTCGACCGCGGTGAACCCGTCGAAGGTCACCCGCAGTCCACGAATCTCCAGCTCGCTCATGCCGCCTCTCCCACCGCCACGACGGGCGCCTTGTCCGGGGCAGTGGCCCGGCGCCGCCGTACCGTCTTCGCCAGTGAGGCGAGGCCGCCCGGCAGGAAGGCCAGCGCCACGATGAACAGCAGGCCCTGGAAGTACGTCCAGCCCGCCGGGAACTCCTCCGACAGCGCGGTCTTCGCCCAGGCGACCGCGAGTGCCCCGAGGACCGCCCCGACCAGGCTGGCGCGGCCGCCGACCGCCGCGCCGATCACGAACTCGATCGACGGGACGATCCCGATGAGCGCCGGCGAGATGATGCCGACGGCCGGCACGAACAGCGCGCCCGCCAGACCCGCCATCCCGGCGGCGACCACGTACGCGACCAGCTTGACGTTCGCCGGGTCGTACCCGAGGAAGCGCACCCGCTCCTCCGAGTCCCGTACGGCGACCAGGAGTTCGCCGTAGCGGCTGTGGATGAGCTGGCGGGCCACCGCGATCAGCAGGAGCAGGGCGGCGGCGATGACGAGGTACACCATCCGCTGGTTGACGGGATCGTCCAGGGCGTAGCCGAAGAAGCCCTGGATGTCGGTGAGTCCGTTGGTGCCGCCGGTGGTGGCCTGCTGGCCGACCAGCCAGATCGCGAAGGCGGCGGCGAGCGCCTGGGAGAGGATCGCGAAGTAGGCGCCCCTGACCCGGCGGCGGAAGATGAACAGGCCGAGCAGCGCCGCCACCGCCATCGGCAGCAGCACGGTCGCCGCCAGCGCGAACACCGGGTTCGCGAACGGCCGCCACCACCAGGGGAGTTCGGTGGCGGTGCCGTAGAGCTGCATGAAGTCGGGCAGATTGCCGGGGCCCGCGTCGGCGAGCTTGAGGTGCATCGCCATGGCGTAGCCGCCGAGGCCGAAGAAGACGCCCTGGCCGAGGGTGAGCAGCCCGCCGCGGCCCCAGGCCAGGCAGATGCCGACGGCGACCATGGCCATGCACAGGTACTTGGCGAGCAGCCCGAGCCGGAAGTCGGACAGCAGGGCCGGGGCCACCGCGAAGAGCAGCACCGCCCCGGCGGCGAACCCGGCCCAGGCGGTACGTCCCTTGAGAACTTTCACACCAGACTCCTCGTGCGCAGCGTGTACAGCCCCTGGGGCCGCCACTGGAGGAACGCGACGATGCCGACCAGGACCAGCACCTTGGCCACCGACACGGTGGTGGAGTACTCCAGCACCGACTGGAGGACGCCCAGCACGAAGGCGACGATCACCGTGCCCTTGAGCTGTCCGATGCCGCCGACCACGATCACCAGGAAGGCGTCGATGATCACGTTGGTGCCCATCGTCGGCCCGATCGGACCGACCAGGGTCAGCGCCACCCCGGCCACCCCGGCGAGCCCGGAGCCGAGGAAGAACGCGGTGCGGTCGACCCGCGCGGTGGAGATGCCGGACACCTCGGCGAGGTCCCGGTTCTGCACGACGGCCCGGATCCGGCGGCCCAGCGGGGTCAGCCGCAGGGTCAGCGACAGCGCGACCACGGCCGCGACGGCGAGGCCCAGGATGAACAGCCGGCTGGTGGCGAAGGTCAGCGGATCGGCGCCGCCGATCACGGTGATGTTCCCGGTGAGCGCGTCCGGCGCCCGGGTCTGCACATTGGGCGCGCCGAAGACGTCCCGGGCGAGTTGCTGGAGCATCAGGGAGACGCCCCAGGTGACGAGAAGCGTGTCCAGGGGCCGCAGATACAGCCGGCGGATCAGCAGCCATTCCAGCAGCGCGCCGAGCGCCCCCGACACGAGAAATGCGACGGGCAGCGCGACGAGCAGCGAAATTCCGGCGCTGGAAATGGACTTCTGAAGGACGTATGTGGTGTAGGCGCCCGCCATGATGAACTCGCCGTGGGCCATGTTGATGACGTTCATCTGGCCGAAGGTGAGCGACAGACCGAGCGCGATGAGCAGCAGGACGGCACCGATCGAGATGCCGGTGAAGGTCTGACCGAGGATCACGGTCATACGGCGGCTCCGAGGGGAGACGGGGCGGCGGGGGACCCGCGGCTGGACGCGGGTCCCCCGGTGACGGGCGGTCAGGACAGGCCGGCGGCCCAGGGGTAGCCCTTGAGGAACGGGTCCGGCTTGACGGGCTCGCCGGAGTTCCACACCTCGGTGATCAGTCCGTCGGTGCCGATCTTCCCGATGCGCGCGGTCTTGTGGATGTGCTGCGAGGCGCCGTCCACGGTGACCTTGCCCTCGGGCGCCTCGAAGGTGATGCCGTCGGAGGCCGCCTTCACCTTCTCCGGGTCGAAGGACTTCGCCTTCTCCACCATCGCCTTCCACAGGTAGACCGAGGTGTACGCGGCCTCCATCGGGTCACTGGTGGGCTTGTCCGCGCCGTACTTCGCCTTGTACGCCTTCACGAACTTCTCGTTCGCCGCGCCCGGGGTGGTCTGGTAGTAGTTCCACGCCGTCAACTGGCCCGCCAGGTACTGCGGTCCGATGGACTTGACCTCCTCCTCGGCGATCGACACCGAGACGACCGGCATGGACTTCGCGGTCAGGCCCGCGGACTTGTACTCCTTGAAGAACGCCACGTTGGAGTCGCCGTTGAGGGTGTTGAAGACGGCGTCCGCCTTCGACGCCTTCACCTTGTTGGCGATCGTGCTGAACTCCGTGGATCCCAGGGGCGCGTAGTCCTCGCCGAGGACCGTCATGCCGTTGGCCTTCGCGTACGCCTTGATCTCCTTGTTGGCGGTGCGCGGGAACACGTAGTCGCTGCCGACCAGGTAGATCTTCTTGAGGCCCTCGGCCTTGAGGTAGTCGAGCGCCGGGATGATCTGCTGGTTGGTGGTGGCGCCGGTGTAGAAGATGTACGGCGACTCCTCCAGGCCCTCGTACTGCACGGGGTAGAACAGCAGCGACCTGTTCTTCTCGAAGACCGGCTTGACGGCCTTGCGGCTGGCCGAGGTCCAGCAGCCGAAGGTGGCCGCGACCTGGTCCTCCTTGATGAGCTTGGCCGCCTTCTCGGCGAACGTCGGCCAGTCGGAGGCGCCGTCCTCGGAGACCGGCTCGATCTTCTTGCCGAGCACCCCGCCGGAGGCGTTGATCTCGTCGACGGCCAGCAGCAGCGAATTGCGTACGGTCACCTCGCTGATCGCCATGGTGCCGGAGAGCGAGTTGAGCAGACCGACCCTGACCTTGTCACCGCTGACGTCGATCTTCGCGGCCTTGTCGGACGACGAGCCGGACGCGTCGGTCTTGGCGCCGCAGGCGGAGAGTGCGACGACCGCCGCGAGCGCGGCACCGCCGGCCAGGAAGCGGCGGCGGGGAAAACGTGAACCGCTGGACAAGACAACCCCCTCGGGTGTGCTGGAGAGAAACCTCCCCAAGTGCGGTCCACAGCCTCAAGTCGCCCTGTTTCCACGGTGTTTCACGCGACTTTCCCGGAGGCAACAAAAAACGCCCCGCGGCGTTGTGACATGCATTCGAACCACGTTGAGCATCCGAATTCACAATTCGCCCGAGGCATTCTAATTACTTTCCGTGGGAAGTATCTTGACGGTCTGAGGAACTGTCAAGGGCGGGTGCCGTGGGGATCCAGTTCGGTGAGCACGTCGAAGTCCAGTCCGTCCGCGCGCGCCAGATAGATGCGCTGGCGGACATGACCGCCGCGCAGCCGCAGCAGCCCGCGCGGCCCCTCGTACGACACCGAGTCCGCGGCCGCGCCGATCGCCGCCACGTCCACCGTCCCCGCCCGGCGCAGCAGCGCGGCGAGCAACAGGACGCCCTCGTGGCAGGATTCGCCGAGACTGCCCGGGGCCGGCGCCTCCACGCCGAACCGCGCGGCGTACCGGCCGTGGAAGTCGAGGGTGTCCGCGGTGGCGAGCGAGGCGAAGAATCCGGCGGTGCTGTAGAGGTCCACGGTCGCCGAAGGGCCGCTGGCCAGCAGCATGTTCTCGTCCATCAGGGTGCTCAGCCGCAGACAGCGCGCGTGCAGCCCGTACGCGGCGAACGCCCGGTTGAAGCGCACCGCGTCGCTGCCCACCAGCAGCAGGAGCACCGCGTCCGCGTCGGAGCGCTCGATGCGCCGCAGCACCGGCTCGAAGTCGTGGGTGCCCAGCGGCAGATACACCTCGCCGCCGATCCGGCCACCCGTCTCCCGGGCGTAGGCGTGCGCCGCCCGTGCCGTCCGCCGGGGCCACACATAGTCGTTGCCCACCACGAACCACCGGCGCACCCGCCGCTCGTGCGCCAGCAGCACCATCGCGGGCCGCAGTTGGTCGCGCGGCGTCTCGCTGGTCAGGAACACCCCGGCGGTGTGCTCGCCGCCCTCGTACAGCGCCGTGTACACATAGGGCACCCGGTGCGCGATCCGCGGCGCCAGCGCCTGCCGCACCGAGGAGATGTGCCAGCCCGTGACGCCCTGCACGACCCCCAGATCCACCAACGCCTCGACCTGGTCGGCCACTTCGCGCGGCGGCGCGCCCCCGTCGACCGGCACCAGCCGCAGCTCGCGGCCGAGCACCCCGCCCGCCCGGTTGACCTCCTCCGCCGCCAGCCGCGCGCACAACTCGCAGGCCGGCCCGAAGATGCCCGCCGGTCCCTGCATCGGGAAGACCAGGGCCACACCGAGCGCCGACGCGTCGGCCGTGAACCAGTCGGAGGCGGGGGAGTCGTGCCGGACCATGGCGACATGCTTCCGGCTCGGCCCGCCGAACTCCAGTGTGTCTCCTACGATGTACGCACCCCGTGACCTAGGAGCGGATGCCCGGATGCCCACCTCCTCGACTCCTCGCAGGCCGCAGGATCTGATGCGGCTCCTCACCCGGGCCGAGCGGCTGGCCGAACGCAGGCTCCGGACCGCCCTGGAGGAGGAGGGCTGCTCGGTGGACGCCTGGCGGGTGCTCGCGCTGCTCTCCGACGGCACCGGACACCACATGTCGGCGATCGCCGAGGCCGCGTTCCTGCCGGCTCCGACGCTGACCAAGCTGGTCGACCAGCTCGTCGACCAGAACCTCGTGCACCGCCGCGTCGACCCGCTCGACCGGCGCCGCATCCTCGTCTACCTCACCCCGCGCGGCCAGGACCACTGGCGGCGCGCCGACCGCGCGGTCCGGGCCGCCTGGCCGGCCGGGAGCCCGGCCGACGAGGACCTCCTCGGCGCCCTCCTCGACCGGCTCGCCGAGAACCTGGACGACTCCT
This sequence comes from Streptomyces sp. CAI-85, assembly GCF_013363615.1. Taxonomy (NCBI): domain Bacteria; kingdom Bacillati; phylum Actinomycetota; class Actinomycetes; order Kitasatosporales; family Streptomycetaceae; genus Streptomyces; species Streptomyces sp. CAI-85. Next base: position 81,223 of record NZ_JAANNX010000010.1, on the reverse strand, counting down.
CCCGGGTGTGACCGGGCGCCCCCGTATCGGACGTACCGTGCGCAGAGTGGACTGGTCACCTGTCCGGCAATTCCCGTCTGCCCCGCGGCGTCATGTAGGCCTCCCCACTGCCTCAGGGTGTGGGAAATACCATCCCTCGCCGCACCGGGCGCAGACCCAAGTGTGTCCAGTGCGAGGGACTACGCCCGTTGCGGCGAGAGCACGCACCTGACGCATCGTGGAGCACTGCCTTACGCCGCTGCGCGCCTCCGCGTAACTGCCGACCGGACCGCCCCGCGACCCGCAGTCCGGTCCATGTCGATCCGTAGCCCAACGACGGCGGCCCTCGGCAACCACAGCGCGTATACCTGCTCTACCTCAGCGAACCGATGCAGGCAGACCTCCCTCGACGGCTCTGCCCCTCCTAGCCCGGCGCGGGCTGAGCGGATCGTCGTCACCCTCGAAGAGTTGGCCGAAGTACACGTCGGAGTGGACGCTTTTGCTGCTCCCGTGCATGAGGGCGTGGTTGATGCTTCCGGTGAACTCCTGTCGGCCTGTTGTTGATTTGCCCCTTAGATGAGACCAGCCGTCGTAGGATCTTGGCGATGCAGCTTCGCTACAACTACCGGGCCTACCCGGACGCTTCACAGCGCCGTGCGCTGGCCAGCGCGTTCGGGTGTGTTCGCGTGGTGTGGAACGACTGCCTGCGTGACCGCAGGGAAGCGCACGCGGCGGGGCTGCCCTACGTCAAGTCGGCCGAGCTGTCCCGGCTTCGCATCACACAGGCCAAGCGCACCGTGGAACGCGCCTGGCTCGCAGATGTGTCGGCGGTCGTTCTGCAACAGTCCCTGCGGGACCTGGACACCGCCTACAAGAACTTCTTCGACAGCCTCAAAGGCAGGCGGCAGGGCCGCAAGGTCGGCCCTCCGCGCTACAAGTCGAAGAAGGACCCCCGGCAGTCGATCCGCCTCAACACCAACGCCTTCTCCCTCCGGGACGACGGCACCGTGTACGTGGCCAAGGTCGGCAACCTCAAGGTCAAGTGGTCGCGCCGGCTCCCGGCAGCCGCGACTTCTCTGACCGTCACCAAAGACAGTTGCGGCCGGTACTTCCTCAGCTTCGTCGTCGACACCGAGCCGAACATCCTCCCGGAGCTGGACGTGGAGTCCGGTATCGACCTCGGGCTGTCGGCCTTCGCCGTCCTGTCCGACGGCCGCAAGATCGACAGCCCGCGTTTCCTGCGGCGGGCGGAGAAGAAGCTCAGGCGCCTTCAGCGGGAGCTGTCCCGCAAGGCCAAGGGATCGAGGAACCGGGCCAAGGCCCGCGTCAAGGTCGCACGCCAGCACGCGCGTGTGGCGGACCGGCGCCGGGACTTCCACCACAAGGCATCCACACAGATCATCCGCGACAACCAAGCGGTGTACGTGGAAGACCTCGCGGTGTCCGGTCTCGGACGCACCCGGCTCGCCAAGTCCGTGCACGACGCGGGATGGTCCGCGTTCGTCGGCATGCTGGAGTACAAAGCGGCTCTGCACGGCCGTACCTTCGCCAAGGTGGACCGTGCCTTCCCCTCCTCTCAGGTCTGCTCGGCCTGCGGATTCCGGGACGGCCCCAAACCCCTGCACGTCCGTGAGTGGGCCTGCGCCGAGTGCGGCACGGTGCACGACCGCGACCACAATGCAGCCCGCAACGTCCTCTTCGAAGGACGCCGTATCGTCGCCGCCGGACGGGCGGAGACACCAAACGCCTGTGGAGCGCCGGTAAGACGGGCACGCGTGCCCGCGCAGCGCGGCGAAGCAGGAAGCCCCCGGAAGGGTCGGACGACCCAGGCCGGAATCCCTGGACTTTAGGCCAGGGAGCACGTCAACCCAGCGGCGAGGACGGACTTCACCCACCAGGTCTCCTTCCTGCTCCAGGTGAAACGTGGCGCGGCCAGCTCGGCTTCTTCGGACAGGAGAACTAAGCGGATCTCTGCCGCACTCAACTGGCCTGCGGTGACGTGCCGTTGTCGGACCTCGTCATGGTGGTGGCCAACGCTGACGTCAGCCTGTCCCCGGAGGCGGCGCTCGACGGAGGCGACCCATGAACCGGACGACCCGCGTCGACCGCCGGCACCCGGCCTGTTTCATCCTGCTCCTCGACCAGTCGTACTCCATGTCCGCCCCCATGCTGGGCGCCGTCGGCCGCTCCAAGGCCGAGGCCCTGGCCGACACCACCAACCGGCTGCTGATGCAGCTCGTCCAGCGCTGTGTGGTCGACGACAAGGGGCCCCGGCACTACTTCGACATCGCCCTGATCGGCTACTCCGACCGGGTGCGGCCGCTGCTGAAGAACGGCGACGGATTCGCCAACCCGATGGTCTCCACACCCCAGTTGGCGGACTCGTTCCTGCGGATCCACGAGGAGCCGGACGGCCAGTCCTGGCCCGTCTGGCTGGAGCCGGTCGCCGACGGCCAGACGATGATGTGCGCCGCCCTCGACCTGGCGCACGACTTCGCCGCCGGATGGGTCGCCGCGCACCAGGACTCCCCGGCGCCGGTCGTCATCAACATCACCGACGGCGAGGCGACCGACGGCACCCTGGACGACGTCGCCGGGCGTGTCGACCGGCTGGTGGCGCTGCGGACGACCGAGGGGCCGCTCAGCATGTTCAACGTGGCCGTGGCCGCGCGGGCGGCCGAACCGGTCCTCTTCCCCAGCGACCCGGCCGGACTGCCGGACCGCTACACGGCGGGCCTGTTCCACACCTCCTCCGTCCTGACCTCCCGGATGCTGGAGTACGCCAGGACCGACGCCGAACGGCACGGCCAGTCCCGCCCCGGGGAGGGCGCGCGCGGGTTCGTCTGCAACGCCGACCTCGCCGCCGTCGTCAAGGCGCTGAACGTCGGCACGCTGTGAGCGAGCCGGGGGTGGGCGTGGGGGCGGGCACCGGCGTGGACGTGCATGTGTACCGGGTCCCCGCCACCCCGGAGTGCCCGGAGGAGTGGCGGGACGCGGTGGCCGTCTCCGGCGACCGCCGGGCCTTCGCCCTCTGCGACGGGGCCAGCTCCGCCTTCCGGGCCGGACCGTGGGCCCGGCTGCTGGCGCGGGAGTACGTCACCGAGGGCCCCGACCACTCCCCGGAGTCCCTGGTGCACTGGGTGGACCGCTGCCGCGAGAAGTGGAGCGAGCGGGAGGCCGAGCGCCGCAAGGGGAACGCGGCCGCCGCCGTCATGGGCGCCGACGGCCAGGAGACGCACCGCAGGCCGGCCGACTTCTGGCTGGAGGACGCCGAGGCCCGGGGCGTCGCCAAGGCCACCTTCCTCGGCGTGCGGCTGCGGCCGGCGCCCGAGGGGTGGAGCTTCGAGGCGGTGGCCGTCGGCGACTCCTGTCTGCTCCACCTGCGGGGGGACGCGCTGCTGCGGGCCTTCCCGCTCGGCGACGCCGCCCTGTTCGGCTCGCACCCCGACCTGCTCAGCGCCGCCGAACCCCTCGCCGCCGACCGGATCCACCACTACCGGGGCCGGCTCGACGGCCAGGACACCGTCCTGCTGGTCTCCGACGCCCTCGCCGAGACCCTGCTCACCCACGGCCACACCGGCGCGGGGCCGGGCGCGGCGGCCTGGTGGCAGGTCGTCCGGCAGGTGGACGAGCCCGCCTTCGAACGCCTGGTCACCGAGTTGCGCGAGGCCCGCGCGATCGAACGGGACGACACGACGATGATCAGGATCCGCCCGCGGCCCGAGCACTGAACCCCGAGCACGGCGGCAGGGGCCGTAAGGGATTGGCATGCCGTACGTTTTACGTATAACCTCTCCCGTCAATCACCTCAGTGCACGCACTGCCCGCAGGCTCACGGAAGGCCCCGATGTCACGCATCGCCCTGGTCACCCTTGTCGTCGACGACTACGACGAGGCGATCCGCTTCTACACGGAGGCGCTCGGGTTCGCGCTCGTCGAGGACGCGCCGCGCCCCGACGGCTCCCGGTGGGTCGTCGTGCGCCCCGGCGCGCACCAGGAGGGCACCGGTCTGCTGCTCGCCCGCGCCAAGGACGACGCCCAGCGGGCCAGGGTCGGCGACCAGACCGGCGGCCGCGTCGGCTTCTTCCTGCACACCGGGGACTTCGCGGGCGACCACGCCCGGATGCTCGCCGCCGGGGTGACCTTCCTGGAGGAGCCCCGGCACGAGCCGTACGGCTCCGTCGCCGTCTTCCAGGACCTCCACGGCAACCGCTGGGACCTGCTCCAGCCCGCCACCGCCTGACCGGCCCACGCCGCCACGCCCCCGCACCGCCGCACCGCCGCACCACAGCCCAGCACCACTGCCGAGGAACACGCACATGAGCGCACCGACCGCCCCCGCCACGCCGACCGCCACCCGCCCCGACGCCGACACCCTCCGCCGGCTCCCCAAGGCCGTCCTGCACGACCACCTCGACGGCGGTCTGCGTCCCGCCACCGTGGTCGAGCTGGCGGAGTCCGTCGGTCACACGCTGCCCACCACCGATCCCGGTGAGCTGGCCGCCTGGTACGTGGAGGCCGCCGACTCGGGCGACCTGGTGCGCTACATAGCCACCTTCGAGCACACCCTCGCCGTGATGCAGACCCGCGAGGGCCTGCTGCGCACGGCCGAGGAGTACGTCCTCGACCTGGCCGCCGACGGCGTGGTCTACGGCGAGGTCCGCTACGCCCCCGAGCTGATGCTGAACGGCGGGCTCACCCTCGCCGAGGTCGTCGAGACCGTGCAGGAGGGCCTCGCGGCCGGTATGGCCAAGGCCGCCGCGGCGGGCACCCCGGTCCGGGTCGGCACCCTGCTGTGCGGGATGCGGATGTGGGACCGCACCCGAGCCACCGCCGACCTCGCGGTGGCCTTCCGGGACGCGGGCGTCGTCGGCTTCGACATCGCCGGCGCCGAGGACGGCTTCCCGCCCGCCGACCACCTGGACGCCTTCGCCCACCTGCGCCGCGAGAACGTCCCGTTCACCATCCACGCCGGCGAGGCCCACGGTCTGCCCAGCATCCACCAGGCGCTCCAGGTGTGCGGCGCCCAGCGCATCGGCCACGGCGTGCGCATCACCGACGACATCGTGGACGGCAAGCTCGGCCGCCTCGCCGGCTGGGTCCGCGACCGCCGTGTCGCGCTGGAGATGTGCCCCACCTCCAACCTCCAGACCGGCGCCGCGGCCTCCATCGCCGAGCACCCGATCACCGCGCTGAAGGACCTCGGCTTCCGGGTCACCCTCAACACCGACAACCGTCTGGTGTCGGGCACCACGATGACCCGCGAGATGGCGCTGCTGGTCGAGGAGGCCGGCTGGGGCGTCGAGGACCTGCGCACCGTCACGGTGAACGCCGTGAAGAGCGCGTTCCTGCCGTTCGACGAGCGCAGGGCCCTCATCGAGGACGTCGTCCTGCCGGGCTACGCCTCCGCGCTCTGAAGCAGCCCGCGCACATAGGCGGCCTGTCCGACGTGCTGGAGATCGTCGGACAGGACGCTGACCAGCCGTACGCCCAGGGTGACCGGCGGATCCCAGCGCTCGTCCACGACGCGCTCCAGGTCCGCCGCGGTCACCGCGCGCAGCGCCCGGAGGCTCTGGGCGTGCACGGCGTCGTGGTAGCCCGTCAGCAGGGAGCCGTCGGTGACGCGCACCTTCGCGACCTGCTCCGGGGTGTGCCCGTAGCCGGTGTCGTGGCGCGGCAGGTCCAGTCCGAGGCGTTTCTCCCAGTCCTGGGCGAGCCACACCTGCTCCAGCCCGAAGGCGTCGGCGACATGGTCGTCCTGGACCCGGGTGAGATGCCAGACCAGCCAGGCGACGGAGTTGGCGCCGGGGGCGGGCCGGGCGTCCAGGACGTCGGGGCCGAGGCCCTCGACGACGGCGTGGACTTCTTCTTGGACGCGGCCGTACCCGTCGATGAGGATGTCCTTCGCATGCATACGTCCACCATCGCGCAGCCTCCGCCGTCCCGCGCCCGTTTCACCCCTGCCGAGGGACGTCCGGTCCCGCATCGCCGGTCTCCAGCAAGGTCATCAGGGCGCGGGCGGCCGGGCTGGTGGAGCGGGCGGGCGGCAGCAGGGCGACCGTCTCGTAGACCACCTCGCCGGTGCCCTTGAGGGGCAGCGCGGTGAGCGTCTCGCGCTTGTGCCGGAAGTGGCGCGGTACGACGGCGATGCCGAGGTTCTCGCCCACCAGGTCCAGCAGGCTGTGCACGTCGTTGACCTCCAGGGCGACCGTACGGCGGACATCCGCCGCCGCGAAGGCCGCGTCGGTGGCGCGGCGCGGCCCCCAGTCCGGGTGGAAGTCGACGAACACCTCGCCGGCCACGTCGGCGGGCGCCGGCGCGACCGCCCCGCGGGCCAGCGGGTGCCCGGGATGGCACAGCACGTACATCGGCTCGCCGGCCAGCGGTACGCACCGCAGTTGGTCGGTGTCCGCCTGGGTGCGGTAGGCGAAGGCCAGGTCCAGCCGGCCCGCCGCGACCTCCTCGCCGAGCGCGCCCGAGCCGGTCTGCCGCAGCCGGATCTCCACGTCCGGATGGCGGCGCCGGAACGCCGCGAGCAGCCCCGCCACGTCCACCCCGGCGATGCACTGCTCGGTGCCCACCGAGAGCGTGCCGCGCACCACGCCCTGTACGGCGGCCACCGCCTCGTGCGCCGCCCTGACCTGCGCCAGGATCCGCTCCGCCTCCGCCAGCAGCGCCCGGCCCGCCTCCGTGAGCGTCACCCGGCGGGTGGTCCGTACGAACAGCGGCGCGCGCAGCTCGCGCTCCAGCGCCCGGATCGACGCGGACAGACCCGACTGGGACACCATCAGCCGTTCGGCGGCCCGGGTGAAATGCTGGTCCTCGGCGACGGCGACGAAGTGCTGAAGATGGCGTAGCTCCATGATTGAGAAGAGTATCCGCTGAATATCATCGGATTCTTCTGTTGGACCACTACCCGCAGGTCGGGCCAGAGTGGTCAGCGGTTCCCTCCGTGCCAACCCCCCCTGGAGTCGCGTTGTACACCGCACACCCCGACCGTTACGCGGACATGCCCTACCGGCGCACCGGCCGCAGCGGTCTCAAGCTCCCCGCGCTGTCGCTCGGACTGTGGCACAACTTCGGACCGGACCGTCCGGCCGAGACGCAGCGGGCCATCCTGCGCCGCGCCTTCGACCTCGGCATCACCCACTTCGACCTGGCCAACAACTACGGCCCGCCGCCCGGCGCCGCCGAGTCCGCGCTCGGTGCGTTCCTGAAGACCGACTTCGCGCCCTACCGCGACGAACTGGTGATCTCCACCAAGGCCGGCTATCTGATGTGGCCCGGCCCGTACGGCGAGTGGGGCTCGCGCAAGTACGTCCTGTCGTCCCTGGACCAGAGCCTCAAGCGGCTCGGCCTGGACTACGTCGACGTCTTCTACTCGCACCGCCCCGACCCGGAGACCCCGCTGGAGGAGACGATGGGTGCGCTGCACTCCGCCGTCCAGCAGGGCAAGGCGCTCTACGTCGGTGTCTCCAACTACTCGGCGGAGCAGACGCGGGAGGCCGCCCGGATCCTCGGCGAGCTGGGCACCCCGCTCCTCATCCACCAGCCGCGCTACTCGATGCTCGACCGCCGCCCCGAGAGCGAGGGCCTGCTCGACGCGCTGGACGAACTCCAGGTCGGCTCGATCGTCTTCTCCCCGCTGGAGCAGGGCGTGCTGACCTCCCGCTACCTCGACGGCATCCCGGAGGGCTCCCGCGCGGCGAGCGACAGCCCGTTCCTGAACTCCGACGCGCTCACCGAGGAACTGGTCGGCAAGCTGCGCGCCCTCGACGACATCGCGAAGTCCCGCGGCCAGTCCCTCGCCCAGCTCGCGCTGGCCTGGGTGCTGCGCGGCGGCCGGGTGACCTCCGCGCTGGTCGGCGCGAGCAGCGCCCGCCAGATCGAGGACAGCGTGGGCGCGCTCGCCCACCTGGACTTCGAGGAGGACGAGCTGGCCCGGATCGACGCGGTGATCAACGGCTGAGAAGCGGGGCGGCGGCCGACCTCGCACCCGGCCGCCGCCCCCCTTTCTCACGCCCCGGCCGGCACCCGGTCCAGGAAGCCGAGGACCGAGGTGATCCGGCCGTCCGCGTCCAGCGTGACGACGTCGGACCCGGCCACCGGTGCCGAGCCGTCGGCCTCGTGCACCAGCTCCCAGGAGAAGCGGGCGGTGTCGTGGTGCCCGTCCACCCGGCCGGTGAGCCGGAAGGCGAACCCGGGGAACTGCGCGTGCGCCGCCGACACCACGGCCGCGATCCCCTCGTGCCCCCGCACGTCGGCCAGAGGGTCGGTGTAGCCGCCGTCCACCGCCCACGCGGCGGCGACGGCCTTCGCGAGCGCCTCGGGCTGCCGAGCGTTCCAAGCCTCGAAGTAACGGGCGACGGCGTTCTCGTAACGGTCGGTGGTCGCGGACATGGTGAATCAGCCCCCAGAGAGGTCGTCGGTACTGGTCAGGACCCGGATCGCGGTCGGTGCCGATCCGGTGCGACCACCTTGCCCGCCCGCCGCCGCGCGGGTCGATTACCCCTCGGGTAATGAAGACGGGCCACGGGCCCGCCGCAATCCGGTCATGAGCGTCGATGGAATATGCCAACAGACTGGCCGGAAAGTCATGGTGACAGTGTTTCAGCAGTCAACATACTCGAAGGTCAGGGGCAGTTCGTCCCCCTACGTACGTACCGAAAGCGAGGCCCGGCGGGCGGAACGGACAGCGGGGGAGAGAGACGTGCACGACGAATTCCTGTGCCATGTCACCGCGTACGGTGTCTGCGACGGCCGGCGCATCGGCGTACCGCTCGGCACCTACCGCGCCCCCACCCTGGCCCTCGCCCTGTGGTGGCTGCGCGACCGGGCCTCCTGGATGGCCGAACGCCTCGATCCACGGCCCGAGAACGAGCACTTACCGCCCAACTCGCTTGTCCCGGTGTCCCCCACGGTGCCGGACGTCCCCGAACTGCTCCGGGCCTGGTGCGCCGACCTGGACCAACAGGAGCTGGTGGCCGACGAGTTGGCGGGCGGCCGACTGGTCCGGATAGCGGTCAGCGACGACACCACCGAGTACGAACTGCTCGCCGAGTCCGTCGACGCCCTGCGGATGCAGCGCACCCTCCCGGCGCTCGTCCTGCCCGTCGGCTGAGACCCGTCGGCGAATACGTCATCCGCCGTAGAGCGGGCAAACGGGTGAATCTATAGAATTCGACCATGGTGGACCGATGGCCCGCTGCCCCGACGGCGCCCGAACTCGTGCTGGAGACCGATACGGGCTCCACGGTGATCGACCCGACGCGCGCCTATCGCGTGGGACGGGACCCCAACAGCGACATCGTCATCGAGGACGCCCGGGTGAGCTGGCACCACGCCGTGCTCAGACCCGACGGCGACCACTGGACCCTGGAGGACGCCCAGAGCACCAACGGCACCTGGGCCGACGGCCACCGGATCCGCCGGTGGACCGTCGGCCCCGGCAGCGTCATCCGGTTCGGCAGCCCCTCCGACGGCCCGTGCGCCGTCCTCGCCGACCGCCCCGCCCCCGCCCCGCAGCGCCCCGCCTCCGTGTCGATGCCCGCCCACACCGTCACCTTCCGCAGCCCCGCCACCGTCCACCCGCTGCCGACCCGCACCGTCCGCATCGGCCGCGCCGCCGAGAACGACCTGGTCGTGGACGACCTCGTGGTCTCCCGCCGGCACGCCGAACTGCGCGCCCTGCCCGGCGGCGGCTACGAGATCGTCGACCTCGGCAGCCACAACGGCACCTATCTCAACGGCGCGCCCGTCAGCCGCGCCCCCGTCGGCCCCGGCGACATCGTCGGCATCGGCCACTCCGCGTTCTCCCTGGTCGGCGACGAACTCCAGGAGTACGTCGACACCGGCGAGGTCTCCCTCGACGTCCAGGACCTCACCGTCGCCGTCGACCGCGGCCGCAAGGTCCTGCTCGACCACGTCTCCTTCCCCGTCGGCGGGAAGTGCCTGCTCGCCGTCGTCGGGCCCAGCGGCGCCGGCAAGTCCACCCTGCTCAACGCCCTCACCGGGCTGCGCCCCGCCGACCAGGGCACCGTCGTCTACGACGGCCGCGACCTCTACCGCGACTACGCCGAACTGCGCCAGCGCATCGGACTGGTCCCGCAGGACGACATCCTGCACGCCCAGCTCACCGTGCGCGCCGCCCTCGGCTACGCCGCCGAACTGCGCTTCCCCCAGGACACCGCCAAGGCCGAACGCCGCGAGCGGGTGGAGGAGGTCATCCGCGAACTGGGCCTCGAACAGCGCGCCGACCAGCATGTGCACAGCCTCTCCGGCGGCCAGCGCAAACGCGTCAGCGTCGCCCTCGAACTGCTCACCAAGCCCTCGCTGCTCTTCCTGGACGAGCCGACCTCCGGCCTCGACCCCGGCATGGACCGCTCGGTGATGCACATGCTGCGCGACCTCGCCGACGACGGCCGAACAGTCGTCGTCGTCACCCACAGCGTCCTCAGCCTCGACGTCTGCGACCGGCTCCTCGTCCTCGCGCCCGGCGGCCGGATCGCCTACTACGGCCCGCCCGACGAGGCGCTCGGGTTCTTCGACTGCGAGCACTGGCCCGAGGCGTTCGAGGCGTTCGAACGCGACCAGGGGCGGGACTGGGCGGGAGAGTACCGCCGCTCACCGCAGCACCGGCAGTACGTCCTGGACGACGACGCCCAGCCCCGGCTGAACCGGTCGGGACCGGTCGTCATGCTGCCGCCGCCCCGGCCCCGCAGCCGCGGCGCCCAGCTCGGCACCCTGGTCCGCCGCTACGCCGCCGCGCTCGCCGCCGACCGCACCTTCCTGGCCGTCATGATCGCGCTGCCGTTCGTGATGGGCGCCATGGCCCGCGCCCTGGCCGGCGGCGAACTCACCCGGGAGACCGCGCTGAACGCCCTGCTCATCCTGTGCGTCGGCGGCGTCCTCACCGGCGCCGCCAACGCCGTGCGCGAACTCGTCAAGGAACGGGTGATCTACCAGCGCGAGCGGGCCGTCGGCCTCTCCCGCTCGGCGTATCTGATGTCCAAGGTGGTCGTCCTGGGCGCGGTCACCGTCGTACAGGCGGTGGTGCTCACCCTCGTCGCCCTGCTCGGCGTCGACCTCGGCGCACCGGACGGCAAGGGCGTCCTGCTGCCACCCCTCATCGAGATCGCCGTCGCCGTGGCCCTGCTGGCGTTCACCGCGATGATGCTCGGCCTGGTCATCTCGGCGCTCGTGCGCAAGGAAGAGGTGACGATGCCGCTGCTCGTGCTGCTCGCCATCGTCCAGGTGGTGTTCTGCGGCGCCCTGCTGAAACTCGACGGTGTGGTCGGTCTCGAACAGGTGTCCTGGCTCGTGCCGTCCCGCTGGGCGCTCGGCGCGATGGCCGGCACCATCGAGCTGTCCCGGACGGTCCCCGGCGACCTCACCGCGGACCCGATGTTCCGGCACGCGACCGACGTCTGGCTGCTGAACATCGGGATGCTCGTGGTGCTCTCGGCGGTCCTCGCCTTCGTGGTCTCACGGCTGCTGCGGCGCCGCGAACCGGCCGTCATGCGCAGGTCGTGACCGGCCCGCCCCGGCAGCCGTCAGGACGGAGGGACCTCGCCGCGCCGCCGCAGCCGCCGCGCGGGCAGCGCGCCCAGGAAGCCCGCGACCAGCCCCCACAGCACGGCCAGCCCCAGCATCGGCCACACGTCGGGGTTCAGCACCAGTTCGCCGGAGAGCCCGCCGACCTCGCTGATGCCCAGCACGGTCAGACCGTAGTGCGCGGAGATCCGGCAGACCAGACAGATCATCAGGACGGTGAGCGGCAGCGCCGCCGCCATCCGCACGGCGTGCACCCACAGCCGGGTCCCGGCCGGGGACCGCGCCGCCGCCACGAACCCGGCCGCCAGCAGCAGGACGACGTTCACGGCGACGAGCCACCACACCCGGCCGTCCTGCTCGGCGAGCGAGCGCAGATTCACCGCGGCCGTGTCCTCACCGCGCAGCACCTCGTCCAGGACATGCGGCATCGGCAGCCCGAACGGGCCCTCGACCCGGCCGTTCCAGGTCCCGCCCATACCGATCGTGAACGCCGGCCACACCACGTTGGGCAGCCCCAGCAGCGCGACCGCGAAGGTCTCCGCGACATGCCCCCGGGTCGCCGCCGCCACCAGCGTGACGACGACCCCCACCACCACCCAGGCCAGCAGCAGCGCGACCATCGCGTACGCGGCCGGCCGCACCGACGCCTGGAGACGCAGCAGCCCGCCCGGCAGCGGGGCCCAGCGCGCGACCAGCAGCGCCAGCAGCAGCACCCCGGCCAGCCACACCAGCCCCATCACGAGGGTGAGCGGCACGTCCGCGGCGAAGCCCACCTCCGGGTTGATCCCGAAGAGTTCACCGAGGCTGTTCAGGGTGTCGTCACCGAGGGAGACCGCGAAGGTCTGCCGGGCCGCGAGGGCGAGGGCCAGCAGCCCCAGCAGCCACAGCACGGCGATCCGGGCCGCCCAGCCGGCCAGCTCACCGGCGCCCGCGACCGCCCGGTGCCGCAGCGGCCGCAGAAATCCGGCGCCGACGACGAGCGCCCCGGCGAGCGTGACCGACAGTGGCAGCAGGGTCATCCCGGTGTCCGCGCCCGCGAGGTCACCCGCGTCCCCGGACAGCTCCACCGTGCCGCCGACGGCCGTCACCACGGTCGCCGCGACCACCCGGGGGAAGGCGCCGTCGGGCAGATCCGCGGCCCCGGCCGCCCACAGACCCAGCGCGGCCACGGCCGGCATGACGAGCAGCGCGGCCAGCGCCGTACCGAACGCCGCGACCCAGCCGTGCCGGGCGAAACGGGCGGTGGGAGGAGCGGTGCGGGCCTGGTCGGAGGGGCGGTGGGGGCTCACCCTGCCACGCTAAGCAGCACCGGCCCCGCCCGCCCGCCGGGAGCGGCCTTCCGCGCCCGCACCACCGGTCCTCGGCGGCCCGCCACGCCCGGGGTGAAGGTGACGGGACTGCCGGGCGCGCCACGGGGTACGAGGACAGATGCAGACACGTCCGGCCAGACGTCCGGCCAGTCCGGCTTCGGAGAGAGAACAGCATGACCGACCATCTGGACGGGGCAGTGATACCGACCGGTTTCGACGTCCCCGTGGAACCGCTCCGGCGGGCGGCCCATTTCACCGGCGAGTCCGGTTCCATCGCGGAGGCCCGCGGCTTCGCCGCCCGCTTCGTCGAACAGCTCAGGACCGAATGGTGCGCGCGGATCGGCGACCGCGAGAGCGGCGCGGTACTGCTCGTGGTGAGCGAACTGGTCACCAACGCCGACCGGCACAGCAACGGCCCGTACATCCTGGAGCTGGAGGGCACGGCCGAGTCCGTCACGGTGTGCGTCTACGACAGCAGCGACGCCCTGCCGCTGCGCTTCCCCAAGGACCCGGAGCGGATCGGGCGGCACGGTCTCGAGATCGTGCACGCGCTGGCGGAGGAGGTCACCGCCGAGCGCGTGCCGGTCGGCAAGCGGGTCCGGGCCCTGCTGCGGCTGGACGGGTGACCGGGCCCGTCGGATCCGTCAGACGTGGTCGGGCCCGTCAGACGTGGTCCAGTTCCCGTCAGACCCGGTCCAGCTCGCCCAGCATCCCTTCCCGCAGCCGGGCGATGATCCGCTTGATCAGCCGGGAGACATGCATCTGGGAGCAGCCGAGCCGCTCGCCGATCTCCGCCTGGGTGGCCTCCTCGACGAACCGCAGATGCAGGATCTGCCGGTCGCGCTCGCTCAGCCCGGCCATCAGCGGGGCCAGCGCGTGGAAGTCCTCGACCAGCCGCAGCCCGTCCTCCTCCACACCGATGAAGTCGGCGAGGACCGACTCGCCGTTCTCGGGGCCGTCGCCGGTGAGCGCCGCGTCGAGGGAGGAGGAGTTGTAGCCGTTGGCGGCGATCTGCGCCTCCACGACCTCCTTCTCCGTGATGTTCATCAGCGTCGCCAGCTCCGTCACCGTCGGCTCCCGGTCCAGCCGGCCCGCCAGCTCGTCGCGCGCCTTGGCCAGCTCCACCCGCAGCTCCTGGAGCCGCCGCGGCACATGGACCGCCCAGGTGGTGTCCCGGAAGAACCGCTTGATCTCACCGACGATGTACGGCAGGGCGAAGGACGTGAACTCCACCTCGCGCGAGATCTCGAACCGGTCGATCGCCTTGATCAGGCCGATCATCCCGGTCTGGACGATGTCCTCCATGTCGTCACCGCGGTTGCGGAACCGTCCGGCCGCGAACCGCACCAGGGACATGTTCATCTCGATGAGCGTGTTGCGCGCGTACTGGTAGTCGTGGGTGCCCTCTTCGAGCACGGCGAGCCGCTGGAAGAACTGGCGGGACAGCTCCCGGGCGTCCCGGGGTGCGACGGTCCGCGGGTCGTCGACTCCCGGCAGGGGTGCGGTGTGGACGACGGCCTGTGCCTCCGACCGGATCACGGCGGTCTGCATTGCCACTCCCAAGAAAAGTCACGGTGCCACGGCTGCTGCTCTCAGGGGGCGCGTACCCCGAGTCGGCCGGGGCATGCGTGCGAATCCCGATGGAATTCCACCGAGAGCGCAACGCCGGGGACTTTCGGTGGCGGCGGGGACTCCTAGGCTGGGAAGGTGACCGAACCGACGACGAAGCCGAACACCCCGAGAGAGCCGCTCTGGCGCGACCTGGTCGGAGACGTCCTGCGCCGTGAACGCCAGGCGCAGGACCGCACGTTGAAGGACGTCGCCGACGAGGCCAGGATCTCCCTGCCCTATCTGTCGGAGGTCGAGCGCGGCCGCAAGGAGGCGTCCTCGGAGGTCCTCGCGGCCGCCGCCCAGGCCCTCGGCCTGAGCCTCGGCGACCTGCTGGCCCGGGCGCACGGCGAACTCACCCGCGCCACCGGCCGACGCCCCGCCCGGATCCGTACGACGACCGCCGTGCCGCTGCGTACGATGACCGCCGCGCCGCACGACGGGCTGTGCCTGGCCGCCTGACGACAGCCCGGCCCGGCTCGTCCTGGGGCGAGCCGGGCCGGGTCCACCCCGAGGTGGACGGGACGGGTGGACCCGGCCCGGCGGTCTCATGCGCCGACCGGGCGCCGTTTCAGCACCTCGTCGGCCAGTCCGTACGCCACCGCCTCCCGCGCGGTGAACACCTTGTCGCGGTCCATGTCCGCGCGCAGGGTGGCGATGTCGTGGCGGGTGTGCCGGGCGAGCACCTCCTCCACCTGGGCGCGGATCCGGATCATCTCCTGGGCCTGGAGCGCCAGGTCGGAGATCGTGCCCCGGCTGCCGCCGCTGGCCGGCTGCCCCAGCAGCACCCGGGCGTGCTCCAGCACGAACCGCCGCCCCGGGTCACCGCCCGCCAGCAGGACGGCCGCCGTGGACGCCGCCTGGCCGACACAGCAGGTCGACACGGGCGCCTGCACGAACGTCATCGTGTCGTAGATCGCCATCAGCGAGGTGAACGAGCCGCCGGGGGAGTTGAGGTAGATCGCGATCTCCTGGTCGGGCGCCTCCGACTCCAGATGGAGGAGTTGCGCGATGACGACATTGGCGACGCCGTCGTCGATCTCGGTGCCGATGAAGATGATCCGCTCCGACAGCAGCCGGCTGAACACGTCGTAGGACCGCTCGCCGCGCGGGGTGCGCTCGACGACGTTCGGAATCGTGTAGGTCCCCATGTCACAGCCCCGCCCGTCGTCGCGCGGAGGCCGGGCGGACGTCGGCGAGCGACTCCACCACCCGGTCCACCATGCCGTACTCCTTGGCCTCCTCGGCCGTGAACCAGCGGTCGCGGTCGCCGTCGCGGGAGACGGTCTCCGGGGAGCGGCCGGTGTGCTCGGCGGTGATCCGCTCGATGGTCCGCTTGGTGAACTCCAGGTTCTCCGCCTGGATCTCGATGTCCGCGGTGGTGCCGCCGATCCCGGCCGACGGCTGGTGCATCATGATCCGCGCGTTCGGCAGCGCGAACCGCTTGCCCGGCGTGCCGACGCAGAGCAGGAACTGCCCCATGCTGGCCGCGAACCCCATGGCGAGCGTCGAGACGTCGTTGGGGATCAGCCGCATGGTGTCGTAGATGGCCAGACCCGCGTGGACCGAGCCGCCCGGGCTGTTGATGTACAGGGCGATGTCGGTGCGCGGGTCCTCCGCCGACAGGATGAGCAACTGGGCGCAGACCCGGTTGGCGGAGACCTCGTCGACCTGGGTGCCGAGCAGGACGATGCGCTGGCCGAGCAGTTGGGCGGCGAGATGGTCGTCGAAGCGGGTGGGCGCGGTGTCGCCCTCCTCGGCCCGTGGGGCGAGCGGGGTCGTCGGGGTCATCGGAACTCCTCGTCGTCCGGGGAACGTCGTCGGATCCACTGTCGGCCCGGCGTGGCGTCCGAACGCCGTTTCTCTGCCCGCGGCAGATTCGCCACGGGCGAAGCGATGAGTTCCGCGCCGCCCCGGAGTCGACATTGACGACCGCATCGGACCGCATCGGCCCGCGTCCCGCGCACAGGAGGTACTCATGAGCACCGACGGATTCACCACGTGTCTCTGGTTCGACGGCCAGGCGGAGGAAGCCGCCCACCACTATGTGTCGATCTTCAAGAACTCCCGGATCGGGGACGTGACCCGCTACACCGAGGCCGGACCGGGACCCGCCGGCACCGTGCTCACCGTGGAGTTCACCGCGAACGGCCAGAAGTTCGTCGCGCTGAACGGCGGCCCCGAGTTCCGGTTCAACGAGGCGATCTCCTTCCAGATCGACTGCGCCGACCAGGCCGAGATCGACTTCTACTGGGACCGGCTCCTCGACGGCGGCGGCGAACCCGGCCCCTGCGGCTGGCTCAAGGACAAGTACGGCGTCTCCTGGCAGGTCGTCCCCACCGCGCTCATGGAGATGATCACCAGCGGCGAGCCGGAGAAGGGGGCCCGCGCCATGAAGGCCATGTTCGGCATGGGCAAGCTCGACCTGGCCGCCCTGCGGAGCGCCTACGACGGCTCCTGACCGCGGTGGTGCTCCCGCCTCGTGGGACGGGAGCACCACCCCGGACGCTCACCCGGCCCCTGGGGGCGCCGGCTGCCTCAGATCCGGTCCGCCGCGATCAGCAGATACTGGAAGCTGCCGTTCCGATACGCCGTCAGGAACGTTTCCTCGATGCCCGTGACGAGATGCGCGGCCTCGCTGCGCAGCTCCCAGTACGGGATCGTCGCCTCGGTGAGGTCCTCCACATGGACCGGCACCAGCCGGTTGCGGGCCATCGCCTTGAAGTACTCCGACCGTGGGTGGATGTCGCAGATGTAGTGGGCGTTGATCTGCGACACCTCCCGCGAGGCCCGCCCGTAGGTGTCGTTGTAGCAGCCGGTGACCACGACGTACCGCCCGCCGCGGCGCAGCAGCCGGGCGTGCTCGGCGAAGAGCAGGTCCAGCTCGACGTACATGCTCGACTCGTTGTTCCAGGACGCCGCGTACGCGCCCGTCTCCAGGCCGGTGTCCAGCATGTTGCGATGGTGGTAGCGCACCTTGCCGTCGATGCCCCGCTTGCGCGCCTGCTCATTGGCGAACGCGGCCTGCTTGGCGGAGATGGTCACCCCGTCGGCATGGCAGCCGTACCGCAGATGGGCCGTGACACTGCCGCCGCCGCGCCCGCAGCCGGCGTCGAAGACCCGGTCGTCCGGGGTGAGCGGGCCGAGCCGGGAGGCGAGCACCTCGGCCTGGGCGTGTTCGAGGCGGTGCAGTTCGGCGGTGACCCGCTCCTTGCGCAGACCGGGGTCGGGCTCGTCGAGCACCGTCCGGTCGGCGGCGCCGATGCCGTAGTGATGGTGGTACAGGTCGTCGATCCGGCCCAGTTCGAGGTTGACCGGGTTCTCCTCCGCGTTCCAGTAGTCCGCGACCCGGTTCTGGTAGACGGACTGGGTCGGCACCTGCACGGTCGCGGCGAGGGCGTCGGGGGTCAGGGTCAACGGTTGCTCCTTGCGTGTTCTGTGGGACATGTCGTCGGTGACGCGCTCGTCACCAGTAGTCGGGCAGGTGGTAGCGGTGGGTGTTGGTCGCGTGCCACTCGTGGTTGCCGGCCACCCAGTCCGACAGACCGCGCAGATAGCGCTCGACGAGCGGCGAGAGGGCGGCGAGGACGGCGGACTCCTCCTCGAACGCCGCCATGATCTGGTTGTGGATCTCCACCGACCGCAGATAGGCGGCCTTCAGACCGCACCGGTCGGCGGCCGCGACGACCTGCGGCAGATTCAGATGGGTGGGGTCGGACGCCAGCTCCTTGGTGAAGGAGTACAGGTCGTTGACGATCGTGGTGGCGTTGCAGGCGAGCGCCGTCACCCGCTGGATCTCCGGGCGGGCGTAGAGCTGCTCGGGCAGTTCGTAGCCGTCGACCGCGTCGACGATCGACAGACACGGCCGGAAGTTGTTGAACTGCCGCATCACCAGGTACTCCCAGATCCGCGGCACGTACCGGGTCTCGCTCCAGGCCGCCTCGGCGAGATAGCCGAGGTGCAGCCGGGCGATGTCGTGCACGAACCGGTCGGTCTGGCTGGGCGTGGCCAGCGCGGCGAAGTCCTTCAGCGCCCAGTGGTAGGAGCGCAGCGGGCCGTCGGCCTGCATGCCCCGCGCCCACTCCTCCTGGAACCCGGGCGGCCCCTGGTACGGGTCGAGCGCGGACTGCGCGAGGATCAGCCGGCCGCCGAGTCCGCTGCGGGACGCGCCCCGGCCCTCGTCCTCCTCGCAGTAGCAACTGTCGACCATGTTCTCGGCCAGCAGCAGTCTGCCCGCCGCCGTGAGCCGCTCCAGGTCGGCCGCGCCGGGATGCTGGAGCACCACGGCCCGCCCGAACTGGAACCCGGCGAAGTCGCCGTTCCACGCGGCCGGGAACAGATCGAGGCCGCGCGCCCACTCCTCCAGCCGGCGGTCCACCTCCGCGGCCTTCTCCGGGTCCGCCGGGGCGACCTCACGGTGGTGCAGCCCGGGGATCGCGCCGCCGCGCCGGACCCCGGCCCGGGCCTTGACGCTCGCGGCGAGATTCGGCGGGCCCGGCAGGGACGTCCTGCTCGTCGTGCCGTGCGTGGTCGTCGTGCCGTGGGTGGTTGTCGTGTCGTGCGTGGTCGTCGTGTCGTGCGCGGTCACGGGCGTCACTCGGCCGTCCGGCCGAGCTGGACGTTCTCCAGCACCCCGGCCGCGTCGGGCACCAGCAGCGCCAGCGAGTAGTACGCGGTGACCAGGTAGCGGACGATGGAGGTGCCGTCGATCCCCATGAAGCGCACGTTCAGACCCGGCTGGAACTCCTCCGGGATGCCCGTCTGGTACAGGCCGACGGCGCCCTGGGAACTCTCCCCGGTGCGCAGCGCGATGATGCTGGTGGTGTACCGCTCGCTGACCGGGATCTTGTTGCACGGGAAGATCGGCACCCCGCGCCAGGCGGGGATCTCGTGCCCCTCGACGTTCGCCGTGCCCGGTGTCAGACCGCGCCGGTTGCACTGCCGGAAGAACGCGGCGATCGCCTTCGGATGGGCCAGGAACAGCTTGGTCTTCCGCCGCATGGACAGCAGTTCGTCCATGTCGTCCGGGGTCGGCGGCCCGGTGAAGGTGCTCACCCGCTGGCCGTGGTCGATGTTGGGCAGCAGCCCGAACTCCCGGTTGTTCACCAGCTCCCACTCCTGGCGCTCCCGGATCTCCTCGACCGTCAGGCGCAGTTGCTGCTGGGTCTGGTTCATCGGGTCGTTGTAGAGGTCGGCCACCCGGGTGTGCACCTTCAGCACGGTCTGGGTCAGCGACAACTCGTACTCGCGCGGCGAGAGTTCGTAGTCGACGAAGCCCGCGCCGATGGTCGGCTCGCCCACATGGCCCGCCTGGAGCGGCAGTTCGGCCTCGCCCTTGCGGTTCATCGGCCGCCGCTGGCGCTCCGCGTACGCGGTCAGATGCGCGGCGAGGGAGGGCACCCGGCCGGCGAACGCGCGCAGTTCGTCCCAGGGCACCGCGAGCAGCACCCCCGCGGTCTCGGCGCGCACCGAGGTGAGCCAGAGCGGATCGTCCCGGCCGATCGCCTCCTCGCCCAACTGGTCGCCGCCGGAGACGACTCCGGTGATCGCCTCCTCGCCGTACGGTCCGCCGGTGAAGCGGGTGAACCGGCCGTGCACGACGAGATACGCCTCGGTCACCGGCCGGCCCGCCTCGGCGATCACCTGACCGGCCCGGACCTCCCGCGCCCGGAACCGCGAGGACAGTTCCGTGAGGGCCTCGTCGTCGGAGTAGCCGCGCAGGGCGGGCAGTTCGGTGAGGGTGCGCGGGACGACCCGGACGTCGTCCCCGCCGTTCTGCTCGAACTGCACCCGCCCCCGGCCGACCTTGAGCTGGAGCCGCCGGTTGACCCGGTACGTGCCGCCCTTGACGTCCACCCAGGGCAGCATGCGCAGCAGCCAGCGCGAGCTGATGGCCTGCATCTGGGGCTCGGACTTGTGCGTGGTGGCGAGCTGCCGGGCCGCCTGCGTGCCGAGGCTGGTGAGCTGTCCGCCGGCGGCGGTCTCGGGGGCGGGTTCGTCGAGGGCGGGACCGGTGGCGCTGTCCACTGTGGACACATTCCCTCCAGGAAGATCGGTTCGCTGATCCGCGGCATCAGCCAAACACCCTCCGTGACGGATGGGTACGGCGTGCGAGGGGCGGCTTCGTGCGCCGTGAGGTGCGGGTCCGGACCGACGGGGCGCAAGGTGCACCCTGGGCACAACCACGGCCGTCCCGTGCTTCCGCACGCCCGCGATCATGGGGCATGGCCCGGCGTTCACCTGTTCGGGGGAACGCGGCGTCGAAACCCGGACAGCACGTCCCGTGGTTCGGCGAGCGGCCCGACGGGCGGGTGACTAGCGTGAGGAACCGGACAGAGTCATATCAACGCAGTCATCTCAGCGGAAGGCGCGGTCATGGCCGTACAACCAGAGGGAACCCCTTGCTGGGCCGACGCGATGTTCAGCGACGTCGAGGGCGCCAAGAGCTTCTACGGCGACGTCCTGGGCTGGACCTTCGGTGAGTCGTCGTCGGAGTACGGCAACTACACCCAGGCGTACGCCGACGGAAAGGCGACCGCCGCCGTCGTCCCGCCGATGCCCGGGCAGGAGGGCCAGTCGCAGTGGTGTCTGTACTTCGCCTCCCCGGACGCCGCCGCGACCGCCGCGAAGATCCGCGCCGCCGGCGGCGAGGTGCTGATGGAGCCGATGCAGGTCGGCGACTTCGGCACGATGTGTCTGGGCCGTGAGCCCAGCGGCGCCGTCTTCGGCGTGTGGCAGGCCGGCACCCACGAGGGCTTCGAGACGGACCAGACCCCGGGCGGTTACGCCTGGGCGGAGGTCTTCACGCGTGAACCCGAGCGGGCGGACCGCTTCCTCACCACGGTCTTCCCCTACACGGCGCGGCAGATGGAGGACGACGCGATCGACTTCCGTCTCTTCGACGTCGGCGAGAACACCGTGCTGGGCCGGATGAAGATGACGGACGAGTTCCCGCCCGAGGTGCCGTCGTACGTCAACGTCTACTTCGCCGTCCCCGACTGCGACGACGCCGTGGCCAAGGCGACCAAGCTCGGCGCCGTCCTGCGGTTCGGGCCGATGTCCAGCCCCTTCGGCCGGTTCGCCGCCCTGACCGATCCGCAGGGCGCGAACTTCTCGGTGATCGACCTGACGACGACGGAGGGCGACCTCCCGGAGACGACACCCGTCTGAGACCGGAGCCCCCGCGCGGCCATGGCATGATCGTGCGCATGCGTGAACGTGTTGTGGCCGCGTGCGACGGGGCTTCCAAGGGAAACCCGGGACCGGCCGGCTGGGCGTGGGTGGTCGCCGACGACGCGGAGGCACCCGCCCGCTGGGAGGCGGGGCCGCTCGGCCGGGCCACCAACAACGTCGCCGAACTCACCGCCCTGGAACGCCTGCTGGCGGCGACCGACCCCGCCGTACCGCTCGAAGTGCGGATGGACTCCCAGTACGCCATGAAGGCCGTCACCACCTGGCTGCCCGGCTGGAAGCGCAACGGCTGGAAGACCTCCGGGGGCAAGCCCGTCGCCAACCAGGAGCTGGTGGTGCGGATCGACGAGCTGCTCGACGGCCGCTCGGTGGACTTCCGCTACGTCCCCGCCCACCAGGTCGACGGCGATCCGCTGAACGACTTCGCCGACCGGGCCGCGAGCCAGGCGGCCACCGTCCAGGAGACGGCGGGCAGCGAGCACGGCTCGCCCGCACCGCCGCCCTCGCCGGACACCCCGAAGCGGTCCACCCGCCCCTCCGGGGCCAAGGCGCCCCGGAAGAGCGGCGGTTCGTCGTCCCGCACGATCAAGGCCAAGTTCGCCGGGCGCTGTGTGTGCGGCCGCCCCTACGCGGCCGGCGAGCAGATCGCCAAGAACCCCCAGGGCTGGGGCCACCCGGAGTGCCGTACCGCGGACGCCTGATCAGACGTCGAAGGTGTAGTGCCGGGTGTGGTCGAGCAGGGCCGCCGGGGTGGTGTCGTTCCACGGCTTCATCGTCTCGTTGAGGTCGACGACGTTCGGCGTGCCGCCGCCCGGCAGATACGGGGACGAGGGGTGCCGCCGCTGCCACTCGGCCCACAGCTTGTCGATGTAGGCGTGGTGCAGCCAGAACACCGGGTCGTTGGGGGAGACCCCGGTCGCCATCTGGCCGCCCACCCAGACGTGCACGCGGTTGTGCAGATTGACCCCGCGCCACCCTTCGAGATGGTTGCGGAAACCGTCGGAGCCGCTGTTCCAGGGCGCCATGTCGTACGTCGCCATCGCCAGCACCGAGTCGACCTCGGCACGGGTGGGCAGTTCGCTCACGCCCGCGCCGAGCGCCCGCCGCAGGAAGGTGCGGCCGTCCACCCGCACGTTGATCGGCCAGTTGCCGGCCGACGCGGCGAACGGCCCGTCCATCACCTGGCCGTCCCGGCTGCGCCCGGTGCCGCCGAGGAAGTCCGGCGCCCACAGCGAGGACCGCGCGGAACGGTCGGCGGACCAGTCCCAGTACGGCAGCGCCACCGACGCGTCCACCGACTGGAGCGCCCGCTCGAACTCCAGCAGGAATCTGCGGTGCCAGGGCAGGAAGGACGGCGAACGGTGGCCGGTGCGCTCGCCGTTGTCGGTGTCGCCCAGGATGAACGCGTTGTGCGTGGTGACGAAGGAGTCGTAGCGGCCGGTGCGCTTGAGTTCGAGCAGGGCGGCGACGAAGCGGCGCTTCTCCTCGGCGGTCAGGGACGCCTGGTTCTTGCGGACGGTCATGTGCGGGTGCTCCAAAAGTGCGGGGGAGAAGGTCAGTTGGCGGGGAAGGGGAGGAGCCGGGCGCCCTGGAGCTCGTCGACCGCGGCGCGCGCGGCGGCCCGCGGGGTCTCCACCGGGTCGTAGTGGCTGACGACGCTGATCCACGAGCCGTCGGCGTTGCGCATCACATGCAGCTCGACGCCGTCCACGAACACGGCGTAACCGCCGCCGTGATGGCCGTCTCCGTGACTGTCACCGCCGTGACCGCCGCCGTGGTGGCCCCCGCCGTCGGTGACCGTCCGGCCCTGTATCCGGCGGCCC
Source organism: Streptomyces sp. CAI-85 (assembly GCF_013363615.1). NCBI lineage: Bacteria > Bacillati > Actinomycetota > Actinomycetes > Kitasatosporales > Streptomycetaceae > Streptomyces > Streptomyces sp. CAI-85. The sequence goes on along the minus strand of NZ_JAANNX010000010.1, from coordinate 57,759 downwards.
TTGTAGATCTCGTCGAAGGCGGCGGGGGCGCCGGACGCGGCCGGGGTCCCGGGGACCTCGGGGGTGTGGTGCCCCCGATCGTCCGCGCGGGCGGCGGGCAGGGCGACCAGCGGGACACCGGCGGCGACGACGGCGGCGGCGCCGAGCGCGCGACGACGGGTGAGTTCCGGCATGCGGGACCTCCTGGGGTGCGTGGGGTCGGGGTGCGTCGGGTTGACGACCCCGCATACCTATCGACCGCGGGAGAAGGGGAGAAATCGGCCCGGACCGGTTGGCCGCGATCCGGACAATTAATGATCTGTCGTGCAATGTTGAACAAAGATGATCTTGCTCGGGGCGGCCTCGCCCGACCGGCGGAAGGGGCAATTCCTTGCCGCGCGGACGCCCCTTCCGGTGGTCTTTCGCGCGGATGCGCCCCGCCGGTGGCGTGGCTCACGTGCGAAAACTGACGTGATCAAGGACCCGGGGCGCGTCGGCGGCACCGCCCGCACTGCTACCCTGCGTCGTCAATCCATCACGTCTGGTAACTCCTAGGGGTGTCCGTGAAGGTCGCCTGTGTCGGCGGCGGGCCCGCCGGCCTGTATCTCTCGATCCTGCTCAAGCTTCAGGACCCGTCCCACGACGTCACCGTCCACGAACGCGACCCGGAGGGCTCGACCTACGGCTGGGGCGTCACCTACTGGCAGGGACTCCTCGACCGCCTCCACGCCTACGACCCCGAGTCCGCCCGTGCCGTCGCCGAGCACTCCGTCCGCTGGAACCAAGGCGTCGCCCACGTACGGGACCTGGCGACCCGTCAGCCCGGCGACGAGGGGCACGGCATCGGCCGCCACAAGTTCCTCGAGATCCTCGCCGAGCGCGCCCGCGCCCTCGGCGTACGGCTGGAGTTCGAGCACGAGATCACCCCCGACGCCCTCCCGGACGCCGACCTGGTCGTGGCCGGCGACGGAGTCCACAGCGCCCTGCGCACCCGGCACGCCGACCGCTTCGGCGCCGAACTCCGGCCGGGCCGCAACTCCTACGTCTGGCTCGGCACCACCAAGGTCTTCGACTCCTTCACCTTCGCCTTCGTGGAGACCGGGCACGGCTGGGTCTGGTGCTACGGATACCCCTTCAGCGCCGAGCGCAGCACCTGCGTCATCGAGTGCGCCCCCGAGACCCGCGACGGGCTCGGCCTCGGCGAGGGGAGCGAGGTCGACGCGCTGGCCCATCTGGAGAAGCTTTTCGCGCACATCCTCGACGGCCACCCGCTCATCGGCCGCGCCCCGGCCGGCGGCCCCGCCCAGTGGCTGACCTTCCGCACCCTGACCAACCGGTCCTGGTACGACGGCAATCTCGTCCTGCTCGGCGACGCCGCCCACACCACCCACTACTCCATCGGCGCCGGCACCACCCTCGCCCTGGAGGACGCCATGGCCCTCGCCGACGCGCTGCGGGACTGCGCCGACCTGCCGCGGGCGCTCGCCCGCTACCAGCGCGAACGTCAGTCTGCCCTGCTCTCCCCGCAGAGCGCGGCCCGCTACAGCGCCCAGTGGTACGAGAACCTCACCCGCTACATCGACCTCCCGCCGGACCACATGTTCGCCCTGCTGGGCCAGCGTCACTCACCCCTGCTGCCCTACGTCCCGCCGCAGCTCTACTACCGGCTCGACCGGGCCGCCGGCCGCCTCGAGGCACTGCGCCGCCTCAAGCGCTGGCTGGGCCCGAAGATCGCCCGGAGCGCGCACACCCGGGTGCTGACCTCCCGCGAGTAGCGGAACCCCGCCGGGAGCCGTGCCGCGAGCCGTGCCAGGGGCCCCGCCCGGCCCCCGGTTGGGTGAATGGCCATTCACTGTTACGGTGAATCGCCATTCACCCTCATTTTCTTCCGTGCCGGCCGCAGGAGTCCCCCATGGCGTCGCCCGCTCCGATATCCGGCCCGGACCGGGGCACCACCGGCCTGCGGGCCCGGCTCACCGTCCCGGTCCTGGCCTACTGCGGCATCCTCATGGCCGTCATGCAGACGGTCGTCGTCCCGCTCCTGCCCGACCTGCCCCGGCTCACCGGCGCCTCCCCGGCCGCCGTCTCCTGGATGGTCACCGCCGCCCTGCTCTCCGGTGCCGTCCTCACCCCCGTCCTCGGCCGCGCCGGCGACATGTACGGCAAGCGCCGGGTCCTGCTGCTCTCGTTCGCCCTGATGACCGCGGGCTCGGTGGTCTGCGCCTCGACCTCACAGATCGGCGTGCTCATCGCCGCCCGCGCGCTCCAGGGCGCCGCCGTCTCCGTCGTCCCGCTCTCCATCAGCATCCTGCGCGACGAACTCCCCGCGGAACGGCGGGGGTCGGCGGTCGCGCTGATGAGTTCCACCGTCGGCATCGGCGCCGCGCTCGGACTTCCGGCGGCGGCCGTCGTCATCCAGTACGCGGACTGGCACACCATGTTCTGGGTGACGGCCGTCCTCGGCGCCACCGGGGTCGCGCTGGTCCGGTGGGCGGTGCCGGAGTCGCCCGTGCGCGAGCCCGGCCGGTTCGACGTGACCGGCGCGCTGGGCCTGGCCGCCGGACTGATCTGCCTGCTCCTCGCCGTGTCCCAGGGCGGTCAGTGGGGCTGGGGGAGCGCCCGGATCGTCGGCCTGCTGCTGGCCGCCGTCCTCGTGCTGGCCCTGTGGTGGTGGCAGCAACTGCGCGCCGAACGGCCCCTGGTGGACCTGCGGCTGGTGTCCCGGCCGCGCGTCGGCCTCGCCCATGTGGCCGCCCTGCTGACCGGCTTCGCCTTCTACGCCAACTCGCTGGTCACCGCGCAGCTCGTGCAGGCGCCGAAGGCCACCGGCTACGGGCTCGGGCTGTCCATCGTGCAGACCGGACTGTGCCTGCTGCCCGGCGGCGTCACCATGCTGCTGTTCTCCCCGCTCTCCGCCCGGATCTCGGCGGCCCGGGGCCCCAGGATCACGCTCGCCCTGGGCGCCGCCGTCATCGCCGCCGGGTACGCGGTGCGCATCGCCGACAGCCGCTCGCTGGCGATGATCATCGTGGGTGCGGCGGTCGTGGCCACCGGCACCACCCTCGCCTACTCGGCGCTGCCCGCGCTGGTCCTGCGCGCCGTCCCGGCCGGCCAGACCGCCTCCGCGAACGGCGTCAACGTCCTGATGCGCACCATCGGCCAGGCCGTCTCCAGCGCCGCCGTCGCGGCAGTCCTGGTCCACCACACCGTCCCGGTGGCCGGGGTCCCGGTGCCGACCCTGCACGGCTATCTGGTGGCCTTCGCCGTCGCGGCGGCCGTCGCCCTCGCCGCCTGCGCGGTGGCGCTCACCATCCCGGGCGACCCGGCACCGGGCACGGCGTCCGAGGCCGCGTCCGAGACGGCACCCGAGGCGGCGTCCGGGGTCCCGGCACGCGCCGCGGACGGCCCCCGGACGGTCAAGGGCGAGGCGATGGAGGGAGCATGAACCCCGTGAGCACCCCACCCCCACCGCCACCCCCGTCCGGCCCCGGCGCTTCCCCCGCACCCGGCCGCCGTGACGCCGAGGCCACCAAGGCCGCCATCCTGCGCGCCGCCCGCTACTTCCTCGCCCGCCACGCCCACGCCGACATCACCCTCAAGGCGGTCGCGGAGCGCGCCGGAGTGAGCGCGCCCCTGGTGCTGAAGTACTTCGGCAACAAGGACGCCCTGTTCGCCCGCGTGATGTCCTTCGAGGAGGACGCGGAGACGTTCCTCGACGCGCCCCTGGAGGACCTGGGCCGGCACATGGTCCGCCAGATCCTCACCGGGCAGCGCGAGCGCGGCGCCGACCCCGTGCTGCGGATCGCCTTCGCCCCCCTGCACGGCGACCACGGCGACGTCCTGCGCGCCAACTTCCGCGCCCAGGTCCTCGACCGCCTCGCCGCCCGGCTGCCCGGCCCCGACGCGGCCGTCCGCGCCGAACTCGCCCTGGCCACCGCCCTCGGCCTCAGCATGATGCTGGGCATCGCGCGCGGCCCGGAACTGCGCTCCCTGCCCGTCGAGGACGTCGTCGACCGCTACGGCCCCACGGTCCAGGCCCATCTGACCGGACCCGCCCGACCGGTGGGGACCTGACCGGACCCGCCGATTCCGCACCGGCCGCCGGCGGATGATTGACTGACGCCATGGACGAGCGCGAATTCCCCCGGTCAGGTCAGCACGCATCCGTCGTCGGTCTCGGCACCTGGCAACTGGGCGCCGACTGGGGCGACGTGGACGACAAGGAGGCCCTCGCCGTCCTGGAGGCGGCCGCCGAGTCGGGCGTCACCTTCTTCGACACCGCCGACGTCTACGGCGACGGACGCAGCGAGCAGACCATCGCCGCCTTCCTCGCGGGCCGGCCCGATCTGCACGTCCTGGTCGCCACCAAGATGGGCCGCCGCGTCGAGCAGATCCCCGAGAACTACGTCCTCGACAACTTCCGCGCCTGGAACGACCGCTCCCGCCGCAACCTCGGCGTCGACCGGATCGACCTGGTGCAGCTCCACTGCCCGCCCACCGCCGTCTACTCCCGCGACGAGGTGTACGACGCCCTCGACACCCTGGTCGAGGAGCAGCGCATCGCGCAGTACGGCGTGAGCGTCGAGACCTGCGCCGAGGCCCTCACCGCGATCGCCCGCCCGGGCGTCGCCAGCGTGCAGATCATCCTCAACCCGTTCCGGATGAAGCCCCTGTACGAGGTGCTCCCGGCGGCCCGGGAGGCCGGCGTCGGCATCATCGCCCGCGTCCCGCTCGCCTCCGGTCTGCTCTCGGGCAAGTACACCAAGGACACCGTCTTCCCCGAGAACGACCACCGCACCTACAACCGGCACGGCGAGTCCTTCGACCAGGGCGAGACCTTCTCCGGCGTGGACTACGCCACCGGTGTCGAGGCCGCCGTAGAGTTCGCCGCCCTCGCCCCCGAGGGGTATACCCCGGCCCAGCTCGCGCTGCGCTGGATCGTGCAGCAGCCCGGTGTGACCACCGTGATCCCGGGCGCCCGCTCGCCCGAGCAGGCCCGCGCCAACGCGGCCGCCGCCAAGCTGCCGCCGCTGTCCGAGGAGACCCTCGCGGCGGTCCGCGACCTCTACGACCGGCGCATCAAGGAGCGCGTCGAGGACCGCTGGTAGGGCCCACCGGGCGAACGGGCGGGCACAACAGTTTGAACGGCGTACGGCCCGGATACCCGGGCCGTATGGAGCAGGAGAGCCGAAGAACAGGCCGGGACGAGACCGAGGACGAGCGCGCCGACCGGATGTGGGGCGACCTCATCCAGGAGGTCCGCGTCGCCCAGACCGGCGTACAGATCCTCTTCGGCTTCCTGCTGACCGTCGTCTTCACCCCGCGGTTCACCACCCTGAGCGACACCGACGAGGCGATCTACATCGTCACCGTCGTCCTGGGGTCCGCCGCCACCGGCGCCCTGATCGGGCCGGTGGCGCTGCACCGCCTGGTGTCGGGGCGGCGGATGAAACCGCAGGCCGTGCAGTGGGCCTCCCGGCTGACCTTCGTCGGCCTGGTGCTGCTCCTCGCCACCATGACGGCGGCCCTCCTGCTGGTCCTGCGCGTCGCGACCCACGACGACTACGTGCCCTGGCTCGTGACGGGCGTGGTCCTCTGGTACGTGCTGTGCTGGTTCGCGCTGCCCCTGTGGACGCGCTCCCGCTACACGACGCGGTAGCCGGTCACCGGTCCTGCCGCAGGGCGGCCAACTGCCGGTCGTGCCACCGCCCGAGGACCAGGACGGACACCGTCGCGCCGATCAGCGCGCAGAACATGTCCCACTGGGTGTCCCACACATCGCCCTGGGTGGCGAGGAAGGCGTCGGCCGCCTGACCGCCGATCACCGCCGCCGCCCACTCGAACATCTCGAACACCGCGCTGAACGCGAGGCACGCGCACACCGTCAGCGGCGCCAGCCAGCGGCTGCCGCGCAGCGGGGACGTACGGCTGAGCAGCTCCCGTACCAGGATCGCCGGTACGAACCCCTGCATGAGGTGGCCGAACCGGTCGTACGGATTGCGGTCGAGGCCGAACCAGTCCCGCACCCAGTCGCCGAGCGGCACGCGCGCGTACGTGTAGTGGCCGCCCAGCGCCAGCACCAGCGCGTGCACCGCGAGCAGTACGCACAGCAGGCCGGTGAGCGGGAACCGCCGCCAGGTCAGCACGATCACCGGCAGCCCCACGAGGACCCACACCGTCTCCAGCAGCCAGGTGGTGGGGTCGTGGGGCCGCCAGGCCGACAGCGCCAGGCCCGCGACCACCAGCCCGGCACACAGGACGGGCAGCGTCCGGCGGGACGCGGGCACCGCGGCGGACGGGCCCGCGGAGGGACCGGTGGAGACGTCGGCGGACGGACCGGCAGCGGACATCGGGCGCTCCTCGGAGAAAGGGACGGTGTGGAGCACCCATGGTGGGGCCGGCCGCCGGACGGCGGCATGAGTACCGCTACTCAGCTCCCCCTGAGGTGCCGCGGGCCCCGCGCAGGGCCGTGATGCAGCTCCCGATCGCCTGCTGGAGTTCCTCCAACTGCTGGACCATGTCGTCCTCGTAGAACTCCTGGGCGTCGTCGAAGGTCAGCTCCTCGAAGACCTTCGTCGCCCGCTGGAGGCTGCTGTAGAACTTGGTGCGCCGCTCCTGGACCCGCAGTTCGGGATCGGCCTCCACGGTCTCCAGGACGAGGCTCTTCATCGTGTCGTACGCCTCGCTCGCCCACTCGCCGGCGTCCTCGTGCTCGTCCAGCTCGTCGATCAGCGACAGATGCCGCTCGGCCTCCTGACGCAGCTCGGCGGGGGCGTCGATCGTCTGCCCCGCCGGGGTCTTGACCTGCCCGGACTCGGCGATCTGACGGACGTACCCGATCCGGTCGGCCGAGCGGCTCTCGGTGGCGACGGCCTTCTTCAGGTCGTCGGTGCGCACCACGTCCCGGGCCAGCTCGGCCTGAAGGTCGGGGTCCTCGCGGACCCGGTCCAGGAGGGCGGCGCGGGCCGCGCGGGCGGTGGAGGGATCGGCGAGGATCGCGGCGCGCAGGGCGGTGGGGTTCTCCGCGACCTCCAGGGCCTTCGTCGGGCGGATGCCCTCCGCCTCGGCGGCCTCGGCGATCGCCGTGCCGCGCTCGGACGTGGCGCTGGAGCGGGAGACGTAGTAGGTCAACCACACGTCGGCGTCCGGCAGTTCGACCTCCTGGCCGGGCGCCAGCTCCTCGAAGTGCGGGACGAGACCGTCGTCGGCCGCCCGGTCCCACGCCTTGTAGTACCGCAGCACGCGCTCGGGCGAGCAGCCGGCCAGTTCCGCGAACTCCTTCGCCGACACCTTCGGGGTGTCGTCCGCGCTCTGCCCGCCCGGCCGGACGCTGCGGGCCACCAGCAGCCCGAAGGCCCAGCCGCCGGTGCGGGCGTACACCCCGAACTCCCGCGCGTCCCGCGCGACCAGATCCGACAGGGCCGACGGTGCCGAGGGCGCCGAGGATTCCGACGGGGGCGCGGGGGGCGTCTCGGGACGGTCGATCGCCAGGGTCACGGCTGACTCTCCTCGGAGGGTGGGGACACGCGGACGTGCGGACCGCAGCAGCCTATATGCACCATTGGCACGGCTTTGACGCACCTCACGCCGATGAGCCCGTCCCCGGCCGGAACGTGCGCAGGAAGGTGTCCAGGGCCTGGCGGTTGGCCTTCTTGTCCCAGTCCGCGGACGGGGTCGTCCAGCGCAGCGAGAAGCCGCGCGTCCCGCCGAGCAGGAACCCCCGGCCGAAGGTGCGGACCGGGGCGCCGTCGACGTCGACGACCCACTCCATGTCGGCCGCCTTGTACCCCTGGTACGTCGTGGCCTCGATCGCGCCGATCCGCCGGTAGCCCTCCTGCTCGCTCAGCCCCGGTTCCACGTCCTCGCGCCAGACGGCGACCGGGTCAGGACCCACCCGCTCGGTGTAGGTCACGGCGAGGGTGCGCGGATCGCCGTCCGCCCCGAACGTGACCCGGTAGGCGTTGTCCGCGTCGGTCGCCGTGTCCAGCCGCTTCCAGCCGGCGGGCAGGGCCACGGAGAAGCCCTCGGGGGCGCGGAAGACACGGAAACCGGCCGGCAGACCGCCGCCGGAGGGCGAGGCCGAGGGGGAGGACGGGGTGGGGGAGGGCTTCGGCGGGGTGACCGGCGCGGAGGGCGAGGGCGAGACGCCGGCCGTCGGTGTGGCTCTGTCGCCGATGTCGCCCGGGTCCTCCCCGGGGGCCGGGGCCGTCGCCGGGGCGGTGGCCGCCCCGCCCTCCGCCGCCGTCTCCTCGGTGCCCGGCAACTGGTGGGCGACGGCCAGCGCGGCGACCGCGACCGTGACGACCGCGAGCGCCGTCCCGACGGCCATCGCCCGCCCGGTCCAGTGCGGGCCCGCGTTGCGGACGGTGGTGTAGGCGCGCCGCAGCCGGGGCGGCGGCGGGACGGGCTGCGGGTCCTCGTCCAGCACCCGGGTGAGGGACTGGCGCAGGGCGGCCCGGGTCATCCGCTCCCGGGAGTCCTTGCGCAGCAGGCCCAGCAGGGCCGGGGTGAGCGCCCCGGCCCGCACCGGGGTGCGCAGCGGCAGCCGGTCCACGCTCTTGAGGGTGGCCTCGGGCCGGTCCCGGTCCCGGTACGGGGGCCGCCCCTCGGCCATCGAGTAGAGGATCGCGCCCAGTGCCCACAGATCCGCCGCCGGGCCGATCCGCTCGTCCCTGGCCTGTTCGGGCGAGGCGTACGCCGGTGCCGCGAGCCGGGGCACGAGCGTGGCGCCGGCCAGCCCGAACCCGGTGACCACCACCGGCCCCTTGGCCCGGACGAACACCTGGGCGGGGCTGAGTTCGCCGTGGGTGATGCCCTCGCCGTGCGCGGCCTCCAGGACGTCGAGCAACTGGAGCCCGACCGTCGCCGTCCGGGCCGCACCGAACGAGCCCTTCCGTTCCAGGAGTTGCCCGAGCGGCAGCCCGTCGATCCACTCGGTGACGGTCCACAGCCACCCCGCCTCGGCGAGGGCGTCGACGACCCCGGCGATCCGGCCGGGGCAGAGCCGGGCCATCGTCGCCGACATGTGGAGGACCCGTTCGGCCGCCCGGCAGGCCACGTCCTCGCCGAGGTCCGGGGGCAGACCGATCCGGGTGACCAGGCACGGGCGGCCCGTCTCCAGGTCCTCCCCGTACCAGCCGACGCGATTGGTCTCCCGGTGGACCACATCGAGGAGCCGGTACCTGCCGGCGACGGCTTCGTGCGTGGAGACGTGCGCCTTGACCATGGTCATCCCTCGCTGAACCCCCGGAGCTCTCCCTTTCCCAGGAGTACGGGGGGTGCGCGGGCCTGCGTTCAATGCGACCGCGACTCCGCCATGATTTCTGTCTTTCATTCAAGACCGAAGGTCAAGCGGAGGTCAAAGAGTCAACCTTTGAGCCGGTCAACGGCCCTGGCATAGCGACGGGGAATGAAATTGCCGTGACCGCGGAAAGGCCCTCGGCGGACACAGGGGACATTCCCCTTTTCGACGCGGTGTCTTATACCCCGTCACAGCTCCCGGTGTACGGCGAACCCGACCAGGGACCGCAGGTCGCGTACGGCACCGGCGGCGAGCGGCACCTCGGCCAGCGCCTCCTCGGCCGCGCCGACGAGCCGGTCCGCCTCGGCGAGCGCCGCCGCCCGGCCCCCGGCCTCCTCGACCAGTGCCGCCGCCTCGGCCGGATCGCCGCCCCGGTCGAGCAGCACGGCCAGCCGGTGCGCCGCCGGGGCCGGCGAGGCGAGCGCGGCCAGCACCGGGAAGGTCTTCTTCCGCTCGCGCAGATCGGCGTGCACGGCCTTGCCGGTGACCGAGGGGTCGCCCCAGATGCCCAGCACGTCGTCGACCACCTGGAAGGCCACCCCGAGCCGCCGCCCCGCCCGGTCCAGCGCGGCCACCGCGGCGGGCGGCGCGCCCGCGAGGAGGGCGCCCAGCGCCGCCGAACAGCCCAGCAGCGCACCGGTCTTGCCCTCGGCCATCGCCCGGTACGCCTCCGGGGACACCCGCCCGGGACCCGCCCAGGGCCGGCCGGCGAACAGCAGATCGTCGGCCTGCCCGCGCACCAGATCGCCCAGCGCCCCGGACAGCAGCCGTACGGCGGCCGGGCCCGCGGGCGGCGGCTGGACGGCGAGGGTCTCCACCGCGAGCGCGAACAGCGCGTCCCCCGCCAGCACCGCGGGTCCCGTGCCGTACGCCTTCCACACCGTGGGGCGGCCGCGCCGGGTGGTGTCGCCGTCCATGACGTCGTCGTGCAACAGCGAGAAGGCGTGCACCAGTTCCACGGCGACCGCGGCCGGCACCCCGGCCCGCGCGGGCGCCCCGACGGCCTCCGCGCCGAGCACCGCGAGCGCCTGCCGCACCCCCTTGCCGCCGGAACCGGCGGCGGGCGCCCCGCCCGCCTCGCACCAGCCGAAGGAGTAGGCGGCCATCTCCCCGACCCATGGATGCAGCCGCCCCACCGCCTCCGCCAGCGCGGGGCGCACCAACGCCCGGCAACGGGTCAGCAGTCGGAGTGCGTCCGGTGCCGCCTCCGTGGTGGTTCCGGCCGCGCGCACCGGCGCGTCGAGCGGGGTCACCGGGTGGCCCCGGCCGGCTCGACGCCCAGCTCCGCCTGGGCCCGGCTCACCATCTCGCGGGCGTGCCGCAGCCCTATCCGCTCCAACACCCCGGCCAGGTCGTCGAGTTCGGCGGCCGTCTCGGTGCGGTCGCGGCCCAGCCGGGCCAGGGACTTGGCGAGCCCGAGCCGGGAGAGGGCCTCGCCGCGCGGCTCCCGCATGGCACGGAACTCGTCGAGCGCCTGCTCGTACAGCGCCCGCGCCTCGGGGTAACGCCCGGCGCGGTAGAAGACGTTGCCGCGCATCTTGTGGTTGTAGGCCAGCGCGCCCGACAGCTTCATCGCACGGCAGGTCTCCTCCGCCTCCGACAGCAGGGCGAGGGCCCGCTCGGTGTCGCCGTCGCGCACCGAGACGATGTCCGCGAGGCCGCGCAGCGCCCACGCGTGCCCGCGCCGGTCCTCGGCGCCCGCGGCGATCTCCGCCGCCTCCTCGAACAGCGCGAACGCGGTGTCGTAGGAACCGGAGTTGCGGTGGATCTGCGCGATGCCCTCCAGCGCCCACACCGTGTGCCGGGCCTCGCCGCGCCGGCGTGCCTCGGCGAGCAGTTGCTCGTGCAGACGCGCGACCGCCTCGTAGTCGCCCTGGATCCGCCCGGTCTCGGCGAGCCCGGCCAGCGAGTAGCCCCGTACGACGATGTCGCCGCCGTGCTCGCCGAGTTCGGCCGCGAGGCCCAGCAGCCGCCGGGCCAGCGGGAACGCGCCGCGCTGCCGGGCCAGGGTGCCGCCGCTCCACAGCGCCCACGCCATCGCCGCGAGATCGTCCGCGTCCCGTGCCGCCCGGTAGCTCGCCTTCCACGCGCGGTCCGCCTCCCGGACCTGGCCGAGCCGCCGGTGCGCCTCGGCGACCGCGAGCCCGGAGCGGGCCGCCTCGCCGTGCTCCCCGGCCTCCTCGGCGGCACGCAACTGCTCGGCGCCGGCGGCCAGGACGTCGGTGAGGGAGGAGTTCACGGACAGGGTGGTGAGGGCGCCCTGGTACTCCGGGGCGAAAGCCTTGCCGTACATGGATTCCTTTCGGCTTCCATGTATACACTCTGTGTATACATGACGCGCATAGTGCCTGCTTGCCGATCAAGACGCGGGTCCCGGGGCCGGGGTTGCCTGTGAGGCGCAGATCACTTCCGGGTCAACGGGCCTCAGGCGCCGAAGAGTTGAGTCCAGTAGGTACCGGAGGGGCCGCCGCCCGCGAAGCCGGCACCGATGTGTGTGAAGGCCGGCTTGAGGATGTTCGCGCGGTGTCCTGGGCTGTTCATCCAGCCCTCCACCACCTCGGCGGCGGTGCGCTGACCGCAGGCGATGTTCTCCCCGACGGTCCGCAGCGGCGACCCCGCGGCGGCCGCCCGGTCCCAGGGCTGACCGCCCTCGGGCGAGGTGTGGGAGTAGAAGCGGCGCGCCACCATGTCCGCGCAGTGCGCCTGGGCGGCGGCGGTGAGCCGGGCGTCGGCCGTGAGCGGACGCAGTCCCGCCGCCGCCCGCTCGCGGTTGGTGAGCGCGACCACGTCGGCCGCGGTCCTGGCCAGCCCGTCCGCCGTGAACGGGCTCGCCCAGACGGCCGTCCAGTAGATGTCGCCCCGCCGGTCCGCGGCACGGCCCAGGGCGGCGTGGACGAACGCCGGGTCGTGCAGGGTGCGGCGGGCCTGCCCGGTGCGCAGACAGGAGGCGACGAACTCCTCGGGGGTGCGCGGTCCGGAGACCAGGTGCTCGCCCACGGCCAGGAACGCGTATCCGGCCGAGGCGATGCGCTGGTGCAGCGAGACGCCGTCCCGGTCCTGTGCGCCGAGCCGTCCGGCGTCGGCCATCCGCGCCGCGTGCTCCCGCGCCGCCGAGGCCAGCCGGGCGTCGAACGCGACGGGCCCCGCGCCGGCGGCGGCGCGGGCGGGGTTGACGAGGGCGAGGAAGCCGTCGGGGTCGGATGCCGTGCCGACGGGTGCGATGTCGGCAGGCGCCGTGTCCTCCAGGACGTCCACCCCGAAGTCCCGGGCCAGGCCCGCCAGTCCCTCCGCGTACCCCTGGCCGAGGGCTCGCAGCTTCCAGACCCCGGCGCGCCGGTAGACCTCCGCGAGCAGCAGGACCGTCTCCTGCCGGGGGCGCGCCGGCGCGAAGCGGGCGAGCGGGCGGCCGCGCGCGTCGGTGACCTGGAGCACGGGCGCGGGCAGCCGGACCAGGGGAGTGCCCGGCTCGGCGGCGCCGACGACCACGGTGACCCGCGTGGCCCCGGCGCGCAGCCGGCCGGGGTCCAGGGTGAGCGTGTCGCCGTTCAGCCGGGCGCCCGGTGCCGACGGCTGGTTGTAGAACACGAAGTCGGAGTCCCCCCGCACCCGGCCGCCGTCGTCGGTGACGAGCGCGCACACGTCGAAGGGGCCGGGGACCCGGATCGTCAGGGTGCCGCTCGGCAGGGGCAGATTGCCGCCGGGGACCAACTCGCTCACCCCACGACAACGCGCACCGGCGCCCCCGGGGTTCCCGGCCGGGCCGAGGGCTCCGTCAGTGCCGGACCAGGTCCGGGGCGCCGTCCTCGGAGTGCTCGTAGGGTGCCCTGATTTCACGGGTGCTCGTGGTCCTGCCGCAGAACGCCGACTCCAGGGTGCGCAGCATCGTGTTGTGCACGGTGCCGTTGTTGGAGGCGTTGGCCAGTGCGGTCAGGGTGCGCTTGCCGTCCTGCGTGGTGAACGCGTAGGTGTAGTAGCCCTGGACGGCGCCCGTGTGGCCGTACACCGACACGCCGCAGGACAGGTCGCGGCGGCGCAGTCCCAGGCCGTACGCCTGCTGGGTGCCCGCCGGGACCCAGCGCCGCATCTGGGCCAGCGCGCCGGCGGAGGTGAGCTTGCCGCGCGTCAGCGCCGAGAGGAAGACGCCGAGGTCCCGGGTGCTGGAGACCAGCGCGCCCGCGCTCTGCGCCCAGGAGGCGGTCTGCCGGGTGGCGTCGACCAGGGCGGCGCCCCGGGTGTCGGGGGTGAGATAGCCGCGGGCGAACCGGCCCGGGATCGCGGTGTCCGGGTGGACGTAGAAGGTGTCGCGCAGCTTCAGCGGCTCGATGATGCGGCGCCGGTACTCCGCGCCCACGCCGCGGCCCGTCAGCTTCTCGATGAGCAGCCCGGCCACGACGAAGTTGGTGTTGGAGTAGGAGTAGGCGCCGCCGGGCGCGGTCGTGCGCGGTCGGCTCAGCGAACGGGCCACCAACTGGCGGTAGGTGAACACCTTGGTGCGGACCGCCTCGAAGCCGGACACGGACGACGCGAACATGTCGTTGCTGTAGTCGTACAGCCCGCTGCGGTGGCTCAGCACATGGCGGACCGTGATCCGGTCGTCGGGCAGCAGCCCCGGCAGATAGCGGTTCACCGGCGCGTCCAGGACGAGCTTGCCCTCGTCGACGAGTTGGAGCAGCACGACGGCGGAGAACGTCTTGGTGACACTGCCGATGCGGAACCGGTCCTTGTTGCTCAGCGCCTGCCCGGTCCGCCGGTCGGAGGTGCCCACGGTGAGGTGGTGCAGGGTGCCGTGGTCGTCCAGCCGCGCCATCGCACCGGGCGCGCCCTGGCTCACCGCCGTGCGCAGCACCCCCTTCAGCCCGGTGACATCGGGCTTCGGCGGCGCGACGGCACCGACGGGTGCGACGGCCTCGGCGGGTGCGACGGCTTCGGTGGGGGCGAAGGTGGCGCCGCGCTCGTCGGGCGCGGTGGCCGTCGGAGGCGGTGGCGCCGTCTGCGCGGCCGCCGGGAGCGGCAGCAGGGCCAGCAGCGTCGCGCCCGCGCCGACGGCCGTCGCGGCCCGGAGCCACCGGGGCCGGGAGGGTGTCGAGCGTCTCGGCCGGTCGGGCGGCGCTGCGAGATCGGTCACATTCACGCGAGGCAACCTACTTCCGTCACGTCACATCTCCACGAGCGACGCACAGTTGGACGCCCTGCGGCCACCGTGCGTCGAGGACGTGCCCAGTATCGCGACGAACACGGCATTAGTCGGTGATTTCCGCTTTACGTGCACATGACTCATCCGTAAGGGTCGTCGGCGGGGGCCCGACCAGCCCCCTCGGCGCCCGACGGAGCCTTTGAACGCCGCCTCCCGAACGAAGGAACCCTCACCAGTGCGCAGAGCACACATACGCACCCTGGCGATCGCCGTCGCCGTGACGACGGCCGCCACGGGTCTGACCGGCACGGCCCTCGCGGGGGAGGACCGGGCCCCGGCCACCACGGCCGTCGCACAGAGCACCGACATCGTGCGGGCCGCCCGCGCCGCCGCGTTCGCGCACGGCGCCGCGACCGGCGTCGGCCGCGGCGACGCGCTCCAGGCGCAGGACGTCCTGATCGACCCCGAGGGCGCGCGCCACGTCCGCTTCCAGCGGACCCACCGGGGCATGCCCGTCCTCGGCGGCGACCTCGTCGTCCACCTCACCGCCCGGCTCACCTACGCGGGTGTCACCCGCGCCGCCGGCCACACCGTCGCCCCCGCCCGCGCCGAGGCCGCGCTGACGGCACGCCAGGCCGAGGCGAAGGCCGCCGCCGTGGCACAGGGCGACGCGCGCGACGCCGAACTCGTCGTCGACGCCCGCCGCGGCGCCTCGGCCCTCGCCTACCGCATCCAGGTCACCGACAGCGCCACCGCCGAGGGCGGCGGCTCCCGTACGGTCGTCGTGGACGCCCGCACCGGCACCGTGCGCAGCAACCTCCCCGACAGCGACGAGTTCCTGTCGCCCACCCTGGTGGACGAGCTGCGCGAGCGCGGCGAGAGCCTCGACCCGGCCACGCACAACGCCCCGGTCCCCAGCGGCCTCATGGGCTCGTCCGCCGCCGCGGCCGCCGCCCGCTACCCGGCCACCGCCAAGGGCACCGGCAGCTCCCTGTTCGCCGGCAAGGTCCCCCTGACCACCACCCGCACCGGGCGCAGCAGCTACCTGCTCAAGGACCCCACCCGCTGGGGCACCGAGACCCGCGACGCGAAGAACCTGGAGCTGGAGAACTTCTCCCGCGGCAAGAAGTTCACCACCACGAACAACAAGTGGGGCAACGGCGCCGTCTCCCACCGCGCCAGCGCCGCCGTCGACGCCCAGTACGGCATCACCAAGACGCTCGACTTCTACAAGAAGAGCTTCGGCCGCAAGGGCATCGCGAACAACGGCAAGGGCGCCCGCGCCATGGTCCACTTCGGCAAGAAGGTGGACAACGCCTTCTGGGACCCGGCGTGCGGCTGCATGCTCTACGGCGACGGCGACGGCCGGACCATCAAGAAGCCGCTGGTCGTCCTGGACGTCACCGGCCACGAGCTGACCCACGGCATCGTGGACGCCACCGCCCGCCTGGAGCCGACCTACGTCGACGACGAGGGCAACCAGTACGGCGAGCCCGGCTCCCTCAACGAGTCCCTCGCCGACATCTTCGGCTCCGCCGTCGAGTTCAGCGCGAACAACCCCAAGAACCCGCCGAACTACCTGATCGGCGAGAAGCTGGGCCTGCGGCAGAAGTTCCTGCGCCGCCTCGACAAGCCGTCCCTCGACGTCCTCGAAGGCGCCATCGACTACTGGTCGCCGCGCACGGACGACGCCGAGGTGCACGCCGGCTCCGGCGTCTCCTCGCACGCCTACTACCTGCTCGCCGAGGGCAGCGGCCGCAAGAAGATCGGCAGCGTCACCTACGACTCGCCCACCTACACCGGGGCGCCCGTCAAGGGCATCGGCCGCACCAAGGCCACCGCGATCTTCTACCGCGCCCTGACCCGCTACATGGTCTCCTCGACCGGCTTCCACGACGCGCGCGTCGCGACGCTGAAGGCCGCCCGGGACCTGTACGGCCAGAACAGCACGGAGTTCACGACGGTCAACAAGGCATGGGCCGCCGTCAACGTCACCTCCGCGAACGTACCGCCCCGGCGCTGACGGCCCCCGGCCCCGGGCGACCGGCACCACCGGCCGCCCGGGGCCGGGCCGTCACCCGGTCCTCGGTTCCTCGCCCGCCCCGGCCAGCAGCCCCTCCCGGTAGGCGATCGCCACCGCCTCCGTCCGGCTCGCCGCGCTCAGCTTGCCGAGGATGTTGGAGACATGGACGCTCGCCGTCTTCCCGCTGATGAACAGCTCCTCGCCGATCTGCCGGTTGCTGCGCCCCAGCGCCAGCAGCCGCAGCACGTCCCGCTCCCGCGCGGTGAGCGCCACCGCCCGGTCCCCGGCGGCCGCCGCCGGGGCGTCCCCGAGCCGGCCCCGCCGGATCAGCGCGTCCACGCTCTCCCGCAGCGGAACGGCCCCCAGCCGCACCGCCGTCTCCCGGGCCGCGCGCGCCTCGGCCGCCGCCTCCTCGCGGCGCCCCGCCGCGAGCAGCGCCTCCGCGAACCGCGCCCGGCAGCGCGCCAGTTCGTACACGTCCCCGAAGCCGAACGCGCTCACCGCCCGCTCCCACGCCACCGGGTCCGGGCCCGTCGCGGCCCGGACCGCCTCCGCCTCGGCCCGCGCCAGCCACGCCCGGCCCTCCGGCCCCTGCGGCGGCCCGCTCCCACCGCGCAGCGCCACCTTCCGCGCCGTCTCCAGCAGGTCGCCCGCCACCTCCGACCACCGGCGCACGGCCGCGTCGTCACCGCCGGCCCGGGCCGTGACCGCGGCGTCGGCGACCCCCGCCAGGGCGAGCCCGGCCAGCCGGACGGTGACGTCCGGGGGCGTGCCCGCGTCGTCGGTGAGGACCTCGACGAAGGACCGGAACCGGGCCACCGCCTCCTCGGCGTCACCGCGCCCCGCCGCCTCGTCCGTCAGCACGATCGACGCCACCAGCGTCGCCATCCAGTCGAAGCGGCCCGACGTCAGCGCCCGCGCCCGCTCCACCGCCTCCTCGGCCGCACCGCGCGCCAGCGTCACGTACAGCGCGGGACCCACCCGATACCCGGCCGCGGCGGGCAGCACGGCCAGATCGGCGACGGCCGTCCGCGCGCACTCGTCCCAGTGGCCCAGCGTGTACAGCAGCACCAGATGCAGATAGCGCATCTCCAGCGGATACGGCGACGACAGCAGCCCCGCGCGGCGCGCCCGGTCCAGGCCCTCGCTCAGCCAGGGCAGGCACTCCTCCAGCTCCCCGGCCTCGTAGCAGCCGATCGCCAGCGAGAACAGCGCCCGCATCTCCACCGGCGCGTTGCCCGCCCCACGGGCCAGCTCCCGGGCCTCCTTCAGCCGCTCCCTGGCCTCGGGGGACCGGCGGCCCTCGCCCTCCATGTTGGCCAGCGAGATCAGCAGATCCGCCCGCGCGTCCGCCAGGTTCAGCCGTTCGGCCATGACCAGGGCCCGCCGGGCGACGCTCAGCGCGGTCGCGTTGTCACCGACCTGACGGGCCGCCAGGACATGCGTGGCCGCCGCCCACACCCAGGTCGGCGACGGCGGCTCGGCGGGGATCAGCGCCAGCGCCTCACTGCTGTAGGAGAACGCCGAGGTCAGGTTGTCGACGTTCATCAGGGTGCCGGCCAGGGTGTAGCGCACCCGGGCCGCGAGTTCGGAGTCGGCGTCCTGGCCTATGCCGGCCAGCGCGGCCCGGGTCAGCGAGACTGCCCGGTGCGCCTCACCGGCGTGCGCGGCGGCCGCCGAGGCCCGCAGGATCAGCGTGACCCGGTCACAGCCCTCGCCCGACGGGCGGGCCGCCGGGTCGACCGCCGCCCACAGATCGAGGGCCGCCTCCAGATGCCGCAGCTCCTCGGCGGGCGCCCGCAGCCGCTGCGCGTGGTCGGCGGCCTCCAGGGAGGCGGCGAGGGCCTCCGCCGTGTCATGGCTCTCGCGGTAGTGGTGGGCGCGCTCCGCGGCGGTCTCCGGACGCCGGCCGCGCTCCGCGAGGAGGCGGGCGAACGTGCCGTGCAGCCGCGAGCGTTCACCCGGGAGGAGATCCGCGTACACCGCCTCCCGCGCCAGCGCGTGCCGGAACGCGTACGTGCCCCCGTCGCCCGCGACGAGCAGTTGGCGGCCGACCGCCTCGCGCAGCACCGCCTCCAGCTCCGCCTCGGGCAGGTCCGTGGCGTCCCGCAGCAGGTCGTGCTCCACCCGCCGCCCGGCGACGGCGGCCGTGCGCAGCACCCGCTGGGCGGTCTCGGAGAGCTGCTCGACCCGGATCAGCAGGACGTCGGCCAGCCCGCTCGGCACCCCGCACGCCTCCGCGTCCGTCGCGGCGACCAGCTCCTCCGCGTAGAAGGCGTTGCCCTCGGCGCGCTCCACGATCCGGCGCACCGTGGCCTCCGGCAGCGGCCGGTCCTCCAGGGAACGCACCAGCCGGGTCACGTCCGCGTCCGGCAGGGGCCGCAGGTCCAGCCGGTCCACGGCCGGCAGCCGCACCAGCTCGGCGAGGAGCGGGCGCAGCGGATGACGGCGGTGCAGATCGTCCGCGCGGTAGGAGGCGACCACGGCGAGACGGCGGGCGGGGGAGCCGCCCGCGGGGCGTTGCAGCAGGCCCCGGCTGAGCAGGAAACGCAGCAGGTCCCGCGACGACTGGTCGGCCCAGTGCAGATCCTCCAGGACCAGCAGCAGCGGCGCGACGTCCGACAGGTCGGCGAGCAGCCCCGCCATCCCCTCGAACAGCGTCAGCCGGCCGTCCCCGCCGCCGGCCCGCGGGCCGGGGCCCGGGTCCTCGCCCGCCGGGTCCGGGCCCGCGTCCAGCAGCCGGTCGGCCACGGGATGCCCGGCGACGACCTTCGCGAACCGCTCGTCGGCGGCGAGCGCGCCCAGGATCTCCGTGAACGGCAGATACGGCAGGCCCACGTCACCGAGGTCGACGCAGTGCCCCGTGAGCACCGTCATGCCCAGCCGGGCGCCGCGCGCCGCGACCTCGTCCAGCACACGGGTCTTGCCCACGCCCGCGTCCCCGGCGAGGAGCACCGCGCGCGCCTCTCCGTCCCGGGCGCGCTCCAGCACACCGGAGAGCCGGGTGACTTCCTCTTCCCGGCCGACGAACGGGCCGGCGAACACAGTCTGCGACACCCCTCCATCCTGGCACGCGTGTCCGACAACGCGGCCCGCGACCAGGGCGGAAGCGCCCGTACACGATCATGTGACGTGCAGGATCACATGACGCGCGGGTTCACTCGTCGCGCCGGCTCACTGGTGCAGGGCGCGCGCCCAGTCCGCCGGGACCCGTCCCGCCGGTCCGGGGGCCGGCTGGTTCGCCGGATGGTGGGCCGGAGGCGTCAGTTCGGGGCCCGTCTCGTACAACTCGTCCCGGGAGTAGTCCCAGAACCACTCCTCGCCGGGCTCGAAACTGCGCACGACGGGATGGCCGGTGGCCTTGTAGTGGGCGGTGGCGTGCTGGGCGGGGGAGGAGTCGCAGCAGCCGACATGGCCGCAGCTCGCGCACCGCCGCAGATGGAACCACCAGCCGCCCGCCGCGTCGCACTCGACGCAGCCGGCGCCGCTGGGCGGGACGTTCGGGTCGATCGCGTCGACGTCGGTCATACCGTCTCCTCTGCGGGATCGGAGGGTGCTTCGGAGGATGGATCGTCGGTGTCGGTCTCCGCGTCGGGTTCGGGCGCGGTCAGGGGCAGCAGGACCTGGAAGCGGGTGTCGCCCGGCACCGACTCGACGTGCAGGCCGCCGTGGTGCTTGTTCACGACGATCCGCCAGGAGATGTCCAGGCCCAGACCGGTGCCCTCGCCCACCGGTTTGGTGGTGAAGAACGGGTCGAAGATCCGGCCGCGCACCTCCGGCGGCACCCCGGGCCCCGTGTCCCGGAACTCCACCAGCAGCCGATCGCCCTCCCGCGCCGTCCGCACGGTCAACGTGCCTTCGCCTCCGGCGCTGTTGATGGCGAACACGGCGTTGTCGACGAGGTTCGTCCACACCTGGTTCAGCTCCGCCGGGTACGCCGGCACCTCCGGGAGCGTCCGGTCGTAGTCCTTCACGACCTCGATGCGCCGCCCGATCTTCCCGGAGAGCATCAGCAGGGTGCTGTCGAGGAGTTCATGGACGTCCACGACCCGGAAGGGGGCGCGGTCGAGCTGCGAGTACTGCTTCGCCGCGTCCACCAGCCGGGAGATGCGGTTGGTGGAGTCGTCGATCTCGTCCATCAACAGCTCGGTCTCGACGGTGTAGTTGAGCCATCCGATCGCGCCCGGCAGCATGTCCGTGTCTGTCGCGGCCACCGTGTCCGCGACCTGCTCCAGCCAGTCCACGTCGAGCCCCGCCTGCACGAAGGTCGGGGCGATCCGCCAGCCCTCCTGGATGCCGTGGTCGTCCAGCCAGTCGCCGAGCGCGTCCTCCCGGTCGGAGGCTTCCAGCGGGCTCAACACCTGGGCCTTGGCGACGAGTTCGGCGGTGCGCTCCTGGATCTCGATGAGCCGGGTGAGCGCCTGCGGGTCGTAGCCGCCCCCGGCGATCACGGAGAGCTTGTGCCGCATCTTGGCCACCCGCTCGCGCAGCGTGGCCGTCGCCCGCACGGCCGCCGCAGCCGGGTTGTTCAGCTCGTGCGTGAGCCCCGCCGACAACGAGCCCAGGGCGAGCAGCCGTTCACGCTGACCGATCGCCCGCTGGGTGTTCTTGGAGCCGAAGAACAGCCCCTCCAGCAGATGCGCGGCCATCGGGAACCACTCCCGCATGACCGCCGCGAACGACTCGGCGGGCAGCACGAAGAACCGCGTCGGCTCCGTCACCCGCATCGAGTTGGTGTAGAGCTGCGGCACCCGGTCCCCGAGGTACGCCTGCATCGCGCCCGCGTACACCCCGCGCTGGGAGGTCCTGCTGACCTCGACGTCGTCCCCGCCGACCCGCCGGTACAGCACGACCGTGCCCTCCAGCATCACGTAGAAGCAGGTGGCCGGCTCGCCCTCGGTGTACACCGGGCCGGGCTCGAACGCCTCCACGCCGCCCTCGCCGCACAACCGTCCGAGCTGCTCGGGGGTGAGCTTCTCGAACAGGAACAGCGAGCTGATCTCCGCCGGGCTGCACGGCATCGCCCGCCCGCTCACGACTGCTCCAGATACCGGTGGACGAGCATCACGGCCATCGCTCCCTCTCCTACGGCGGACGCGACCCGCTTCGCGGACTCGGCGCGCGCGTCGCCCGCCACGAACACGCCCGGCACACTGGTCTCCAGGTGGTACGGCGGCCGGTCCAGCTCCCAGTCGCCCGGCGGCCGCCCCTCCGGGGTCAGATCGGGCCCGGCCAGGATGAAACCGCGCCCGTCGCGCAGCACGGTCCCGTCCAGCCAGTCGGTCAGCGGGGCCGCGCCGATGAACACGAACATCCACTGCGCGTCGACCCGTTCGGTCTCCCCGGTCGTCACGTCCCGCAGGGTCAGATGCTCCAAGTGCCCGTCGCCATGGGCCGACTCCACGACCGTGCGGGCCCGTACGAAGATGTTGGACGACTCCTCGATCTGCTGGATCAGGTAGTACGACATGGATGCCGCCAGCGACTCCCCGCGCACCAGCAGGGTCACCGACTTGGCGCCGCGCGCCAGGTACATGGCCGCCTGTCCGGCCGAGTTGGCGCCGCCCACGATGTACACGTCGTGCCCGGTGCAGGCGGGCGCCTCGGTGAGCGCCGAGCCGTAGTACACCCCGCAGCCGGTCAGGTCGTCGCAGCCGGGCGCGGTGAGCTGCCGGTAGGACACGCCCGTCGCGAGGATCACGCTGTGCGCGGCCACCGCGGAGCCGTCCGAGAACCGTACGACCCGCGCGGAGCCGTTGATCTCCAGTCCGGTCACCTCGCGCGCGGTGAGGATCTCCGCGCCGAACTTGGCCGCCTGACGGCGGGCCCGCTCGGTGAGCTGGGCGCCGGACACACCGTCGGGGAAGCCGAGGTAGTTCTCGATGCGGGAGCTCTGCCCGGCCTGTCCGCCGGTCGCCGACCGCTCCACCAGCACCGTGCGCAGCCCCTCGGACGCCCCGTACACCGCGGCGCCGAGCCCGGCGGGGCCGCCGCCGATGACCACCAGGTCGTAGAACTCCGCCGTCGGCGTCGTCGCGAGGCCGACCTTCGCGGCCAGCTCGGGCGGCTCCGGCGCGACGAGCGGGGTGCCGTCCGCGGTGATCACCAGGGGCAGCCTCCGCTCGTCCTGCCCGGCCGCGGCCAGCAGCCGCTGTCCCTCGGGCTCGTCGGCGGAGTACCAGCGGTACGGCACCTGGTTGCGGGCCAGGAACTCGCGCACCTCCGACGAGCGTGCCGACCAGCGGTGCCCGACGACCTTCGTGGCCGGCACCGGACGGTGATCGCTGGCCCGCCATGCCTCCAGCAGGTCGTCCAGGACCGGGTAGAGCTTCTCCTCGGGCGGGTCCCAGGGCTTGAGCAGATAGTGGTCCACGTCGACGACGTTGATCGCGTCGATCGCCGCGTCCGTGTCCGCGTAGGCGGTCAGCAGTACACGCCGGGCGCCGGGATAGACGTCGAGGGCCTGCTCCAGGAACTCGATGCCGTTCATCTGCGGCATCCGGTAGTCGGCCAGGATCACGGCCACCGGATCCCCGCGCAGCTTCAGCTCGCGCAGCGCCTCCAGCGCGGACTCCCCGGACTCGGCCCGCACGATCCGGTACGAGCCGCCGTAGCGTCGCCGCAGGTCACGGGCGACGGCACGGGAGACCCCCGGGTCGTCGTCCACGGTGAGGATGACACTCACGGATGCTTGGGGACCACCAGCCATACAAGAACCGTACGGGGCGGGCGGAGCCATGGCCACGGCTGGCCGTACCGGGGTCCGTTCCCCGGCTCACGCGGGCAGCCACCCGGGCCACCACGGCGGGACGTTGTCCGGGGGACAGTCGCCGTTGGTGTCGTTGCCCACGCCGAGCGGGGTCCCCAGCCAGGCGAAGTGCACCAGCGTCAGCGCGATCAACGTGGTCAGGAGGACCGCGGACGGTATCAGCACCCGCACGTACCGGCGCTCGCCGTGCCGCAGCGCGGCCGCCGGCAGCGCCCACGCGATCAGGCCCGCGAAGGCCCCCGCGAGGACCGTCAGCGGTGCCTGCCAGGTCCACAGGTCGAACAGGCTCGGGTGTTCCCGCGCGATGACCGCGCAGGTCCGGCGTGCCGCGCGGGACAGCCGGTGGGCGCCGTAGCCCGCCAGCGCCCCGGCGAGCAGTGTCGAGCAGCCTGCCGCCCAGGGCGGGTCGGTCCGTCGTTCCATGTCAGGGCCAGACGCACCGCGCCGCCGCGAGGTTCCCCGCCCGGCCGGTCAGGCCGGGCGGCGGCCGGACAGCACGCAGAACTCGTTGCCCTCCGGGTCGGCCAGCACGACCCAGCTCTGCTCGCCCTGCCCGACGTCCGTGCGGCGGGCGCCCAGGGACAGCAGCCGGGCCACCTCGGCGGCCTGGTCCTCGGGGCGGAAGTCCAGGTGGAGACGGTTCTTGACCTGCTTGCCCTCCGGGACCGGGGTGAAGAGCAGGCCGGGGAGACGGTCCCGGGCCGGCCGGATCTCGTACTCGTCGGGCGCGTCGTTCACCACGACCCAGCCCAGCGCGGCCGCCCACCAGCGGCCCAGCGCCACCGGGTCGGCCGCGTCCACGACCACTTGTTCCCATACCAACGCCATACCGTTCAGCGTAGTGGTGAAGACTGGGCCGGGTACGAAGTGATCACGACAAGTGGAGGCAGCGAGATGACGGGCCCGATCACGGCAGGGGTCGACGGGACGGACGAGAGCCTCGCCGCGCTCGCCTGGGCGGCCAGGGAGGCCGTCCGGCGGGATCTGGCGCTGCGGGTGGTGCACGCCTGGCGGTTCCAGCCGGACACGGCGCCGGAGGTGGCGGACCGGGAGGCGCAGGAACGCTGGGTGCGGGAGGCGGCGGAGCGGGCCGTCGCGACGGTCACCGAGCGGCACCCCGGACTCACGGTGACCACCGACGTCCTGGAGGGCCGGCCCGTCGAGACGCTGGTCGAGGCCGCGGCCGGCGCTGACACGCTGGTCCTCGGCTCGCGCGGCCACGGCTCGGTCGTCGGGTTCCTGCTCGGTTCCGTGGGACAGCAGGTGCTCGCCGAGGCGACCTGCCCGGTCGTGCTGGTACGGGCGGGCGACAAGGCGTCCTCGGAGGTCGCCGGGCACGAGATCGTCGTCGGCCAGCAGGGCGACCCCGAGGACAGCGCGGCCACCCTGCGGTTCGCCTTCGAGACGGCCGCCGCGCGCGGCGCGACCGTGCGCGCGGTCCGCGCCTGGACGCTGCCGCCGGTCTTCGCCTACAGCCCCGCCTCGCTGAAGCTCCTCGACGACGCGGGCGGCCTGGAGCCGTACGAGAAGAAGGCGCTCGCCGACGCCCTGCGGCCCTGGCGGGAGCGGTTCCCGGACGTGCACGTGGTGGAGCACGTCGAGATGGGCAGCGCCGGACAGGTGCTGCTGTCGGTCTCCGGGCGGGCCCAGCTCATGGTGGTGGGCCGCCGCGCCCACCGGACCGCGGTGGGCGCCCGGATCGGCTCCGTGGCGCACGGCGTCCTGCACCACGCGGACTGCCCCGTGGCCGTCGTCCCGCACGACTGACGGCCGCGTATCCGCTCACTCGGGCACGGTGGGCTCCAGCGTCTCCCGTGCCCGGGGCAGGATGTTGACGATGTAGTCGTCGACGACGGTGTCGAGGTCGATGTCGTGCTGCGCGCGCTCCGACAGGTACCAGCGGTGCTCCAGCAGCTCGTGGTAGATCTCCGCCGCGTCCATCGAGCCGCGCAGCTCGAACGGCACCGAGCGCACGGTGGGCCGGAACACGTCCCGCACCCAGCGGTGCGCGAGCACCTCGGGGCGGGCGGCGAGCGGATCGCCCGGCTCGTAGTCGTCCTGGGTCGCCATCCAGCTCTCCAGGTCGTTCAGCAGCCGTCTGGCCTGGTTCTCCTCGGTGTCCAGACCGGTCAGCCGCAGCAACTGGCGCTGATGGTGGCCCGCGTCGACCACCTTCGGCACGAAGGTCACCGTGTCGCCGTTGGAGGAGTGCTCGATCTGCATCTCGGCGACGTCGAAACCGAGGTCGTTGAGCCGCCGGATACGGCGGTCGATGTAGTGGTACTTGCCCGCCGGGTACACCGAGGTGCGGGTCAGCTCCTGCCACAGCGCGCCGTACCGGGCGCAGATCTCCGTGCCGAACTCGACGGGGTCCACCGAGGGGTGCAGCGCCCCGGACGCCTCCAGGTCGAGCAGCTCGCCGCTGATGTTCACCCGGGCCAGATCGAGGTCGTAGTCGCGCTGGCCGGGGCTGAGCTGCGGGTGCAGGTCGCCGGTCTCGGCGTCCACGAGGTAGGCGGCGTAGGCGCCCGCGTCCCGCCGGAAGAGCGTGTTGGACAGCGAGCAGTCGCCCCACGCGAACCCGGCGAGGTGCAGCCGCACCAGCAGCACGGCGAGGGCGTCCATCAGCCGGTGCATGGTCGCGGGACGCACGGTCGTCTCGAACATCGAGCGGTACGGCATCGAACCGCCGAGATGCCGGGTGACGAGCACCGGCTCCAGCGGATGACCGGTGCCGTCGGTACGGCCGGTGACCACCGCGAGGGGGTCCACGGCCGGGATGCCGAGCCGGTCCAGATCGCGCAGCAGCTCGTACTCGCGCAGGGCGGGGCGCTGCGCCAGCTCCTTGACGGCGATCACCTCGTCGCCGGCCCGCGCGTAGCGCACCACATGGCGCGAGATGCCGCGCGGCAGCGGGACGAGGACCTCCTCGGGCCACTCCTCCAGGGGCAGGTGCCAGGGCAGCTCCAGCAGGAGTGCCGGGTGCTCCGGGTTCGTGGCGCTGATCTGCAAAGCCATGGCCCGAACATTACGGCCTGCGGGAGTTCCGGCTCAGCGGGCGTTCGGGGGCCGAGACGCCCGCTCCCGGGCCAGCTCGGCCGCCGCGCGCACCGAGCCGTGGTGCACGGGACCGTGGCCGGGCAGCAGGGTGTCCGCGTCCAGTGCGGCGAGCACCCCGAGCGAGGCGACCGCCCGGGCGCGC
The DNA here is from genome assembly GCF_013363615.1 of Streptomyces sp. CAI-85. NCBI lineage: Bacteria > Bacillati > Actinomycetota > Actinomycetes > Kitasatosporales > Streptomycetaceae > Streptomyces > Streptomyces sp. CAI-85. The sequence goes on along the minus strand of NZ_JAANNX010000010.1, from coordinate 31,351 downwards.
TCGTGGTGGAACATGTCCGGCAGCAGTTGCGGCCCCTGGACCCGGGAGGTGGCGTGACCGCTCGCCAGGGCGTCGCCGGAGACGACGATCCCGGCGTCCGGGAGGTGGAACGCCGCGTGCCCGTCGGTGTGGCCCGGCGTGTGCACCGGGACCGGACGGCCGGGCAGGTCCAGCGGCCCGTCGGCCACCGGGAACGCCTCGGGCGCCGCGACCGGATGCTGTTCGGTCCCGCCGGCCCGCAGTACGTGCACCGCCCACGGCAGCACACCGGGCCGCCAGGCGTTGCGCAGCACCTCGGGCGTGGACACCTGCTGGAGGAAGTCCCGCCGGGCGTGCGGCACTTCGGCCTCGTGGAGATAGACCGGGGTGCCGTAGGTCGTCCGCAGATGCTCGGCGGAGCCCAGATGGTCGTTGTGCGCGTGGGTGATGAGCACGGCGGTGATCGCCTCCGGCGCGGCGCCCACCGCGGCGAGGGACTCCAGGACCAGCCGCCGGTCCTTGGGATAGCCGGTGTCGATCAGGGTGACCGCGTCCCCGTCGGTGAGGATCACCCAGTTGGTGTGGGAGCCGTGCACCAGATAGATGCCGTCCGCGACGTGCCGTACATCCGCGCCCATGAGGTCGTCCCGTGTGGTGAGGTGGCCGTCCGACCGGCACAGCAAAGCAGATCGGGCGGCCGGCGCCGGAGGCGGGGCCGCGCCCTGGCCGAAGAGACACCGGCGTATCGCCGCACGCCGGACGTTCAGCGCACCCCGTGCGGCCGGAACTGGACGCTGATGCGCGGCCCGGCGGCGCGCGCCGACTTCGGCACGCAGTGCTCCCAGGTGCGCTGGCAGGATCCGCCCATCACGATCAGGTCGCCGTGCCCCAGCGGGCGCCGGACCGCCTCGCCGCCACCCGCGGGGCGCAGCAGCAGATCGCGGGGCGTGCCGACGGAGAGGATGGCGACCATGGTGTCCTCGCGGGCGCCCCGCCCGGACCGGTCGCCGTGCCAGGCCACGCTGTCCCGCCCGTCGCGGTAGTGGCACAGCCCGGCGGTGACGAACGGCTCGCCCAGCTCGTCGGCGTAGTGCGCGGACAGGGCCGCGCGGGCCTCCTCCAGCACCGGGTGGGGCAGCGGCCGGTCCGGCCCGTAGAACGCGAGCAGCCGGGGGACGTCCACCACGCTGTCGTACATCTCCCGGCGCTCCGCCCGCCAGGGGACCTCGGCGGCCAGGTGCTCGAACAGCGCGTCCGAGCCGCTCAGCCAGCCCGGCAGCACGTCGATCCAGGCGCCGGCGCCGAGCGTGGTCCGGCGCAGCCCGTCGAGGGGGCCGAGGCGCAGGTCGTCGGCCTGGTCGAAGAGGGAGCCCTGGAGGTGGTGCGCGGTCATGGGTCCAGCGTAACGCCGTATTCGAAAATGTGTTCGCTTATCGTGCCCGCCTCTTTCGATACACCGGTGTATCCGATACATTCGCGTATCGAACGGAGGTCCGACCATGGCCGCACCGCGGACGACGGGACCGCGCGTCACCCGGCGCCGCGTGCGCACCCGGGCCAATCTGCTCGACGCCGCCTTCGCCGTGTTCGCCGCCAAGGGCTTCGGGCGGGTCTCCATCGAGGAGGTCTGCGAGGCCGCCGGCTACAGCCGGGGCGCCTTCTACTCCAACTTCGCCAGCCTGGACGAACTGTTCTTCGCGCTCTACCGCGAGCGCGCCGACCTGATCGCCCGGCAGGTCGCCGACGCCCTCGCCGGGGACGGCCCCGACCTCGACGTACCGGCCTCCGTGGACCGGGTCACCGAGGTGCTCCTGCTCGACCTCGACTGGCTGCTGGTGAAGACCGACTTCCTGGTGCACGCGGCCCGCGATCCGGCCGTCGCCGCGACCCTGCTCGACCACCGGGCCCGGCTGCGCGGCGCGATCGCCGACCGGCTCGCCCGGGCCCGCGGCCACACCGCCCTGCCCGCCGTGCTCGGCGACACCGACTCCGCCGCCCACGCCGTGGTCGCCGCCTACGACGGTGTCACCACCCAGCTCCTGCTCGACAAGGACGTGGCCCGTGCCCGCGCCTGGCTCAAGCAACTCCTCACCGCGCTGCTGACGGACGGCAGCGCCCACCCCGAATGAGAAAGGCAACGGTCGCCATGGACGCGGACGTCATCGTCGTCGGAGCGGGCCTCGCGGGCCTCGTCGCGGCGCACGAACTCACCAGCAGGGGCCGGCGGGTCGCCCTGGTCGACCAGGAGAACGCCGCCAACCTCGGCGGCCAGGCGTTCTGGTCCTTCGGCGGGCTCTTCCTCGTCGACTCCCCGGAACAGCGCCGGCTCGGCATCAAGGACTCCCTCGACCTCGCCTGGAACGACTGGCAGGGCAGCGCTGCCTTCGACCGCACGGACGACGAGGACTCCTGGGCGGTGCGCTGGGCCCGCGCCTACGTCGAGTGGGCGGCGGGGGAGAAGCGGGAGTGGCTCACCGGGCACGGCATCTCCTTCGTGCCCACCGTCGGCTGGGCCGAGCGCGGCGATCTGCGCGCCGACGGGCACGGCAACTCCGTCCCCCGCTTCCATGTCGCCTGGGGCACCGGCACCGGAGTCGTCGAGCCGTTCGTCCGCTACGCCAAACAGGCCGCGAAGGACGGGCTGCTGACCTTCCACCACCGCCACCGCGTCGACGCGCTGGTCCGGGACGGCGAGGCCGTGCGCGGGGTGCGCGGCACGGTCCTGGCCCCCGACGACTCCCCGCGCGGCGTCGCCTCCAACCGTGACGCGGTCGGCGCGTTCGAACTCACCGCCCGGGCCGTCGTCGTCACCAGCGGCGGCATCGGCGCCGACCACGAGATCGTGCGCCGCTACTGGCCCGAACGGCTCGGCACCCCGCCCGCCGAGATGGTCACCGGCGTCCCCGCCTACGTCGACGGCCGGATGCTCGACATCACCGCCGAGGCCGGCGTCCGCCTCGTCAACCGCGACCGCATGTGGCACTACACCGAGGGCATCCAGAACTGGGACCCCATCTGGCCGGGACACGGCATCCGCATCCTGCCGGGGCCGTCCTCGATGTGGTTCGACGCGCTCGGCCGCCGGCTGCCCGACCCCTGCCTGCCCGGCTACGACACCCTCGGCACGCTCCGCCATCTGCGCACCACCGAGGACATCGCGCCGTACGACCACTCCTGGTTCGTGCTCAGCCGGAAGATCGTGGAGAAGGAGTTCGCGCTCTCGGGCTCCGAGCAGAACCCCGACATCACCGCCAAGGACCGCAAGGCGGTGCTGCGCGACCGGATCCTCGGCAAGGGCGCCCCCGCGCCCGTCCAGGCGTTCCTGGACCACGGCGCCGACTTCGTCGTCGCGGACACCCTGGACCGGCTCGTCGAGAAGATGAACGCGCTCACCGAGAAGCCGCTGCTCGACGTGGAGGGGCTGCGCCGTCAGATCCGGGCCCGGGACCTCCAGATCGACAACGCGTACAGCAAGGACGCCCAGGTGCAGGGCATCCGCAACGCCCGCCGCTACATCGGCGACCGGCTCGGCCGGGTCGCCACCCCGCACCGGATCCTCGACCCGCAGGCGGGCCCGCTGATCGCCGTCAAGCTGCATGTCCTCACCCGCAAGACGCTCGGCGGCATCCAGACCGACCTGGACTCGCGCGCCCTCGGCGCCGACGGCAGCCCGGTCGAGGGCCTGTACGCGGCGGGCGAGGTCGCGGGCTTCGGCGGCGGCGGCGTCCACGGCTACAACGCCCTGGAGGGGACCTTCCTCGGCGGCTGCCTCTTCTCCGGCCGCGCCGCCGGACGGGCGGCGGCGGAGGAGACGGGCTGAGCCCTCAGGCGCTCAGCAGGCGCGCGAGCACGGACGCGTGGCTCTCCTCGGGGTGCTTCACCGCCGTCACCAGCGTCACCGCCCCGGAGCGGGCCGACTCCCTCAGGTGATCGAGGAGTCCGGCCGCCTCCGGGGCGGCCAGCTCCGCCTCGTAGCGGCGCGCGAACTCGTCGTAGGACCCCGCGTCCGAGTGGTACCAGTGGCGCAGTTCGGTCGACGGGGTGAGGGCCTTCGGCCACTCGTCGATGTGCGCCTCGGCCTTGGACACCCCCCGCGGCCACAGCCGGTCGACCAGCACCCGCACCCCGTCGGCGGACTCGGGCGGTTCATAGACGCGGCGCACACGGACACTCACGGACGGGCCTCTCCTCAGGGGGCGGACGCTGTCGACGCTAGGGCCTTTCTTTCGGATCTGGCCGGCTTTGAGCGACGGCGTGTCTCGGCGGGCCCGAGCGGGGTCTGGTGCGTGCAGCTGCAAGGCGGAGGAGGGCGGCAACGCGGAGCGTTGACAACCGACGACAACGCGGCAGATGTGCGTGCCAGGGCCCGCGACCCCCGGCAAGATCCGAAAGAGAGGCCCTCACCCCGGAACGGCGCAGTGTGCCGCGTGGCTTGACCTGAACGTGGGCGAACCCGCGGGCCTCGCTGCCTAGGGTGAGGTGATCCGATCACCGACCACCCCCCGCAAGGAGCACATGTGACGCACCCCCAGATCCGCAGACGCCCCGCCCTGCCCGGCCGCCGCGCCGTCGCCGTCACCGTGCCCGTCGTCGTCGCGGCCCTGCTCGCCATGGCCGGGCCCGCCACCGCGGCCGGGCCGGTGGGCGCGCCCGGCGTCGGCGACCCCTACTTCCCGCTCGCCGGCAACGGCGGCTACCACGTCTCGCACTACGACCTGACCCTGCGTTACGACCCGGACAGCGGGCACCTCGACGGCAAGGCCGTCCTCACCGCCCGCGCCACCCAGAAGCTGACCCGCTTCGACCTCGACCTCTCCGGCCTGAAGGTCACCGGCCTGACGGTCGACCGGGCCCGCGCCGCTTACCGGCGCGACGGCCAGGAACTCGTCGTCACACCCCGCCGCGCGCTGCGCAAGGGCCAGTCCTTCCGCGTCACCGTCACCTACCGCGGCACCCCGGCCCCGGTGACCGACCCCGACGGCTCCCTCGACGGCTGGATCCCCACCGACGACGGCGCCTTCGTGGCGGGCGAACCGCAGGGCGCCATGACCTGGTTCCCGGCCAACAACCACCCCCTGGACAAGTCCGCCTACGACTTCACGATCACCGTCCCCCAGGGCCGCACCGCCGTCGCCAACGGCGTCCTGCTCGGCCGCAGCACCAAGCACGGGAAGACCACCTTCCGCTGGCGCCAGTCCGAGCCGATGGCCGCCTACCTCGCCACCGCCACCGTGGGCCGCTTCCAGGTCAAGCAGTACAAGACCCGCAGCGGCATCCAGGTGTACGACGCCGTCGACCCGCGCGAGGCCGCGGCCGCCGCACCCGTGCTGAAGAAGCTGCCGTCCGTGCTGGAGTGGGAGAGCAAGCTGTTCGGGCCCTACCCGTTCCGCGCCGCCGGCTCCATCGTCGACCACGCCCCGAACGTCGGCTACGCCCTGGAGACCCAGACCCGGCCCGTCTACGACAGCGCGCCCGATCTGAGCACCCTGGTGCACGAGAGCGCCCACCAGTGGTTCGGCGACTCCGTCTCCCTCACCTCCTGGAAGGACATCTGGCTCAACGAGGGCTTCGCGACCTACGCCGAGTGGCTCTACGCCGAGCAGCACGGCGGCGACAGCGCCCAGAAGACCTTCGACGCCCTGTACGCCACCCCCGCCGACGACGAGCTGTGGGAGTTCCCGCCCGCCGACCCGGGCAGCGGCGCCAACATCTTCGGCACGCCCGTCTACGCCCGCGGCGCCATGGCCCTGCACGCCCTGCGCACCGCCGTCGGCGACCGTGTCTTCCTGCGCGTGCTGCGCGCCTGGGCGGACCGGCACCGGTACGGCCACGGCACCACCGCCCAGTTCCAGCGCCTCGCCGAGCGGGAGTCGGGCAAGAACCTGACCGCGCTGTTCCGGACCTGGCTGCACACGGACGGCAAGCCCGCCGCACCCTGACGGGTTCCACACACCTGTCGGTCATCATCGTCCGGCCATGACCGGGCGGTGGGCGGGATCCACCGGACCCCGCCCACCGCTTTTCACCGAGGGGGGAACGACCCACGTGTGCGCACATGTCCTGGTCGCCGAGGACGACGCGATGCAGGCCGAGCTGATCCGGCGTTCCCTCCTCGCCGAGGGACACACCGCCACCGTCGTCCACGACGGGCCCGCCGCCGTCGCCGCGGCCCGGCGGATCGGCCCCGACCTCGTCGTGCTCGACCTGATGCTGCCGGTCCTCGACGGCATCGCGGTCTGCCGGGCGCTGCGCCGCGAGGACGACATCCCCGTCCTGATGCTCACCGCCCGCGCCGGCGAGGAGGACGTCCTGCTCGGCCTGGAGGTCGGCGCCGACGACTACATGACCAAGCCGTACAGCCCGCGCGAGCTGATGGCCCGGATCCGTACCGTGCTGCGCCGCAGCGGCCGCACCGCCGCCCGGCGCGAGGAGCCGGTGGTACGCGCCGGGGGCGTCGTGGTCGACCCGGTACGGCACGAGGTGACGTGCGACGGGGTGCCCGTCGAGTGCACGCCCGCCGAGTTCCAGATCCTGCTCGCCCTCGCCGGTGAACCCGAACGGGTCTTCTCCCGGCGGCAGTTGCTCCAGTGCACGCGCGGCTTCGACCGCTCCTCCACCGAACGCGCCGTCGACGTGCACATCATGAACCTGCGCCGGAAGATCGAGACCGACCCGCGCAGACCCGTCCGCCTGGTGACCGTCTTCGGCGTCGGCTACAAGCTCAGCGGCGGCCGCATATGAGACCGGCGAGCCGCATACCCCTGCGCAAACGGCTGCTGGTCCGGCTGCTGTTCGCGTCCGTCCTCATCGCCGTGTGCTCGGTGGCCGCCACCGCCTGGCTCGCCGTGACGACCACCACCCGCGCGCTGCGCGAGGAACAGGGCCAGGCCCTCGCCGACGACATGGACGTCCTCGCCGAACTGAGCGGCTACGCCGCCACCCACCCCGACTGGAAGGGCGTCGAGACGGTGGTGCGCGTCCTGTCCGCGCGGACCGGCCGGCGCATCGCCCTGACCACCACCGACCGGGTGCCGATCGCCGACTCCGCCCGCCCCGGCACCTCCCTGCCCCCGCGCGCCGCCGCGGGCATCGACCCGCTGCGCACCGACACCTACACCGAGCGTGGCGCCCAGCTCGTCGGCATCGACCCGCGGGCCGTCGGCCCGTACCGCCTCACGGCAGCGGAGCGCGGCAGGCTCGACCGGTACGCCGAGACCCAACGCGGCTGCTACGCCCGCCTGGGCTACGACATGACGGTCACCCGCATCCCCAGCGGCCGCCCCGTCCTCACCCACGAGGAAGGGGGCCTCGAACTCGCCTACGGGCGCGACGTCTGCGACGACGGGCGGCTCGTCACGCCCACCCCCACCGAGGACCGGGCGCTGCGCGCGCTCCAGGAGCGGGCCGTGCCCTGTCTGCGGAGCACGGGCCTCGAAGGACTCGACAAACTCGACGCCTCCCTCGGCCTGGTGGTCGACATGGGCGACGGCAGCCTCACGCCCCCGATCGTCACCAAGTACTACAAGATGGGCGGCGCCCGGGCGCAACGGGCCGTCCAGAGCTGCGTGGACGACGCCCGCCGCGCCCAGCTCGACCCCTACGTCGCCCCGGCCGCCGAACTCTTCCTGGGCGGCGGGGACAACCGCCCGGTACCCCGCTGGAACCTGTCCCCGGCCAACCAGGCGAAGGTCGCCGGCGCGGCCGGGCTGGTGCTCGCCGTCACCCTCGCCGTGACCGCGGTCGTCGCCACCCGGCTGGTCCGCCCGCTGCGCGCGCTCACCGAGGCCGCCCAGCAGCCCCCGGACCGGCACGCGCGCGTACCCGTCACCACCCGCGACGAGACCGGGATCCTCGCCGAGGCGTTCAACGACCTCGCCGAACGCCGCGAACGCCTGGAGGCCCAGCGCAAGGCCCTGGTCGCCGACGTCGCCCATGAACTGCGCAGCCCGCTCACCAACATCCGGGGCTGGCTGGAGGTCACCCGGGACGGCCTGGTCGACCCCGACCCCGAACTCCTCGGCGCCCTGCACGAGGAGGCCCTGCTGCTCCAGCAGATCATCGACGACCTGCGCGACCTCGCCGCCGCCGACGCCGGCACCCTGAGCCTGCACCGCGAGCCCGTGCCCGCCGGCGAACTGCTCGCCCAGGTCGCCGCCGCCCACCGGGTCGCCGCCGACACCGCCGGCGTCACCCTGCGCACCACCGCCGAGGACACGCCCTGGCTGGACGCCGACCCGGTCCGGCTGCGCCAGGCCCTCGGCAACCTCGTCACCAACGCCGTACGGCACACCCCGCACGGCGGCACGGTCACCCTGAGCGCCCGGCGCGACGGCGACCGGGTCGTCCTGGCGGTCGCCGACACCGGCGCCGGGATCGCCGCCGAGGACCTGCCGCACGTCTTCGACCGGTTCTGGCGCGCCGAGAAGTCCCGCAGCCGCCGCACCGGAGGCAGCGGCCTCGGCCTGAACATCGTCCGCCATCTGGTCGCCGCGCACGGCGGGACGGCCGAGGCGGCGAGCGAGCCCGGCACCGGCAGCGTCTTCACCCTGCGGCTGCCGGCCGCGGCGGCCCCTCCGGACGACTGAGCGCTGCCGCCGCCGCCCCGACCGGCGTCACGAGCCCCGGCGGGCCCGGGCGCGCCGCTTGATCGCGCGCCGTTCGTTCTCGCTCGTGCCGCCCCACACGCCGAGCGTCTGATCCGTGTTCATGGCCCAGTCCAGGCACGCCTCCCGCACCGGGCAGCGACGGCAGACCGCCTTCGCCTGTTCGGTCTGGAGCAGCGCCGGGCCCGAGGTCCCGATCGGGAAGAAGAGGTCGGGGTCCTCATGGCGGCACTCGGCGCTCTCTCGCCAGTTGTCCATCGAAGTCACCTGCGATCGAAGTCGTTCGGGCGGATTTCCGGATGTTCGCTCCGAGGCGGGTGACCAGACGGGCCGGGGACGAAACGGCCCGGGGACGAAACGGCGCGAACGCCGCTCACTGCTCCCGCAGACCCCACGGGGAGCCGTACGCCGTCAGCAGATCCAGGAAGGGACGGGCGTCGAACGCCTCGGGTCCGAGCACTCCCGCGCCCGACCAGGCGCCGGTGGCCAGGAGTTCGAGCGCGACGACCGGGTTGACGGCCGTCTGCCAGACCACGGCCTGACTGCCGTACTCGGCCATCGACCACTGGTTGTCGACCACGTGGTACAGGTACACCTCGCGCGGTGCCCCGTCCTTGACGCCCTTCACCCAGGTGCCCGCGCAGGTCTTGCCGTGCATGCGCTCGCCGAGCGTGGCCGGGTCCGGCAGACAGGCGGCGACCACGTCCCGCGGGGACACCGCCACCGGGCCCGACGCGCTCGGCACGGTCACCGGCGTGGTGCGGTCCAGGCCCAACTGGTGCAGCGTCTTGAGGGTGTCGACGAACTCGCCGCCCAGGCCGTACTTGAAGGTGACCCGGCGCGCGTCCACCCAGCGCGGCATCAGGAGCACCTCCTCGTGCTCGACGTTCACGCACTCCACCGGGCCGATGCCGTCGGGGAAGTCGAACACCTCGGGCTCGCTGAACGGTTCGGTGGTGAACCAGCCGCGGTCCTCCTCGTAGACGACCGGCGGGTTCAGACACTCCTCGATCGTGGTCCAGATGCTGAAGGAGGGCGCGAAGTCGTAGCCCTCCACGGTGAGGTTCGCGCCGTCCCGGACGCCGATCTCCTCGATCTCGTCGAAGAGTTCGTCGGCGGCGTACCGCGCGAACACGTCCGACAGACCGGGCTCCACGCCCATCCCGACGAGCGCGAGCGCGCCCGCCTCCTCCCACTCCCGCGCCAGCGCGAACTGCTCGTCGCCGAGCTTGACCCCGCACTCCTCGTACGGCTTCTCGGGATGCGGCCGGGACAGCGACATCGCCATGTCGACATAGGTGGCCCCGGCGGCCCGGGCCGCGCGGAACAGCGGCATCACGAACCGCGGGTCGGTGGCGTTGAGCAGCACGTCGCAGCGGTGGCGGGCGAGCAGCTCGGTCACCGCCGTCTCGTCGCTCGCGTCGACGCGCGCGGCGTGGAAGCGGTCGTCCCCGCCGAGCGCGGCGACGGCCGCCTCGGCGCGGGCCGGGTCGTAGTCGGCGACGACCATCGCCTCGAAGAACGGACGCCGGGCGGCGATCCGGGTGACGGCGGTACCCACACCGCCGGCGCCCACGAGCAGGACACGCATGACGAGAACTCCCTCGGTCGAAGACTGGAGAAGGTGCGGAATGCGGAAAGGGGGCCCTGCCGGAGATCCAACGCCCCGCACCAACGTAAGGTCAATGGCGTTGGCATAAGCGTCGTGACACGGGAGGGGTCATGCCGAAGGCGGTGGTACCGGAGGAGAAGAGGCGCCGGCGCCGGCCCACCCGGAGCGGCACCGTGCTCTCCGAGGGGCTGATCGTCGAGACCGCGCTGCGGCTGCTGCGCGAGCACGGCAGCACCGGGCTCACCGCACGCCGGCTCGGTCTCGCTCTCGACTGCGACCCGAGCACCCTGTACCGGTACTTCCGCGGCATGGACGATCTGACGCTGGCCATCGGCGACGCGCTGATCGGCGAGGCGCTGCGCGGCTGGACGCCGACCGGACGCTGGCGGGCGGACCTGCACGCGATCGGGCTGCGCATCCACGCCGCGTACGTCGCCCATCCGCAGGCCGCCCAGCTCACCGCGAGCCGGGTCAGCGGCCGGGCCAACGAACTCGCCGCCGACGAGGCCGTCCTCGACGTACTGCGCACCGCCGGGTTCCCGCTGCCCGAGACGGTCCGCGTCTACCACGCCTTCATCGACCAGACGCTGGCCTTCGCCGCCCTGGACGCCGCCTCCCTGGCGCTGCCCCGGGCCTCGCGGCGCGCCGACGACGCGATGTGGCACTCGACGTACGCCCGCCTCCCCGCCGCCACCCACCCCCGGATCGCCGAGGCGGCCCCGCTGCTGTCGGCCCGGATGGTCACCAGCGCCTATCCGACGGCACTGGAGATGCTGCTCGACAGCGCGGAGGCGAGGCTGCGGGAGCTGCGGGGCCCGGAGGCCCGGCCGGGGCCGCCGCTCAGTTTCTGAGGGCCCGGGCCGCCTCCTCGGCCACCGCCCGGGACAGCGCCGCCAGGGCGGGCGAGTCGAGCTTCCACTGCTGCCAGTACAGCGGGACGTCCAGGGGCCGGTCCGGCGCCAGCGAGACCAGGCCGCCCGAGCGCAGCAGCGCGTCCGCCTGGGCCTCCGGGACCATGCCCCAGCCGAGTCCGGCGGCGACCGACGCCGCGAACCCCTCCGAGGAGGGCACCGCGTGCCGTACACCGCTCGCCTGCCCGGTGCCCCGGCTCAGCTCGCGCACGAACCCGTCCTGGAGGTCGTCGCTGCGATCGAAGATGATCACCGGGGCCCCGGTCAGCGCCTCGGCGAGCGGAAGGCCGTCGAGATACCGGACGACGAACTCGGGGCTCGCGGCGGCGAGGTAGCGCATCGTGCCGAGCGCCCGCACCGAGCAGCCGGCCACCGCGTCCCGCGAGGAGGTGACCGCGGCCATGACGACCCCCTCCCGCAGCAGCTCCGCCGTACGCGTCTCGTCCTCCCGGAACAGTTCGAACCGCAGCGGCGGCTCGCGCGGCACCCGGGACAGCGCGGGCAGGAACCAGGTGGCCAGCGAGTCGGCGTTCACCGCGACCGTCACCCGGGCCGGTTCACCTGCGTCGCTCATGCCCAGCTCGGACCGGGTGTCGCGCTCCAGCCGGGCGAGCTGGCGGGCGAACCGCACCACGATCTCGCCGGACTCCGTCGGCCGTACCGGCTTGGTGCGCAGCAGCAGGACCCGGCCGGTGCGCTGCTCCAGGGCCTTCACGCGCTGGCTGACCGCCGACGGCGTCACGTGCAGGGCGGCCGCCGCCGCGTCGAAGGTGCCCTCGTCGACCACCGCGAGCAGGGTCCGGACGAGGTCGAGGGGCAGGTCGCTCACCACTGGGTCACCTGTGTCATCACGAATGCTAAGGATACGTAAGAATCTTTAGCTGTACCCGCGATGATCGTCTGCCTAGCGTGGGAGTCATGTCCACCGCACTCGCCGCCGCGGCCGCAGGCTTCGGCACCGGTCTCTCGCTCATCGTCGCCATCGGCGCCCAGAACGCCTTCGTCCTGCGCCAGGGGGTCCGCCGGGACGCCGTCCTCGCCGTGGTCGGGATCTGCGCCCTGTCCGACGCCCTGCTCATCGCCCTGGGCGTCGCCGGGGTGGGCGCCCTGGTGGTGGCCTGGCCGGACGCGCTCACCGTGGTGGGCTGGATCGGCGGCGCGTTCCTGCTGGCGTACGGGGTGCTCGCGGCGCGCCGGGTGCTGCGGCCCGGCACGGACGCGCTGCGCACGGACGGCGACCCCGCCGGCTCCCGGCGCCGGGCGGTGCTCACCTGCCTCGCGCTGACCTGGCTCAACCCGCACGTCTACCTCGACACCGTCTTCCTGCTGGGCTCGATCGCCGCCGACCGGGGCCCGCTGCGCTGGACCTTCGGGCTCGGGGCCGCGTTCGCCAGCCTCTGCTGGTTCGCCGCGCTCGGCTTCGGCGCCCGGCTGCTCGGCCGCTTCCTCACCCGCCCCGCCGCCTGGCGCGTCCTGGACGGACTCGTCGCGGCCACGATGATCACCCTGGGCGTGCTGCTCATCGCAGGTGCCTGAGTCTTTCCTGGGCGCCATTTATGTCCATCATGTGAGATCTGATGTCCACGGAGGCCGCAACACCACGGAAGATGCTGGGATAGTGGCTCCCGCACCCGAAAGATGTATCGAGCACCCAGGAACTCCGTGGACACCAGCGAGAGCAGCACCGCACCCGAGGCCGGCCCCGACGACGACCCAGCCACGGAGGCCGGCCCCCGGCGCGGCTGGCGCCGCTGGGGCATGGACACCCGCCCGCTGCGCCGCCCCGCCTACCGCCGGCTGTGGTCCTCCACCATCGTCACGGCCGTCGGCAGCCAGCTCACCGCGGTCGCCGTGCCCAAGCAGATCTACGACATCACCGGGTCCTCCGCGTGGGTCGGCTACGCCAGTCTCGCCGGACTGCTGCCGATGGTCGTCTTCGCCCTGTGGGGCGGCGCGATCGCCGACACCATGGACCGGCGCCGGCTGCTGCTGATCACCAACACCGGGATCGCCGTCACCTCGGTGCTGTTCTGGATCCAGGCCGCCACGGGTCTCGACTCGGTGGGCGTGCTGGTGGTGCTGCTCGCCGTCCAGCAGGCGTTCTTCGGTCTCAACGCGCCCGCCCGCAACGCCTCCATCGCCCGGCTGGTCCCGGCGGAGGAGCTGGCCGCGGCCAACGCGCTCGGCTCGACCGTCATGCAGACCGGCCTGGTCGCGGGCCCGCTGCTGGCCGGTGCGCTGATCCCGGTGATCGGGCTGCCCGAGCTGTACCTCATCGACGCGTTCGCGCTGTGCGTGGCGTTGTGGGCGGTCGTCCGGCTGCCCGCGCTGCCGCCGCTCGCGGGCGCGGTGGCCCGGCGGGCCGGCCTGCGGGAGATCGTGGAGGGCTTCCGGTACATCGCCCGGCACAAGGTGCTGCTGCTGTCCTTCCTCGCCGATGTCATCGCCATGGTCTTCGGCATGCCCCGCGCCCTGTTCCCGCAGCTCGCCGCCGAGACGTACGCCTCCTACGGGGAGGGGCTGGCCTACGGGCTGCTGTTCGCGGCGATCCCGGTGGGCGCGGTGCTGGGCGGGCTGTTCTCCGGCACGTTCGCGCGGGCGCGGCGGCACGGCTGGATGGTGATCTGGGCGGTCGTCGCGTGGGGCGCGGCGATCGCCGCCTTCGGACTGAGCGCCGGCCTGTGGTGGGCGGTGGCGTTCCTGGCCGTCGCCGGGATCGCCGACATGGTCTCCATGGTCTTCCGCGGCGCGATCCTGCTGTCCGCCGCCACGGACGAGATGCGCGGCCGCATGCAGGGCGTCTTCACGGTCGTGGTCGCAGGCGGCCCCCGCCTGGCCGACGTCCTCCACGGCACGGCAGGCGCCACCTTCGGCCCCCGCGCGGCGGTGGCGGGCGGCGGCCTCCTGGTGATCGTCCTGATGCTGGGCCTGGCAGCGACGGTACCGGCTTTGCGGCGGTACCGGATCTGACGGGGGCCCGGATCTGACGTGGGCCCGGATGTGGCCTGGTCCCGGACGCGACGTGGCTTTGGACGGGGCCGGGCTTGGCGCGGCCTCCGACGCGACCAGGGCCCGGCACGGATCCTGACACGGCACGGCACGGCACGGCACGGCCCGAGACGCGGGCGCGGATCCGGCCTGGCGCCTGAGGTGGTGCGTGCTGGATGGGGGCGTGGGCGGTGATGCGGCGCGGGTCCCTGCGTGACCTGGAGTTGGCGCGGCGCGGATGTGGCCTGGCCCCGGCCCGGACCCAGGCCCCGATCCCGCCCGGCACGCGGCGCGGCGCGTGGTGGACGGGGCGCGGACCGTGACGCGGCGCCGTGTCACGGTGTGACCTGGGTCCTTGCGCGGCGCGGTCCTGGCTGGCGGGGACCCGGTCCGGCCCTGGTCCTGGTACGTCCCGCGCCGCTGGGTCCCGCGCCTGGACTCGGCCGGCTCGAGCAAGACGACGGTGATGCCGCGCGCGTGGTCCGGCTGGTCGGCACCAGCCAGGTCGCCCTGAGCAGGTCATCAACCTCACCCCCCGATGTGATCGACCCGGACAACCCGCCGGGTGACCCGGTGATCTCGACGTACCACGCCTTCGCGGGCCGGCTGCTGACCGACCACGGGCTGCGCATCGGCCTGGAGCCGACCGCCCGGCTGCTCGCCGACGCCACCCGCTACCAGCTCGCCGCGCGCGTGCTGCGCGAGGCCCCCGGCCCCTATCCCTCGCTCACCCTCGCCTTCGCCGACCAGGTCACCGGCCCGGACGCGAGCCTGGATTCGCCTGAGCTGCGATCCGGCCCGGTTCCGGCTCGGTCAGGCTCCCGGCCCGGGGCTAGGGCCTCTCTTTCGGATCTTGCCGGGGGTCGCGGGGGCTGGCACGCACTCCCCCAGAGGGGGGACCCCCAGCCGCGTTGTCGTCGGTTGTCAACTCCCCCACGCTCGGCTGCGCTCGCGCGGGGGGACCCCCATCGCGTTGCCGCCCTCCTCCGCCTTGCATCTGCACGCACCAGACCCCGCTCGGGCCCGCCGAGACACACCGTCGCTCGAAGCCGGCCAGATCCGAAAGAAGGGCCCTAGTACACCCCCCGCCTCTGCGTCCCGTACTGGTCCATCAGGCGGTTGCGGGTCATTTCCAGGCGGTGGGCGAGGATCTCGGCCACCAGGCGGACCAGGGTCATGCCGAGTGCCGGGTCCTCCTCGCAGAGTTTTGTCACGGGCTGGGCCTCGAACTCGTAGGCGCGGACCGGGCTGAACGCCTCCGCGCCGAAGTCCCAGCGGTACGGCGGGAAGAGCCAGGACCAGCCGAGCAGATCGCCCGCGCCCAGGCTGGCGACGGTGACCCGTTGGACCGTCGTCACCTCCTGGACCAGGGAGACCGCGCCGGAGCGGACGACCCAGAAGCGGTCGGCGACGCCGCCCGCCTCGAAGATCCGGGTGTCCTCCGGGAACGAGACCTCCCGGGCCAGCTCCATCAGTCGTCGGCGCTGGGGCGGGGGAAGGGCGGTCAGGAGTTTGGTCGCTTTTGTCATGGCGCGGTGCTCCTCGCCGGAGAACGGTCGCGGTGCTTTTCTCCTCAGCCCATTTCAGCCGCTACCGGCGCCCCGGGCACCTCGGCGGCACGGATATTTCCGCGGGAGGGCAAAGAAAAGCCCTGGCTGGACGGGGGAGGCCAGCCAGGGCGGTCACAGGGTGGTGCCGGGAGGGGAGGAGTCCTCCGACCCGCTCACCACGTATGTATGAACGGTAAACCATTCAGGGGGCGTTCGTGTAATCCCGACTGGGTCAAGTGACCTGTTTCACTTTCAACGGTTGCCGGGAGGCCCCGCCAGGTTTGGGGCGGGCCCTGACGGTCAGGCGAACTACGAGGACCACACCACTGTGGGGAGCGAAGGGATGCCTGTAGACGACACGACCGACACGACCGACACGCCCGTGGTGACGGGGCCGTACCGGCCCTCCGACGTCCGCGGAGCCGTACGGCGCGCGGTGGCGGGGCGATGCGCGGCCACCGGCCGCCCGTACGACGAGCGGACCTGCACCGACGCGCTGCTCGTCGCCTCCGAACTCGCCACCAACGCCATCCTGCACGGCGGCGGACTCACCGGCTACGACGTCGAGGCCGACGAACGGACCGTCCATGTCTCGGTGAGCGACCGCAGCGAGCGGCTGCCGCGGACCACCGGGCCCCTCGACGAGCGGGGCCGGCACCGCCTCGGAGGGCGCGGCTGGCCGATCGTACGGCGGCTCGCCCGGGACGTCCGGGTGGCCGGACTGCCCGACGGCGGCAAGCGCATCACCGCGGTCGTACCGATCGCACCGGTCGCAGCGCCCGCCATGCCCACCCCGGCTCTCTGAGCCCCACGCCGGCGGCCACGCGCCCGCCCCTCGCGAACACCGTTTCGCCGCACGGAGTTTGTTCCTCCAGGTGTCGGGCAGACGGAGTTCGTGCTTCGGACCGGAGGCGCGCCGACGGGAGCGGTATGCCCTGTCCAGGGCGCTCCCCGGTGCCCGGACGGGCACCCTTCCTCCCGCGGTCATTCCCTGGAACCCGTCTTCAGGAGCGATTCCGCATGCCCATCGACATGTCGACAAGCCGTGCCGCAGCGGCCCCCCGCACCACCACCGCTCCGCGGCGCACCCACGACGACGCCCCCGACACCGCGAGCAGGTTCGCCCGCCTCGCCGCCCTCCCGGACGGACCCGAGAGGGACGCCCTGCGCGACGAACTCGTCACCGCCTGGCTGCCCATGGCCCACCGCATCGCCGGCCGCTTCCGCGACCGCGGCGAGGCCGTGGAGGACCTGCGGCAGGTGGCCGCCCTCGGCCTGGTGAAGGCCGTGGACCGCTACGAGCCCGAGCGCGGCGCTTTCGAGAGCTACGCCGTCCCCACCGTCACCGGCGAGATCAAGCGCCACTTCCGCGACCGGATGTGGGCGCTGCGCGTCCCTCGCCGGGTCCAGGAACTCCGCAACAAGGTCCGCGTCGCCCGCCGCGAACTCACCGAGAACCCGGGTACCCGCGAGCCGTCCGTCGCCGACATCGCCGCCCACACCGGCCTCACCGAGGACGAGGTCAGCGCCGGCCTGGAGGCGCTGGAGAGCTACAGCACCCTGTCGCTCGACGCCGAACTGCGCACCGGCGACGACGGATACAGCCTCGCCGACACCCTCGGCGGCCCCGACACCTCCTTCGACGTCGTCGTCGACCGCGAGTCCGCCCGGCAGGGCCTGCGCCGGCTCCCCGAGCGCGAGCGGGCCATCCTCTACATGCGCTTCTTCGAGGACATGACGCAGAGCCGGATCGCCGACCGGCTCGGCATCAGCCAGATGCACGTCTCCCGGCTCATCAGCCGGAGCTGCGCACGGGTCCGCCAGGAAGCCCTGGACATCGACCGGGACCGTGACACGTCGGGGGCCTGAAACCGGCAGGCCGGGGCAGGCGAACCCGGGACCGCCGAGTCGCGGTCGCAGGACGGCGAGCGGACGGAGGTCTCATGACCGCGGCGGGACCCGGAGCGGCGCGCGAGACGCCGGGGGAGGGCACGGACCCCGACGACGAACTGACCAGACTGCGCGGCGAGGTCCGGGCGCTACGGGCCCGGGTCCGGGCGTACCCGCTGATCTCCCAGGCACAGGGCATGCTCCAGGAGCGCTACGCCCTGCCCGACGCGGACGCCGCGTTCACCCTGATGCGCCGGGCGTCGCAGCGGTTCAACGTCAAGATGCGCACCCTGGCCGGGGCCCTGGTGACCACGGTCCGCCCGGACGAGCGGACGGCGGTGTGGTTCCCCCGGCGGGTCCGGCACCCCGAACCGGCGCTGGGCTTCCTGCCGCCGGGCACGGAGGGCGCCCGCAGCCGGGGCGCGGTGCTGGCCGCCGTACTGGACCGCACCCTCGACGTCGTCGGCACCGGCATGGGCAACGTCCAGACGGTGGACCGGGTCAGGGGCGGGCTGCGCATGGAACGGCACACCGGACTGAGCGAGGAGTTCGTCGACTTCTTCGAGCACGTCGGCGCGGACGGCACCTCCTGCGCCCGGGCCGCCCGTGACCTCAGCCAGGTCACCGTCCGGGACGTGGAGAGCGACCCGGTGTTCAGCGAGCCCGCCCGCGAGGCGATCCTCGCCGCAGGCAGCCGGGCCTGCCACAGCGTGCCCCTGACCACGTCGGCCGGTCACTGCGTCGGCATGGTCTCGGCCCACGCCGACCGCCCGCTCCCCGAACTGGACCGCACCCGCATCGAGGCCCTGGACGCCCTGGGCGCCCAGGCGGGCCGCTGGCTCGCCTGGTACGAACGCACGGTCCTGCTGGACGCCCTGGAGTACCTGCACGCCCTGGGCCGCGAGAGCCGCGGCGCCCACCGCCCGGCGCACCGCCCCGCCTGACCACTGAGGGCACAGCGGCAGCCCCCGCCCCCTCACCCCGGCACCTGCAACGGCCGCGCCACCGGCAGCCCCCGCCCCCTCACCCCGGCACCTGCAACGGCCGCGCCACCGGCAGCTCCAGCGGCCGGGCGAGGCCGAGCACCGCCTCGTCCAGGCGCTGGAGATGCCGTAGCACCCGGTCGGTGACCTGGCCGTAGCGGGGCGTCCCGGGCACCCCCGGCTTCAGCAGTGACGCGATGCTCGGCCCGGCCAGCACCTCGACGTCCGCGGGCTCCTCGGCCGCCCCCGCCGCGAGCGCCCGGATGTTGTGCAGGATGCGCTGCCCCACGTCCCGCAGCCGGGGGTCGGCCGCGATCGACGGGTTCGTGGGCAGCAGCTCGGCCGTCGCCGCAAGCGACCGGGCGTGGTACGCGCAGGTCTCCAGCAGGGCGACGACATAGCGGGCGGTGTCCCGCCGGCTCCGCAGCGGGGTGACCGGATGCGTGAGCGGCTGGGTCGCCGCCCGCAGATCCGCCAGCGCCTGGTCCAGCTCCCGGGCCTGGTCCAGCAGATCGACCGGCGGCCCGCCGCTGAGCTGGTCGACGGCCGCCTCCGTGACGTCCGCCAGCCGGTCGAGGACGGTCACCAGCAGCTCGTTCGTCCGCCGGTCGGTGTGCACCGGCAGCACCAGCGCCGCCGCGAAGATCCCGCAGGCCGCACCGAGCGCCGTCTCCTCGATCCGCAGCACCAGCACCGACAGGCTGTAGGTGTGCAGCAGCGTGTACAGCACCCCCAGCGACGCCGTCACGAAGAACGACATCAGCGTGTACGACAGCGGCGCCGTGTAGTACGTCGCGAACACGCACAGCAGCACCACCGCGAACGCCGTCCACGTGTGCTGCCCGACGACACCCGCCAGCCCGATGCCCGCGACCACGCCCAGCACGGTGCCCAGCAGCCGACGGGAGCCCTTGACCAGGATCTCCCCGGTGGAGGAGGTGTTGATGAACACGATCCAGCAGGTCAGCACCGCCCAGTACCAGCGGTGCTCGGACAGCAGCTCGCCGCCCACGATCGCCAGCGACGACCCGACCGCGACCTGCACCGCCGTCCGCGTGGTCGGCCGCCGCAGCCCGGTCTCCTCCTCCGCCGCCGTCTCCTCCTCCTCGGCGCCGATCGCCACGTCCTCCGCGTCCAGCTCCTCCCGGGACCGCGCGGTCTCCGGACTGTCGTCGGACTCGTCCTGCGGCCCGTCCAGCGCGGTCCGCAGCCCCAGCACCGCCCGCGCCGCCTCGCCGACCGCCCGGAACACGTCCTGCACCGGCTCCGACGCCTCCGGCAGGTTCTCCTCCTCCCGGTAGCCCAGCAGCCGGTTGCGCACCTGCGCGTTCACCGCGGCCTGCGCCCCCGTCACCCCCGGGTACCGGACGAGCATCCGCAGCGCCGTCAGATCCCGGCGCAGGGTGTCGATCGCGGGGTCCCGCACCGGCAGCAGCCCGGCCTCCGGCACCGGCGCGCCCGGCAGATGCAGGGTCAGGGTGTCGGCCCGCTCGGCGCCGCGCGCGGTGAGCAGCCGCAGCCCCAGCCGCTCCGCGGCGATCTCCGCGTCGGCGACACGCCGCTGCACCAGGCCGGCCATCGAGGCGTCCGGGGTGCCCTCGTCCAGCCGGCCCTGGATCATCAGGGCGCTCTCGTGCAGCCGGGCGTTGCCCTCCCGCACATGGGCGAGGGCCTTCTCCACGTCGTGCGGACCGGCGTCCAGCAGCTCCAACTGGGCGTCCAGGAGCTGCGCCAGGCGCGCCCGGAACGCCTGCCGCAGCCGGTCGAGGATGCCCGCCGAACTCTGCGGCACCAGCACGAACCGGGCCAGCGCACTGCACGCGAAGGCGACCGCGATCACCCGCCACAGCCCCCACAGGCTCTCGTGCGAGGCCGCGACGAACAGCGACAGGAAGTAGACCTGGAAGCCGATCAGACCGAGCGCCGTGCCCCGGTCGCCGAACCGGCGTCCGTACACCGCGCAGAAGATGAACACGACGAAGAAGACGTCCCCGATCACCACCCGTGAGCTGAGCAGCGAGGCCAGCGACACCGACACCAGCGCCACCACCAGGCCCAGCGCCAGCGTGATCGCCTGCCCGCCGCGCTTCTTCTCGCGGACCGCGAAGGTGGCGACCATCGAGGCGACCGCGCCGGCGACGAGCTGGTCGACATCGGCCCCCAGCAGCGACAGCACGGCCAGCGTCAGCGAGATCGCGCCCACCGTCCGCAGCCCGGCGGTCAGCCGCAGGAGCCCGGGATCGGACGCGGCGACCCGGTCCTTCCACCGGGCCACCGCCCGCGACCCCGCGCCGGTCACCCGGACCCGGTGCCCGTGCCCTCGACGCGCGCCCTGACCTGCTCGGGCGTCAGGTAGGCGTCCGTGTACTCGAAGTCCTTCAGCTTGGCGGCCCGCCGGGTCTGGAAGCCGGTGCGGACGAAATCGTCGCCCGCGATCGCGTTCAGCGTCCAGTTCGTCAGCACCCGCGCCTTGGCCACGCCCGTGCGCAGCGCCGACCAGTGGTAGCCGCGGGCCACGACCTGCGCGGGCAGCCCCCGCAGCTCGATGCCGAGCGGCTTGGACACGGCGTCCGTGCCGCCCAGGTCGACCACCAGACCGAGGTCCTTGTGCTCGTACGGCCGCAGTTCCTGCCCGCGCAGCGTCGCGATGACGTTGTCGGCGACGACCTTGCCCTGGCGCATCGCGTGCTGGGCGGTCGGCGGGCAGACGGCGCTCTCCTCGCCCCGGGCGGCCTTCACCTCGTCCGGTACGGCGGCGGCGTCGCCGAGTGCGAACACCCCGTCGTGTCCCGGCAGGTTCATCTTCGAGGTGACGGCGAGCCGGCCGCGGACCGTCTCCGCGCCGAGCGTGCCGATCAGCGGGCTCGCCACCACCCCGGCCGTCCAGATCAGGGTGCGGGTCGGCACCACCCGGCCGTCGGTGAAGGTGACCTCCTCCGCGCCCGCCTTGGCGATGGAGACCCCGAGCGAGATGTCGATGCCGCGCTTGCGCAGCACCTCCTGGGCGCTGCGGCCCAGCTTGTCGCCCAGCTCGGGCATCAGCTTCGGCGCGATGTCGATCAGATGCCACTTGATGAGGCCCGGGTCCAGCCGGGGATAGCGCTTGACCGCGTTGTGGGTGAGCAGTTGGAGGCAGGCGGCGGTCTCGGTGCCCGCGTAGCCGCCGCCCACCACCACGAACTGGAGCCGCGACGCCCGCTCGGCGGGGTCCTGGCTGGCGTCGGCCAGGTCGAGCTGGGTGATGACGTGGTCGCGGATGTACGCGGCCTCGGCGAGCGTCTTCATCCCGAAGGCGTGGTCGGTCAGCCCCGGGATGTCGAAGGTGCGGGTGACGCTGCCGGGAGCCAGCACGATGTGGTCGTAGGGTTCGTCGATCATCTCGTCGGTGATGGTGCGGATGACGCAGACCTTCGCACGGAGGTCCACGCCCACGGCACCGCCCGGGATGATCCGGGTGCGGTACTTGCGGCTGCGGCGCAGGGACAGGGCGATCGACTGGGGTGTGAGCACCCCGGAGGCGACCTGCGGCAGCAGCGGCAGATAGAGCTGGTAGGCGAACGGTGTCACCAGGGTGATCTCGGCCTCGTCCGCGGAGAGCCTGCGTTCCAGACGCCGCACGCACTCCACTCCCGCGAAGCCCGCGCCCACCACCAGGATCCTGGGTCGTGTCACGTTGTCCATCCCTTTCTGCGGCTCCAGGCGGTCTGCCCGACCTCTGGCGCGTGCCCCGCCTCGGGCGGTTCGCACCTCAGTCGATCCCACCGCGCCGGGCCGGGTTGCGCCAGCCGGGCGAGGCATGCAGACGAACGTTTCTCGAATGCGTGCTCCCCTCGGGGGTAGGGAGCTGAGCAAGACCGAGGAGGGGAAACACCGTGACCATCGACGACGGAATCTGGTCGTACGCGCCGGGCAGCGGTCATGCCGAGGGACTGGATCTCACCGGGTACACCGTCCAGGCGGCCGACGGGGCGCTCGGGGAGGTGGAGCGCGAGGCCGCGCCGCACGGGCTGCGGCACCTGGTCGTCGACGCGGGTCTGTGGGTGTTCGGCCACAGCGCGGTCGTCCCGGTCGGCGTGGTGACGTCCGTCGACCCCGAGGCCCGGAGGATCACCCTGTCCTGCACCCGGGACGAGGCCAAGCAGGCCCCGCGTTTCCGTACCGACAGCGAGACCCAGGACCCCTCGTACCTGGCCGGGGTCGGCGCCCACTACCGCCGTCCGACCTCGCACGGCACCCCGCCCGCCTGAGCGGCCGGCGGGGCGGACGGGGGGGGCGGACGGGGGCGGCCGGATCACCAGGGCAGGAACACGTGCACGTCCTTGCCGGAGCCGCTGGGCACCACGCTGACCTGACGGCACAGCGCGTGGACCAGATGCCAGCCGATGCCGCCGCCCCCGCTCTCCGGCCGGAAGGCGCGCGGCTCCGGCAGCACGGAACTGGTGTCGGACAGCGTGACGTGCACCCCGTCGAACGTGGGCCGCAGCCGCAGCTCGAAGGGGCCCGGCGCGTACTGCACGGCGTTCGCCGCCAGCTCGGTCACCACCAGCACGATGTCCGGGGCGCACTCCGGCGCCGAGGGCGGTGCGCTGCGGGCCAGCACGCGCAGGAACTCCACCGTCGCCAGCCGGGCACCCGTCACGTCCTGCGGCTCGCCGGTGAAGCGGGCGGTCCGTTCCGGAACCGCCCAGGAGGTCGATGAGTCGTTGCCCCGCGGCTCGGTTGACATGGTGGTGTGCGGCCCCACAGCCATCGGTGGACCGGCTTCCTTTCTCGTACGGCTCTGTCGCGTCGCCCCCTTGCAGGGTTCCCGGCGCCACGAGCCCTACGCGTACGATCCGGGATCACCTCAGCGGAACACGTCGTCCGTGTCGTCCCAGGTCAGTACTTCCTCCTGCGGGCTCTGCCGGGGCATCCGCGCCCGGGCCTGGTACATCGCCTCGATCTCCGCCGCGTAGTGCGCCACGATCGAGTCCCGGCGCAGTTTCATCGACGGCGTCAGCAGCCCGTTGGACTGGTCGAACGGCTGGGGCAGGATCCGGAAGGCCCGGATGGACTCCGAGCGGGACACGGCGCTGTTGGCCGCGGCCACCGCGCGGGCGATCTCCTCCCGCAGCGCGTTCTCCTCCCGCGCCTCCCGGCTCGACGTGTCGCCGTGCAGCATCAGACCGCCGCGCCAGTGCGCCAGGAACTCGGGGTCCAGGGTGATCAGCGCGCCCACACAGGGCCGGTTGTCGCCCACCACCACCGCCTGGTGGACCAGGGGATGCATCCGCAGCCGCTGCTCCAGCGCGGTCGGCGCCACGCTCTTGCCGCTGCTGGTGATGATGACGTCCTTCTTGCGCCCGGTGATCGTCAGATAGCCGTCGGAGTCCAGGAACCCCAGGTCGCCGGTGGCCAGCCAGCCGCCGCGCAGCGCCGCCCGGGTCGACGCGTCGTCGTTGACGTACCCCTGGAACACCGAGGGGCCGCGCACCAGGATCTCCCCGTCGTCCGCCACCCGCAGGTCCATGCCCGGCAGGACCTGTCCGACCGTGCCGGACTTCTCCTGGCCCAGCGGCTGCATGGTGATCCCGCCGCTGGTCTCGGTCAGCCCGTAGCCGTCGTGGACGTAGATGCCGATGCCCTCGTAGAACAGCGACAGATCGCGGGTGAGCGGGGAGCCGCCCGAGGTGCCGCGGTGCACCCGGCCGCCGAGCGAGGCGCGCAGCTTGCGGTAGACGGTCCGCTCGAACACGGAGTGCTGGAGCCGCAGATCGAGTCCGGGCCCGGACCCCCGGCCCAGCCGGTGGCGTTCCACGGCCGCCGCGAAGTCCCGGGCCGTCTCCGCCGCCCGCTCGAACAGCGCCCCGCGGCCGGCCTCCTGGGCGGACCGCAGGAAGTTCTTGTAGATCTTCTCGTAGACGGAGGGGACCGCGTACAGATACGTCGGCCGGAACGTGCGCAGCGCCTCCGCCAGCGCCTCGGTGCTCAGGTCCGGCTCATGGCCCATCATGATGCCGCCGCGGATGCACAGGCCCTGGATCATCAGCCCGTACACATGGGAGAACGGCAGGAAGGCGAGGACGCTGCCCTGCTCGCCCGCGGGCGCCGCCGTGTGGCCCCAGCCGGCCAGCAGGGTGTCGCAGGGGCTGGCCAGACCGGCGTGGGTGAGCGCGCAGCCGAGAGGGCGGCCCGAGGTGCCGGAGGTGTAGGCGATCACCGCCGTGGAGTCGGGCAGCACGATCCGGCGCAGCGAGTCCACCGTCGTCAGCGGGACCCGCTCGCCGCGCCGGGTGAGGTCCTCGAAGGCGCCCGCGTCGAGCTGCCAGACATGGCGCAGCGTCCGCAGCGTCGCACACACCGAGCCGACGGTCATCACGCTCTGCTCGTCCTCGACGACCACGCCCACGCAGCCGGAGTCCCGCAGGATCCATTCGACCTGCTCGCGCGACGACGTCGGGTACACGGGGACGACCTCGGCGCCCACCGCCCACAGCGCGTAACTGAGAACGGTCCACTCGTACCGGGTGCGCGCCATGATCGCGACGCGGTGACCGGGGGATATCCCGGACGCCACGAACCCCTTGGCCAGGTCGACGACCTCGTCCCGCAGCTCGACCGCCGTCACTTCCTCCCAGGTCACGGAGGCGGGGTCACGCCGGCGGGCCAGGACGGGCAGGGTCGGCGTACGGGCGGCTGTGTCGAAGACGCTGTCGGCGAGCCCTCCGGTCAGGGGCGAGACGGCTGGGGGAGCGAGAGCGAAGTCGCGCATACGCTGCTCCTGACGTGTACGAAGGGTGACTCCGTCGATGAGAACTGTTATCGACCGTGGCGAATGTAGCCCAGGTGGGACCGGTTGTGGCCGGGAACGGAGTAAGTAAAGCGCGTTGATGATCTCAGCGTGTCCGGAGCGTCATCCCTGCGTGAGCCGCACACAGGCGGCGACGACCTCCCGCAGACTCCCCGTCCGCTCCCACACCTCGCGCTGCACCCGCGCCCCGTCGCCCTCCCGCAGCAGCGCCGCGCAGGACGCGCGCGCCCGCTCCAGGTCACCGCTGTCGGCCAGGGCGTCGCCCACGTGCTCCAGCAGATCCCCGACCACCCGCTCCGCGGGGGCGTGCCGCATGGTCACCGGATGCACCAGATCGCCGGTCAGCCCGGAGCGGGCCGCCCGCCAGTCGGCGAGCCGCAGCAGGCTGATGCTGTGGTCCACCGGCTCCTCGCCCGCCGCCCACGCCCGCGCCGCCGTCTCCACCAGCGCCCGCACCAGAACGGCCATCAGCACCGCGGTGTCGGCGCGCAGACACACGTCCGCCACCCGCACCTCCACCGTCGGATAGCGCGCCGACAGCCGGGCGTCGAAGTACACCATCGCCTCGTCGAGGACCGTGCCGGTGGCCACCATGTCCGCCACCCGCCGGTGGTACGCCCCGGCCGTGCCGAAGAGTTCGGTCGGACCGGCCGAGGGCCAGCGCAGCCACACCCGCCGCCGGTAGCTGGCGTACCCCGTCTCCCGCCCCTGCCAGAACGGCGAGTTGGCGCTCAGCGCCATCAGCACCGGCAGCCACGGCCGGATCCGGTCGAGGACCGCGACGCCCTCCTCGTCCGAGTCCACCGACACATGGACATGGCAGCCGCACACGATCTGCTCCCGCGTCGCGATGCCGTACTGCTCCGCCATCCACCGGTAGCGCCGCCCCACGCTGACCGAGGGGCGCACCGCCAGGGGCGAGGTGGCCAGCGCGGCCACCGCGCACCCCGCTTCCTCGGCGTGCCGCGCCGCCTCCCCGCGCAGCCGCGTCAGTTCGGCGGCCAGCTCGTCCGTCCGCGACTGCGGACGGGTGGCGAACTCGACCATCTGCGCGTGCAGTTCCTTCTGGAAGGAGGGCTCCTCCTCGGGCTCCTCGCGCCGCGCGGCGCGCGCCAGGACCGCGGCGGACAACGCCCGCGGTTCCCCGGTCTCCGGGTCCACGAGGAGGAGTTCCTCCTCCACTCCTACGGTGCGCACGGGATGCGGCCTCTCTGCGGCGGGCGGTACGGCGGGTGGTACGCCCCCGACTTCCCAGCCGGCGAGGGTTCACACGGCCGACGGCACCAGCCAGACGGTGGCCAGCGGCGGCAGCGTCAGCCAGACCTCCCCGTTCGCGGCCTTCACCGGCCCGGACGGCCCGACCCCGCCGCCGCCGAAGCGGCCGTCGTCGGTGTTGAGGACCTCCGCCCACGCCGGCACCTCCTCGGGCACCGCGAGCCGGTAGTCGTGCCGCACCACCGGCGAGAAGTTGCTGACCGCCAGCAGCGGGACCCCGCCGTCGCCGTAGCGCAGGAACGCGAAGACGTTGTCGTCGGCGGCGTCGCCCACCACCCACCGGAAACCGCCCGGGTCCGTGTCCCGCTCCCACAGTGCCGGCGTGGCCCGGTACACGGTGTTCAGCTCACGGACCAGGTCCCGCACCCCGCGGTGGTCGCCTGCCGAGGCGTAGTCGTCGTCGAGCAGCCACCACTCCGGGCCGTGGGCCTCCGACCACTCCGCGCCCTGCGCGAACTCCTGCCCCATGAAGAGGAGTTGCTTGCCCGGGTGGGCCCACATGAAGCCCAGATAGGCACGGTGGTTGGCGCGCCGCTGCCACCAGTCGCCGGGCATCTTGGAGACCAGCGCCTGCTTGCCGTGCACCACTTCGTCGTGGGAGATGGGCAGCACGTAGTTCTCGCTGTACGCGTACACCATCGAGAACGTCATCTCGTGATGGTGGTACTTGCGGTGCACCGGCTCCTTGGCGATGTACTGGAGCGAGTCGTGCATCCAGCCCATGTTCCACTTCAGCCCGAAGCCCAGACCGCCGCTGTCGGTCGGCCGGGTCACGCCCTCCCAGGCCGTCGACTCCTCCGCGATCGTCACCACCCCGGGATTGCGCCGGTAGACGGTGGCGTTCATCTCCTGGAGGAAGGCCACCGCGTCCAGGTCCTCCCGGCCCCCGAACACGTTCGGCGCCCACTGCCCCGAGTCCCGCGAGTAGTCCAGGTAGAGCATCGAGGCGACGGCGTCGACCCGCAGCCCGTCGATGTGGAACTCCTCGCACCAGTACGTGGCGTTGGCTACCAGGAAGTTGCGCACCTCCACCCGTCCGAAGTCGAACTCGAACGTCCCCCAGTCCGGGTGCTCCGCCCGGCGCGCGTCCCCGGGCTCGTACAGCGGATCCCCGTCGAACCGGGCCAGCGCCCAGTCGTCCTTCGGGAAGTGCGCCGGCACCCAGTCCACGATCACCCCGACACCCGCCCGGTGCAGCGCGTCCACCAGGAACTTGAAGTCGTCCGGGGTGCCCAGCCGGGCCGTCGGCGCGTAGAAACCGGTGACCTGGTAACCCCAGGAACCCGAGAACGGGTGCTGCGCCACCGGCATCAACTCCACATGCGTGAAGCCGAGATCGGTGACATAGGCCGGCAGCACCTCGGCCAGCTCACGGTAGGAGAGCCCCGGCCGCCAGGACGGCAGATGCACCTCGTACACCGAGAACGGCGCCACATGCACCGGCACGTCACCCCGGTGCGCCATCCACTCCGCGTCGCCCCAGGTGTAGTGCGAGGCGTGCACGATCGACGCGGTGTCCGGCGGGACCTCCGCGCGCCGCGCCATCGGGTCCGCCTTCAGGAACCGGCCGCCGTGCCGCGAGGTGATCTCGAACTTGTACCGGGCGCCCTCGCCGATGCCCGGCAGGAACAGCTCCCACACCCCGGCCGCGCCCAGCGAGCGCATCGGGAACGCGGTCCCGTCCCAGCAGCAGAAGTCGCCCGCCACCCGCACCCCCCGCGCGTTCGGCGCCCACACCGTGAACCGGGTGCCGGTCACGCCCTGGTGGGTCATCGGCTCCGCGCCGAGCGCCCGCCACAGCTCCTCGTGCCGGCCCTCCCGCACCAGATGCAGATCCAGGTCGCCGAGCGCCGGCAGGAACCGGTACGGGTCCTCCACCTCCCGCTCGTCCCCGCCGTATGCCACCCGCAGCGTGTACGCGGGCACCGCGTCCAGCGGCAGGACGGCCGCGAACAGGCCGTCCTCCTCCGACACGAGCGGGGTGGACACACCGTCGACGACGACCGCCACCGACTCCGCGAAGGGCCGCAGGGCCCGGAACACCACCCCGCCGGGCACCGGATGCGCGCCCAGCAGGGAGTGCGGGTCGTGATGGGCGCCCGCCAGCAGTCGCGCACGGTCGGCGGGGTCGAGCGCGGGCGCCGCGAGCGGCCGGGGACCGGCCGCTTCGGGGAGGGCGGTGTCGCGCAGGGCCATGGGTCAGCCTCCTCGGACGGCGAGTCGTTCGATCGCCGCCATGGGTACGGGTAGCCAGTCGGGCCGGTTGCGGGCCTCGTACAGCACTTCGTAAACGGCGCGATCCGTCTCATAGGCACGCAAAAGGGCGTGCTTCTTGCGCGGATCCCACCCGGCCCGGGCCGCGTAGCCCGCGCAGAACGCCTCCCGGCAGCGGCGCGCCCACTCCGGACGCCACGGCCGGCGCTGCCGGGCCGCGTAGTCGAAGGACCGCAGCATGCCCGCGATGTCCCGCACCGGCGAGTGCGCGAGGCACCGCTCCGCCAGCGGCCGGGACGGCTCGCCCTCGAAGTCGATGACGAACCAGTCGCGCCCGGCCCGCAGCACCTGCCCGAGATGCAGATCGCCGTGGATCCGCTGGGCCGGCGGACCCTGGTCGCACACCGCGAGCGCGGCGAACGCCGTGGTCAGCCCCGGCACGAACGGCCGCAGCGCCGGGACGTGGTGGGCGGCCGCCTCCAGCCGCTCGGTCATCGCCGCCGCCGTCCGCCCGTCCTCGGCGTCCGGACCGGCCGGCAGGGCCGCGGCCAGCGCCAGATGGACGTCCGCCGTGGCCCGGCCCAGCTCCGCCGCCTCGGACGTGAAGTCCTCACCGCGGGCCAGCGCCTTCAGCGCCAGCGTCCAGCCGTCCGAGGCGTCCGGCAGGAACGGCTGGAGCACCCCGAGCGTCGCCTCCTGCGGATGCGTCGTCCGGAACCAGGCCACCGGCGCGGGCACCCGCCGGCAGCCCTGCCCGGCCAGCGCGACCGGCACCTCCAGATCGGGGTTCACCCCGGGCTGGATCCGCCGGAAGATCTTCAGGATGAACGCGTCGCCGTACACCAGCGAGGTGTTGGACTGCTCGGCCTCCAGCAGCCGCGGCGCGAGCCCGGCCGGCACCGGCACCGACGGGTCCGACTCGAAGCACAGCGGACCCAGCGTGCCGGGATGGCGCATCCGCTCCAGGAGCAGATGCGCCGACCGGGGGTCCTGCAACGCGTCGTGCACCGTCAGCCCGGCCAGCGGGCCCTCCTCCACCCTGCCGATCAGGGCCCGCCCCAGCCGGGGCGACAGATGCTCCTGGAGACCGAGGAGGAGCTGATAGCAGTCACCGGCCGGAGGGGTGTTGCCGGGCGTCGGCACACCCGACTGCCCGGCGTGCACCAGCAGATGCAGACACCCCGGATACAGCTCCGTCATCGACAGCATGCGCAGATCGGTGAGGGGCCGGTCCTTGCCGGCGAACCAGCGCTGCCGCGGCAGCCACTCCCGCAGGAGGGCGGCCAGCGGCCCGACCGAGCGGACCTCGCTCGCGGTGCTCGTTCGCAGGGGGGCGGTCTTCGTCACGGTGACCCATCCTTTCCTCGGCGCGCACTCACCGGCGTCGGCCGGCCCGGGCCACGGCTCGGGTGAGCCGGAACCAGTAGAAGCCGTGCCCCGCGAGCGTGAGCAAGTAGGGCAGCTCGCCGATGGCGGGGAAGCGCACCCCGCCGAACAGCTCCACAGGGTGGCGGCCGTCGAACCGGCGCAGGTCGAGTTCGGTCGGCTGTGCGAAGCGGGAGAAGTTGTGCACGCACAGCACCAGGTCGTCCTCGTACTCCCGCAGGAACGCGAGGACGGCCGGATTGGAGGACTGCAACTCCGTGTAGGAGCCGAGCCCGAACGCCGGGTTCTGCTTACGGATCTCGATCATGCGGCGGGTCCAGTGCAGCAGCGACGACGGATCGGACATCGAGGCTTCGACGTTGGTGACCTGGTAGCCGTAGACGGGGTCCATGATGGCGGGGAGGAAGAGGCGTCCGGGGTCGCAGGAGGAGAAGCCGGCGTTGCGGTCGGGGGTCCATTGCATGGGGGTGCGGACGGCGTCGCGGTCGCCGAGCCAGATGTTGTCGCCCATGCCGATCTCGTCGCCGTAGTAGAGGATCGGTGAGCCGGGGAGGGAGAGGAGGAGGGCGGTGAAGAGTTCGATCTGGTTGCGGTCGTTGTCGAGGAGGGTGGCGAGGCGGCGGCGGATGCCGATGTTGGCGCGCATGCGGGGGTCTTTGGCGTATTCCGCGTACATGTAGTCGCGTTCTTCGTCGGTGACCATTTCGAGGGTGAGCTCGTCGTGGTTGCGCAGGAAGATGCCCCATTGGCAGCGGCTGGGGATGGCGGGGGTCTTGGCGAGGATTTCGGAGACGGGGTGGCGGGATTCGCGGCGGACGGCCATGAAGATGCGGGGCATGACGGGGAAGTGGAAGGCCATGTGGCATTCGTCGCCGCCGGAGGCGTAGTCGCCGAAGTAGTCCACGACGTCCTCGGGCCACTGGTTGGCCTCCGCCAGGATCACCGTGTCGGGGTACTGGGCGTCGATCTCACGCCGCACCCGCCGCAGGAACTCGTGCGTGGCCGGGAGATTCTCGCAGTTGGTGCCCTCGGCGGCGTACAGATACGGCACCGCGTCGAGCCGGAAGCCGTCGATGCCGAGGTCCAGCCAGAACCTCAGGGCGGCCAGGATCTCTTCCTGGACCGCGGGGTTCTCGTAGTTGAGGTCGGGCTGGTGGGAGAAGAAGCGGT
>NZ_JAANNX010000134.1:0-4331 GCF_013363615.1 Streptomyces sp. CAI-85 | reverse complement strand
CGAGGGTGTAGCCGAAGCCCGGCTCCAGCGGCTCGATCACGAACCGGGAGCGGAACTCGTCGACGACCTCTTCGGTCAACGAGGGACGCTGAGCGATCAGCATGTTTCGTTTCCTTCAGTCAGGGACGCCCGCTATTTGACGTCCTACTGGTACTGCAAGGGTACGGGCGGCACGCCTCGAAGGAGCCGTACCGCCCGAACCTCAAGACAACCGTGCGTCAGACGCGGCGACGCTTCGGCGGACGGCAGCCGTTGTGCGGGGTCGGGGTGACGTCCTGGATGGAGCCGACCTCGAGACCCGTCGCCTGGAGCGAACGGATGGCGGTCTCACGACCGGCGCCCGGGCCCTTGACGAACACGTCGACCTTGCGCATGCCGTGCTCCTGCGCGCGACGGGCGGCCGACTCGGCGGCCATCTGCGCGGCGAACGGCGTGGACTTGCGGGAGCCCTTGAAGCCGACGTGACCGGCGGAGGCCCACGAGATCACGTTGCCGGCCGGGTCCGTGATGGACACGATCGTGTTGTTGAACGTGCTCTTGATGTGCGCCTGGCCGTGCGCGACGTTCTTCTTTTCCTTGCGGCGCACCTTCTTGGCAGCGCCCTGACGACCCTTGGGGGGCATCTACAAACTCCTACGGGGAGGTGGTCGGTCCTACAGCGAAGACCGCTGATGAAGCGTTGTCCGCTGAGGACTACTTCTTGCCCGGCTTCTTCTTGCCGGCGATGGCGCGACGCGGGCCCTTGCGGGTGCGGGCGTTGGTGCTGGTGCGCTGACCGCGGACGGGCAGGCCACGGCGGTGACGCAGACCCTGGTAGCAGCCGATCTCGACCTTGCGGCGGATGTCGGCCTGGATCTCGCGACGGAGGTCACCCTCGGTCTTGATGTTGTTGTCCACGTACTCGCGGATCGCGACGAGCTGCTCCTCGGAGAGGTCGCGGACGCGGGTGTTGGGGTCGACGCCGGTCGCTGCCAGCGTCTCCTGGGAAAGGGTCCGGCCGATGCCGAACACGTAGGTGAGGGCGACCTCCACGCGCTTGTCGCGCGGGATGTCAACACCGGAAACGCGTGCCATTCAATGGCTCCTGGTGATCGTCGGAGGTCTTCCGCAGAACCGGATCCCAGCCCGCCGTACCAGGTACGAACCGGGTCCCCGGCCTCCGAACCGGGGGTGTCAGACGGTGTCGTGCACCGACTGGGTCCTGCCTATGAACATATTGAGCTCGCGTCGCGCGAAGTCTCTGCGATGTCGATGCAGAGGGTGATCGGAGTGCGGTCAGCCCTGGCGCTGCTTGTGGCGCGGGTTGTCGCAAATGATCATGACCCGACCGTGACGGCGGATCACCCTGCACTTGTCGCAGATCTTCTTGACGCTCGGCTTGACCTTCATGAAAGTGAGGTTCTCCGGGTCAGTTGCCGGGCAACCGGCAAGATCTACTTGTACCGGTAGACGATCCGGCCACGCGTCAGGTCGTACGGAGACAGCTCCACCACGACCCGGTCGTCAGGGAGGATGCGGATGTAGTGCATACGCATCTTGCCGCTGATGTGTGCCAGGACCTGGTGGCCGTTCTGGAGCTCGACCTTGAACATGGCGTTCGGCAGAGACTCGACGACAGTGCCCTCGATCTCGATGGCACCTTGCTTCTTGGCCACGCTTCGCCCTTCGAATCGACTACCTTGATCGACTCCCGAGCTTTTCCCTAACGGGCGCATGCGGACATGCGGGTGCACGAGAGCCGACGAGTCAGTCTACGTCAGCCCTCTCGGAAACACGAATCGAGAAGTCTGCCCCAGGAACGAGATCATTACGCGACCCACATCAGGCAAGCGGGGATCCGGCGCCCCGGTCAAGGCGCGGCTGCGCCGGCCTCCGGCCGACGGGCGGGCCGAGGACCAGGGGCCCGGCACTCAGGCCAGCGGGTCCGGGGCCGCAGTCACCCCGTGCTCGGCCAGCTTCGCGCGGCCACCGTCAGGGGCCGTCAGCACCAGCGGGCCCTCTTCCGTCAGGGCGACGGAGTGTTCCCAGTGGGAGGACCAGGTGCCGTCCGTGGTGATGACGGTCCAGTCGTCCTGGAGGACCTCCGTGCGCGGGGTGCCCAGGGAGACCATCGGCTCGATGGCCAGGCAGAAGCCCGGGACCAGCTTGGGGCCCTTGCCGCGGCGGCGGTCGACGTAGTTCAGCAGATGCGGGTCCATGTGCATCTCGGTGCCGATGCCGTGGCCGCCGTAGTCCTCGATGATGCCGTAGCGCCCGCCGCCCGGCTTCGGCTGACGGCGGATGTACGTCTCGATGGCCCGCGAGACGTCGACGAGCCGGCTGCCGGCCTTCATGGCCGCGATGCCGGCCCACATCGACTCCTCGGTCACCCGGGACAGCTCGACCAGCTCCGGGGCGTGACCGGAACCCACGAACGCGGTGAACGCCGCGTCGCCGTGCCAGCCGTCCACGATCGCGCCGCAGTCGATGGAGATGAGGTCGCCGTCCTTGAGGACCACCTCGTCGGACGGGATGCCGTGCACCACCACGTCGTTGACCGAGGTGCAGATGGTCGCCGGGAAGCCGCCGTACCCGAGGAAGTTCGACTTCGCACCGTGCTCCGCGAGCACCTTGCGCGCGACCTCGTCGAGATCCTTCGTGCTCGCCCCCGGCACCGCCGCCTCACGCGTGGCCGCGTGGATGGCGGCGACCACCAGCCCCGCCGCACGCATCTTGGCGATCTGCTCGGGGCTCTTGATCTGCACCATGGGGGGCCTGCGCTCTCCGTCACTCAGGTCGATGGGGACTCGGTGGGGCATGTACTGCACAGCAGTCATGTACTACACAACAGTACGGCCGTGGGGTCCCGGGGGACTCCACGGCCGTACAGGGACGACGGCTAGCGGTCGTCGCCCTCGCGCTTCAACGCGGCCAGCGCACGGCCGGTGACCTCTTCCACGGGACCCATGGAATCGATCGTCACGACCAGGCCCTGGGCCTTGTAGTAGTCGATGATCGGCTCGGTCTGCGTGTGGTAGACCTCCAGCCGGGTGCGCACGGTCTCCTCGGAGTCGTCGTCCCGCTGGTACAGCTCGCCGCCGCAGACGTCACAGACGCCTTCCCGGGCCGGCTTCTTGTACGTGACGTGGAAGACGTGGGAGGAGTCGTTGCGGCAGATGCGCCGGCCGGCGATCCGCTTGACGACCTCCTCCTCGGGGGCCTCCAGGTCGAGCACCGCGTCCAGCTTGATGGCCTCGGTGGTGAGCAGCTCGTCCAGCGCCTCCGCCTGCGACACATTGCGCGGGAAGCCGTCGAGCAGAAAACCGCGCTCGGCGTCCGGCTGCTCCATGCGGTCCTTGGCCATGGCGATGGTGACCTCGTCCGGCACCAGTTCGCCCTTGTCCATGTAGGACTTCGCGAGCTTGCCGAGCTCCGTCTGCTGGCTGATGTTGGCGCGGAACAGGTCGCCCGTGGAGATGTGAGGAACACGCAGCGTCTCGGCGAGGCGAGTCGCCTGAGTGCCCTTTCCGGCACCGGGCGGCCCGACGAGGACGATTCTCATCAGCGGAGGAACCCTTCGTAATTGCGCTGCTGGAGCTGGCTCTCGATCTGCTTCACCGTCTCGAGACCGACACCCACGATGATCAGGATGCTGGTACCGCCGAACGGGAAGTTCTGGTCTGCCCCGAAACCAGCCAACGCCATCGTCGGCACGAGAGCGATCAGGCCCAAGTACAGCGAACCCGGCCAGGTGATCCGGTTGAGTACGTAGCTCAGGTACTCAGCGGTCGGTCGGCCAGCCCGGATGCCCGGGATGAAGCCACCATACTTCTTCATGTTGTCCGCGACTTCCTCGGGGTTGAACGAGATGGCCACGTAGAAGAACGCGAAGAACACGATCAGGAAGAAGTAGAAAGTGATGTGCACCGGCGCCGAAGGGCTGGCCAGGTTCTGCTGGATCCACGTCGACCATCCGGCCTTGGATCCGGTGAACTGGACGATCAGCGCGGGGATGTAGAGCAGCGACGACGCGAAGATGACCGGAATCACACCGGCCTGGTTGACCTTGAGCGGAATGTAGGTCGACGTACCGCCGTAGGCCCGGCGTCCGATCATCCGCTTCGCGTACTGCACGGGGATGCGGCGCTGGGCCTGCTCGACGAAGACCACGAGTCCGACCATCACCAGGCCGACCAGGATGACCGTGCCGAACTCGATCCAGCCGCCCGCCAGGGTGCCCGTCTTCTTGATGGCCCACAGCGCGGACGGGAACGTCGCGGCGATCGAGATGAACATCAGGATCGACATGCCGTTGCCGATGCCGCGGTCGGTGATCAGCTCACCGAGCCACA
>NZ_JAANNX010000133.1:0-4414 GCF_013363615.1 Streptomyces sp. CAI-85 | reverse complement strand
ATCAACATGATGGGCGGCTTCCTCGCCCCCTCCACCGGCACCGTCACCCTCGACGGCCGGCCGGTCTGGCGCAACGAGGAGATCTACAAGCACATCGGCATCGTCCCCGAGCGCGAGGCGATGTACGACTTCCTCACCGGCCGCGAGTTCGTCGTCGCCAACGCCGAACTCCACGGCCTGGGCGCCAAGGCGGCCCAGCGCGCCCTGGCCACGGTCGAGATGGAGTACGCGCAGGACCGCAAGATCTCCACCTACTCCAAGGGCATGCGGCAGCGCGTGAAGATGGCCAGCGCCCTCGTCCACGAGCCGTCGCTGCTCCTGCTCGACGAGCCCTTCAACGGCATGGACCCGCGCCAGCGCATGCAGCTCATGGACCTGCTGCGGCGGATGGGCGACGAGGGCCGCACCGTGCTGTTCTCCTCCCACATCCTCGAAGAGGTCGAGCAGCTCGCCTGGCACATCGAGGTCGTCGTCGCCGGACGGCACGCGGCCAGCGGCGACTTCCGCAAGATCCGCCGGCTGATGACCGACCGCCCGCACCGCTACCTGGTGCGCTCCAGCGACGACCGCGCCCTCGCGGCCGCCCTCATCGCCGACGCCTCCACCTCCGGCATCGAGGTCGACCTCGCGGAGAACGCCCTGCGTGTCCAGGCCGTCGACTTCGGCCGCTTCACGACCCTGCTGCCCCGCGTGGCCAAGGACCACGGCATCCGGCTGCTCACGGTCTCGCCGTCCGACGAGTCCCTCGAGTCCGTCTTCTCGTATCTCGTCGCCGCGTAGGAGGCCGAAGATGTACGACCCCACAGTCGCCCGGCTCACCTACCGGGCCCTGCTCGGCCGCCGCCGGGCCCTCATCCTGGGCGCCCTGCCCCTGCTGCTCATCGCGATCTCGCTGGTGGTGCGCGCCCTGGCCGGCGCCGACGACCAGACCGCCGCCGACCTGCTCGGAGGGCTCGCGCTCGCCACGATGGTGCCGATCATCGGCGTCATCGCCGGCACCGGCGCGATCGGCCCCGAGATCGACGACGGCTCCGTGGTCTATCTGCTGTCCAAGCCGGTGAAGCGGCCCACGATCATCTTCACCAAGCTGATCGTGGCCGTCGCCGTCACCATGGTCTTCTCGGCCCTGCCGACCCTGATCGCCGGCTTCATCCTCAACGGCAACGGCCAGCAGATCGCCGTGGCCTACACGGTCGCGGCCCTGGTCTCCTCGATCGCCTACGCGGCGCTCTTCCTGCTACTGGGCACCGTCTCGCGGCACGCGGTGGTGTTCGGGCTCGTCTACGCGCTGGTCTGGGAGGCCCTGTTCGGCTCCCTGGTGCCCGGGGCGCGCACGCTCAGCGTCCAGCAGTGGTCGCTGGCCGTCGCCCACAAGGTCGCCGGCGGGGACCTGGTCACCTCGGACGTCGGCCTCACCACGGCCACGGTGTTCCTGGTCGCGGTGACCGTCCTGGCCACCTGGTACGCCGGGCAGAAGCTGCGCGCGCTGACCCTCGCGGGCGAGGAGTAAGAGGAGTAACCGGGACCCGGCCGGCCGGGAGGTGAAGCCGCCCTCGCCCTTGACGGCGGCTTCACCTTCCCCCGGTCACACTGGGCGGAACGCAACCGTGCGCACACGGGCCAGGAGGACGCAATGGCGGACGACACCACGGCCGGCGCCGACGGCGGTCACGGACCCTCCGAGGGCGAGGAGAGCTGGGACGTCCCCGTCCTGGACGAGGACTTCGTCCGGGCCGCCGGGACCTCCGAGCCGTCCGCCCGCGCCCGGATGCTCGCCGCCCGCTGGCGCGGACAGGAGCCCGAGCCGCAGCCCTGGCGCTCCGACGAACCGCCCGCCGGCTGGTTCTTCAGCAAGGCCCGCCGTCGCGGACGTAGGCGTCGCTAGCACACCTGTTTTATTCGGTGGCGCCCAACTCGTCCCCCGGGCAGACTGGTTGATGTCCCCACAGACCGGGAGAGGAGCGGGACGATGCCCATGCACGGCAGTACGTCCGGCTCCCGACAGGGCAGCCGGCGGCGGACTCCGGAGTAGTTACCCCTCCGAGGAGTCCACGCACGGGGAGTTGCCCGGGGCGGCCGCTTCGAGCACGCGATGTCGCTCTCGCGTGGGCCGCCCACCCGGAGGATTGGCCGAGTGGCAAGGCACCGGTTTGCTAAACCGTGGTCGGGGGTCCGCCCCCGCGCACGTTCGATCCGTGCATCCTCCGCAAGTACCGACCCCCTACGAGCAGCCGACGACTCACGCGGTCGCGCTTCTGGCGGCCTGCGCGTCGGCGATCCGGTCCAGTTCCCGCATGGCCTCCGCGTGCGCGCTCATCCGGCGGGACAGGGTGCCCGTCGTGAAGAGCGCCACGCCCACGACCGAGACCGGTATCGACAGCCCGAGGACGGCCAGCGCCTCGGGCCAGTCGCGTTCGTTCGCGCAGTAGTCGCCGTGCCGCACCCCCTCGTTGGCGGTGCCGTACTCGGTCAGCAGCCGGGACTCGCACGCGTCCGGGTAGCGGTCGTCGGGCTTGCGCTCCGCCTCGTACGGCGTCAGCAGCAGCACCGCGCACCAGGCCCACAGCAGCGCGGCCAGCGACAGCAGGCCGATGCCCCAGGCGCGGGTCCGGCCGGCGCGTTCGCGGAAGTCCAGGTCGTACTCGCGTGATCGCATGGCCGACGAATCTAACAGCGCGCCACATCCCACCCGTGGGCGGGATCAGCCGAGCAGCCGCTCCAGGACGACCGCGATGCCGTCGTCCTCGTTGGAGGCGGTCACCTCGTTCGCCACGGACTTCAGCTCCTCATGGGCGTTGGCCATGGCCACGCCGTGGGAGGACCAGGCGAACATCGGGACGTCGTTGGGCATGTCGCCGAAGGCGATCGTGTCCGCGGCCCTGAGCCCCAGCCGGCGGGCCGCCAGGGAGAGACCCGTGGCCTTGGACAGGCCCAGCGGAAGCAGCTCCACGATGCCCGCGCCGGCCATCGCGACCGTCACGAAACCGCCCGCGGCCCGGCGGGCGGCCTCGGCCAGC
This sequence comes from Streptomyces sp. CAI-85, assembly GCF_013363615.1. Classification (NCBI taxonomy): domain Bacteria; kingdom Bacillati; phylum Actinomycetota; class Actinomycetes; order Kitasatosporales; family Streptomycetaceae; genus Streptomyces; species Streptomyces sp. CAI-85. The sequence goes on along the minus strand of NZ_JAANNX010000133.1, from coordinate 1,397 downwards.
TCGTCGTCCGACAGCTCCGGATGCTGTATGTAGATCTTGTTCAGCGGGGCGGTCCACAGGTCGGAGGCGTCCGTGAACGGGGTCGCGGGCAGCCGGCCGGTGATCGCGTACCCGGGCCCCACCAGCACCTCACCGTCCAGGCCGTCCCGGCTCGCCGCCAGGTGCAGCGGGCCGACCTCCGCCTCGATCTTGGCGAGGGCCACCCCGGCCAACTGGCGGTCCAGGGTCACCGACGTCAGCAGGCGGTGCTCGCCGGCGTCGTACACCTGGGCGCCCTGGCCGCAGACGGCGAGGCCCCGGTAGCCGAGGTCGTCGAGGATGTGCCGGGTCCAGGGGACCCCGCGGCCGGTGACGACGATGTGCGCGGCGCCCGCCGCGGTGGCCGCGGCGAGCGCGTCACGGGTGCGCGCGGAGACCGACTCGTCGGAGCGCAGCAGGGTCCCGTCGAGATCGGTGGCGACGAGCCCGTAGGGGAAGCTCACCGGGACACCGGCTCCAGGACCTCCCGGCCGCCGAGGTACGGGCGCAGCACCTCGGGCACGTACACCGAACCGTCGGCCTGCTGGTGGTTCTCCAGGATGGCGACGATGGTGCGCGGTACGGCGCACAGGGTGCCGTTGAGCGTGGCCAGCGGGCGGACCTGCTTGCCCTCGCGGTAGCGGATCGACAGCCGGCGGGACTGGAACTCGGTGCAGTCCGAGGTCGAGGTCAGCTCGCGGTACTTGCCCTGGGTCGGGATCCACGCCTCGCAGTCGAACTTGCGGGCCGCCGAGGCGCCCAGGTCACCGGTGGCGACGTCGATCACCCGGAACGGCAGCTCCAGCGAGGCCAGCCACTGCTTCTCCCAGGCCAGCAGGCGCTGGTGCTCCGCCTCCGAGTCCTCGGGGGTGACGTAGGAGAACATCTCCACCTTGTCGAACTGGTGGACGCGGAAGATGCCCTTGGTGTCCTTGCCGTGCGAGCCGGCCTCGCGGCGGAAGCACGGCGAGAAGCCGGCGTAGCGCAGCGGCAGACGGTCGGCGTCGATGATCTCGTCCATGTGGTACGCGGCGAGGGGGACCTCGGAGGTGCCGACCAGGTACAGGTCGTCCTTGTCGAGGTGGTAGACGTCCTGCGCGGCCTGGCCGAGGAAGCCGGTGCCGGCCATCGACTGCGGGCGGACCAGCGCCGGGGTCAGCATCGGGGTGAAGCCGGCCGCGGTGGCCTGGGCGATCGCCGCGTTGACCAGGGCCAGCTCCAGCAGGGCGCCGACACCGGTGAGGAAGTAGAAGCGGGAGCCGGAGACCTTGGCGCCGCGCTCTACGTCGATCGCGCCGAGGACCTGGCCCAGCTCCAGGTGGTCCTTGGGCTCGAAGCCCTCGGCGCCGAAGTCGCGGATGGTGCCGTGCGTCTCCAGG
>NZ_JAANNX010000132.1:0-4452 GCF_013363615.1 Streptomyces sp. CAI-85 | reverse complement strand
GCGCCCAGCGCGTCGACTTGCCCACCTACGCCTTCCAACGACGGCGCTACTGGCTGGAGGACGGCCCCGGCGCAGGCAGCGGCGACCTGCGGGCCGTAGGCCTTGAAGTGGCCGAACACCCCTTGCTCGGGGCGGCGTTGGAGGTGGCGGGGGAGAGCAGCCTGCTCTGGACCGCTCGCCTCTCGCAGCAGGCGCAGCCCTGGCTGACGTACTACCGTGCCGGTGAGGTCGCGGTGCTTCCGACGGCGGCCCTGGTCGATCTGCTGACCCACGTCGGTGAGCAGGTACAGACGCCGGTGATCAGGGAACTGACCGTGTCCGCGCCGATCGTCGTACCCGCCGCCGGAGGCACAGTCGTCCAGCTCGCCCTCGCGGCGCCGGACGCCGAGGGGCGCCGTTCGCTGCGCGTCCACGCGCGCGCCGACGGCACCGCCACCGGCCAGGACGGCTGGCGCGAGCACGCCGCCGGCGCGCTGGTCCCCTGGGACGACGCCACCGCGGCGCCGGAGGCCGACCTCGCCTCTTGGCCCCCGGAGGGCGCCGTCGAGGTGGCCGGGCCGGTGCCCGACGGTGTAGGCGTGGCCTGGGAGGCCCAGGGACGGCTGTACGCGGAGGTGCACCTTCCGCAGAGCGCGGAGGACGACGCGGACGCCGACCGGTACGGGGTCCACCCCACCGTGTTGGACACGGCTGTGCAACTCGCCTCGCACCTCGGCACCGTCAGCTCCGCCGGACGGTTCCTCGCCCACTCGGTCCGCGGGGTGCGCGCCCACGCGACCGGCGCCCGGTCCCTGCGCGTGTGCCTGACACCCGCAGGCACGGACACCGTGGAGATCAGGGCCGCGGACGACGACGGTGCGGCCGTACTGGCTGCCGAGGCGGTGACGCTGCGCCCGCTCACGGCCGACGAACTGCCCGTCTCCGCGGCCCCCGTCGGGCGGGACTCACTGTTCGAGGTGGAGTGGGTCCCGGCGTCGGGCCGCCCGTTGGACGCTCCGGTGGAGTGGAGTCCGTACGAGGCCGTGGCCGCTCTGCCGGACGGCCGGGCGCTGCCGCCGGTCGTCGTGTACGAGCCGGGCAGCGGTGATCCGCGGCGCCCGCTGCCCGAGCGGGTGCACGCCGTCACGCAGCGCCTGCTGGAGGTGGTCCAGGACTGGCTGGCCGACCCGCGCACGAGGGACTCCCGGCTCGTCGTGGTGACCCGGTCGGAGCCGGCCGGGACGGACACCGAGCTGGTGGCCGAGCCGGTGCGCGGACTCATGCGCTCCGCACAGTCGGAGAACCCAGGACGGTTCGCCCTGCTTGAAGTCGAGGCGACGGCGACGGGGGCAGGCATCCCGCCGATCGACACCGAGACGCTCCACGCCGGCCTCGCCGCCTCCGACGAGCCGTGGGTCGCGGTCCGCGACGGCCGCGCCTACGTCGCCCGCCTCAAGCCCGTCGAACTCACCGCCCCGGCATTCACCGGGGCCACGGGCCCCTCGCTCTGCGACGGCGTGGTCCTCGTCACCGGTGCGACCGGGGGCCTGGGCCGGCTGGTGGTCCGCCACCTCGCCGAAGCCCACGGCGTACGGGAACTGGTGCTGGTCTCCCGCTTCGGGAGCGACCCCCGCTGGACGGACTGGCTCGGTGAACTGGCCGCGCTGGGCCTGAGCGTGCGGATGGTGGCCGCCGACGCCGCCGACCGCGAGGCCATGACCGAGCTGGTGGGCTCGATCGGCGACCGGCTGACCGCGGTCGTGCACACGGCCGGCGTCGTCGCGGACGGCCTCCTGAGCACGCTCACCCCGGACGACCTGCACGCCGTACTGCGTCCGAAGGTCGACGCGGCCTGGCACCTGCACGAGCTGACCGCCGAACTGCCGCTGCGCGCCTTCGTGCTCTTCTCCTCGGCGGCGTCCCCCTTCGGCGGCGCCGGACAGGGCAACTACGTCGCCGCCAACGCGTTCCTCGACGGCCTGGCCGCCCATCGGCATGCCCGCGGCCTGCCCGCCGTCTCCCTCGCCTGGGGCCTGTGGGGGCCGGAACTCGGCGGCATGGGCGGTGACCTCGGCGAGGTCGATCTGGCCCGGATCGCCCGCGAGGGCATCCTGCCGCTCTCCGCCGAGCAGGGCCTCGCGCTGTTCGACGCGGCCCTGACCGCCGGACGGCCCACCCTCGTGCCGGTACGACTGGACCGCGCGGCCCTGCGCGCGAGCAGCCACCTCCCGGCCGTCCTGCGCGCGCTGGCGCCGCGCACCACCCGCCGCGCCGTCACCCGACAGCACGCGGCGACCGTCCAGGACGGCACCGCCCTGCCCCGGCGGCTGGCCAGCGTCGCCCCGGCCGACCGGCACAAGGCACTGCTGGACCTCGTGCGCGAGAGCGCCGCCCAGGTGCTCGGTCACGCCTCCGCCGACGTCATAGGCGCCGGGCGCCCCTTCAAGGAGACCGGCTTCGACTCACTGACCGGCGTGGAACTGCGCAACCGGCTCGCCGCCGAGACCGGTCTGGCCCTCCCGGCCACCCTGGTCTTCGACTACGCCACGCCCACCGCGCTCGCCCAGCACCTGCTGGACGAACTCCTCGGTACGGCGGACCAGGCCCCCGAGGCGGCCCTGGCTCCCGCCGCCCCCGCGGCCGACGACGACCCCATCGCCGTCGTCGGCATGGGCTGCCGCTTCCCCGGAGGCGTGGACTCCCCCGAGGGACTGTGGCGGATGCTGGCCTCCGGCGAGGACGCGATCGTGGAGTACCCGGCAGACCGCGGCTGGGACATCGACAGCCTCTACGACCCGGACCCCGACCGCATCGGCACGACCTACGTGCGTACCGGCTCCTTCCTGGAGGACGCCGCCGACTTCGACCCCGCCTTCTTCGGTATCGCCCCCCGCGAGGCCGTCGCCATGGATCCGCAGCAGCGGCTGCTGCTGGAGACGGCCTGGGAGGCCATTGAACGCGCCGGCATCGACCCCACCAGCCTGCGCGGCAGCAGGACCGGCGTCTTCGCGGGCACCAACGGCCAGGACTACAGCACGCTGATGCAACGTTCGCCCAAGGAGTCCGACGGCTACCTGGCCACGGGCATCGCGGCCAGCGTCGTCTCCGGGCGCATCTCCTACACCCTCGGCCTGGAGGGTCCCGCCCTGTCCGTGGACACCGCGTGCTCGTCCTCGCTGGTCGCGCTCCATCTGGCGGTGCAGGCGTTGCGGGCGGGCGAGTGCACGCTGGCCCTGGCCGGCGGGGTGAGCGTCATGACGAGCCCCGGCCTCCTGGTGGAGTTCAGCCGGCAGCGGGGGCTGTCCCCGGACGGCCGCTGCCGGTCCTTCTCCGACGGCGCGGACGGCACCGGCTGGGGCGAGGGCGCGGGCATGCTGGTCCTGGAGCGGCTGTCGGACGCGCGGCGCAACGGCCACCAGGTGCTGGCCGTCGTACGCGGCTCGGCGGTCAACCAGGACGGCGCCAGCAACGGCCTGACCGCCCCCAACGGCCCCTCCCAGCAGCGGGTGATCCGTGCTGCGCTGGCGAACGCCGGGCTGTCGGCCGGTGAGGTGGATGCGGTTGAGGCGCACGGTACGGGCACCACGCTCGGTGATCCGATTGAGGCGCAGGCGCTGATCGCGACGTACGGCCAGGAGCGGGAGTCGGATCGGCCGCTGTGGCTGGGGTCGTTGAAGTCGAATATCGGGCATGCGCAGGCGGCTGCGGGTGTGGCGGGTGTGATCAAGATGGTGGAGGCGATGCGGCATGGTGTGCTGCCGCGGACGCTGCACGTGGGCGAGCCGTCGTCCAAGGTGGACTGGTCGGCGGGGGCGGTGGAACTGCTGACGGAGGCGCGGGAGTGGCCGTCGGCTGACGACCGTCCGCGTCGCGCGGGTGTCTCCTCCTTCGGTGTGAGCGGTACGAACGCGCATGTGATTCTTGAGCATGCGCCGGAGGCTGAGCCGCCTGCGGTGGTGGAGCCGGTGGCGGTGCCGTGGATCCTGTCTGCGCGGAGTGCGGAGGCGTTGCGGGAGCAGGCGGCGAAGCTGCTTGCCCATCTCGGAGAGCAGCAGGAGTTCTCTCGGGTGAATGTGGGCTTCACGCTGGCGGGCCGGGCACGGTTCGAGCACCGGGCGGTTGTGGTCGGTCGTAGCCGGGATGAATTCCTGGCGGGACTGGGCGACTTGCATGCCGAGGCCGGTACTGGTGGCCGGGTGGTGTTCGTCTTCCCCGGTCAGGGTGCGCAGTGGATCGGCATGGGCGTGGAACTGATCGACTCCGCCCCGGTGTTCGCCGAGCGGTTCGCTGAATGCGCCGAGGCTCTTGCGGAGTTTGTGGACTGGGACGCCGAGGCGGTCCTGCGGGGCGCTTCATCGTTGGAACGCGCCGATGTGGTGCAGCCGCTGTCGTGGGCGGTGATGGTGTCCCTGGCCGCCCTGTGGCGTTCGTACGGCGTCGAACCCGCCGCTGTGGTGGGTCACTCGCAGGGTG
>NZ_JAANNX010000056.1:0-33411 GCF_013363615.1 Streptomyces sp. CAI-85 | reverse complement strand
CGCTGGAGACACCTGGTGAGTTCCCCAGATCCGCAGGTTCGCGCAGCGCGAAACCACTCGGCCCCCGCGGGTGCGCGCGGGCCCGTCGTCGCCGTGACCGGCGCCGCGACCGGGGTCGGCGCCCTGCTCACGGCGCGTCTCGCCGCGTCGGACGAGGTCAAGCAGGTCGTCGCGATCGACGAACGGCGTGGTGAGTGCGACGCGGCACAGTGGCACATCCTCGACGTCCGGGACCCCGCGATCGCCGACAAGCTGCGCGGCGCGGACGTGGTGGTCCACCTCGCGCTCGATCTCGACCTGGGGAGTGACGCCGCCGCCCGGACGGCCTACAACGTGCGCGGCACCCAGACCGTGCTGACCGCCGCCGCGGCGGCCGGGGTGCACCGTGTGGTGCTGTGCACCTCCGCGATGGTCTACGGGGCGCTGGAGGACAACGAACTGCCGCTCTCGGAGGACGCGGAGCTGCGCGCGACGGCCGAGGCGACGGGCGTCGGCGACCTGCTGGAGATCGAACGCCTGGCCCGCCGTGCGCCGCGCGCGCATCCCGGACTGAACGTCACCGTGGTGCGGCCCGCCGTCCTGGTGGGCGGCACCGACACGGCCCTGACCCGCTACTTCGAGTCGCCCCGGCTGCTGGTGGTGGCCGGATCGCGGCCCGCCTGGCAGTTCTGCCACGTCGAGGATCTGTGCAGCGCTCTGGAGTACGCCGTCCTGGAGAAGGTCGACGGCGAGCTGGCCGTCGGCTGCGACGGATGGCTGGAGCAGGAGGAGGTCGAGGAGCTGAGCGGGATCCGGCGCATGGAGCTGCCGTCCGCGGTGGCGCTCGGCGCGGCGGCCCGGCTGCACCGCATCGGCCTGACGCCGTCCCCGGCGGGCGACCTCGCGTACACCATGTACCCCTGGGTGGTGAGCGGGTCCCGGCTGCACGACGCGGGCTGGCGCGCGCGGTGGACCAACGAGGAGGTGCTCGCCGAGCTGCTGGAGGAGGTGGCCGGGCGGCACACGGTGGCCGGCCGGCGGCTCGGGCGCAAGGACGCCACAGCGGCGGGCGCCGCGGGCGCGACGGTGGCCCTGCTGGGCGCGGCGGCCGTGGTGCGGCGGGCCCGCAAGGCACGGCGGCGCTGAGCGGCGGCGGGCGAGGGGAGCGGACGGGGGCGAGGTCGGGCCACGGCGCTGTTCCGCGACGTCGGCGGGGTGCGGCACGATGGGGGTATGGCAGCCACCAACGACCACCCCGGCGAGCAGGCCGCGCAGGACCCCCTGAAGCTGATCGCCGTACGGGACACCCCGCTCTCCCTGGACGAGGTCTTCCGGGCCGTCGGGGACGACGCGGCGGGCGGCACGGCGCTCTTCGTGGGGACCGTGCGCAACCACGACGGGGGCGCCGACGTCGACTCGCTCGGCTACTCCTGCCACCCGAGCGCCGAGGCCGAGATGCGGCGGGTCGCGGAGAAGGTCGTCGCCGAGTACCCGGTCCGGGCGCTCGCGGCGGTGCACCGCGTCGGTGATCTGCGGGTCGGTGATATCGCGGTGGTCGTCGCCGTGTCGTGCCCGCACCGGGGCGAGGCGTTCGAGGCGTGCCGCAAGCTGATCGACGACCTCAAGCACGAGGTGCCGATCTGGAAGCACCAGCGGTTCTCCGACGGGACCGAGGAGTGGGTCGGGGCCTGCTGAGGGCCCGCGCGGGCCCGTTCCCGCCCCTGGTCCGATTCCGGTTGCGTAACCCGCCCCCTGCCGTGAGCGTTGTCAGTGCGGATGGTTAATCTGCTGATCAGTCAGTTCGCGGGACGGGGTTGGGAGGTCGGCATGGCGGCACTCGCCTGGTTGCTGATTCCGCTGGTGGCCGCTGTCGGAGCCGGTCTGTGGGGGAGCTGGGCCAACCGCACCCGCAGAGCGCGCAGCGACGGACCCGAGCTGGACGGGTACGCGCGCTTCCGCGCGGCGATGGAGAGGTCCGCCGTCATGGAGCGGACCCCGGTCGTGGAGCGCACCGCCAGAGAGACGTCCCACTCGGGGACCTGAGGGCATCTGACCCGGGTGGTGGCCCTGACGGTGCGCTGACAGACGCGTCCCGTACTGTCGAGTCATGCCACGCCGCACCGCGACGATGCTCGCCTCCACCCTCATGCTGATCGCGCTCCTGTGCGCGGGGGTGCTGATCCCCGTGCCGTACTCGGAGATGTCCCCGGGGCCGACGGTGAACACGCTGGGCGAGCACGACGGCGAGCCGGTGCTCCAGATCGCCGGGCGCAAGACGTACCCGGCCGACGGCCATCTGAACATGACCACCGTGCGGGTGACCAGCGCGGACTACCGGATGAACCTGGTCGAGGCGGTCTACGGCTGGCTGGCGCACGACAACAAGGTCGTGCCGCACGACACGCTGTACCCCGACGGCAAGACCGAGGAGGAGTCCACCCAGGAGAACGCCGAGGAGTTCAGCCAGTCGCAGGAGAGCGCCAAGGTCGCCGCCCTGAAGGAGCTGGACATCCCGGTGGCGTCCTGGGTGATCGTCTCGACCGTGGTGAAGGGCTCGCCGGCCGAGGGCAGGCTGCACGCGGGCGACGTGATCAAGGCGGTCGACGGCAAGGCGGTGAAGGCACCGGGTGACGTCGCCGGACTGGTCACCCAGCACAAGCCCGGCCAGGACGTCGTCTTCACGATCGTCCCGGCCAAGGAGCAGGCCGCCGCCGAGAAGGCGCGCAGGACGGCGACGAAGACGCAGGACGTCACCATCAGGACCGCGGCCTCGGACGACAGCGGCGAGAAGCGGGCGATCGTCGGGATCTCCGCCGGGACCGATCACACGTTCCCGTTCACCATCGACATCAAGCTCGCGGACGTCGGCGGCCCCAGCGCCGGACTGATGTTCGCCCTCGGCATCTACGACAAGCTCACCCCGGGCGACCTCACCGGCGGAAAGTTCGTCGCCGGCACGGGGACCATCGACGACGACGGCAAGGTCGGGCCGATCGGCGGCATCGAGATGAAGACCGTGGGCGCCCGCGGTCAGGGCGCCCAGTACTTCCTGACGCCGGCGGACAACTGCGCGGCCGCCGCCAAGGACACCCCGGCGGGGCTCAGGCTCGTCAAGGTCGACACCATGGACGACGCCCTCGCCGCGCTGAAGGACATCCGCAGCGGCGACACCGCCGACCTGCCGAAGTGCACGAAGTAGTCGGGTAGCCGGGCGGCCGGCTACTCCTCGAAGGTCGCCGACAGGGCCTGAGCCAGGCCCGGGACCAGGCTCGCGCCGGTGAGGACCTCCGTCGGCGCGTCCTTCTCGCGCAGCCGCAGCGCCGAGTCACGGGTGCCGTCGCGCAGCACCGCGACCGTCATCCGGACCTCCTGGCGGTCCGGGTGGTCGGCCACCCAGCGCGCCAGCTTCGCCTCGCTCAGGCCCTGCGGGACCTGGGACTCGGCGGACGGCGGCAGCATCAGCCGCTCCACGGTCAGTGCGCAGCCGGCCACCGCGTCGGGCCAGGCGATCGTCGCCAGGAACTCGTCGAGCGGCTTGTCCGTTGGCACTTCGTCCTGCTCGATCGGAGTGAGACCGGTCGTCTCGGGGGCGTCGTCGAGGCCGAGCTGGGCCGCGAGCGAGGGTTCCTGAGCCCGCAGCCGTGCGGTGTCGACGAGGGCGAAGAGGCGTGCGGGCTGGTCCCAGCCGAGGCCGGAGGCGTACTCGTCGATCTCGAGTACGGCCCGGGTGAGCGGGCTCGCCGCCATGGGAGTGTTGGACATGGTCACAATCCTCTCTCGTTCCTGGCCGGAATCGGGAACCGAGTAAAGGGTGAGTAAGTTGCATAGGTGTGGGCCCGCGATCTCGGGGGGCCACTCACGGCCCACGAACACGCGGGCCTGACGGATCAACAGCGACTTTCGAGGTGCGCACCTTGGCTTTCCAGATGCCGGACCGCGGCGGAGGCCCGACAGGGCCGCGGATCAGAGTGGGCCGCCCGTCCCGGCGGGTCAGGACCCTGCTGACGACACTGGGCGTCCTTGCCGTGCTCGGCATGGCGTTCACCATGTTCGCCGGGTTCTGGACGGACTGGCTCTGGTACCGCTCGGTCAACTACTCGTCGGTGTTCACCACCACCCTGTGGACCAAGATCGGGCTGTTCTCCGTCTTCGGTCTGCTGATGGCCCTCGCGGTCGGCTTCAACATCTGGCTGGCCCACCGGCTGCGGCCGCCGCTGAGCGCGATGTCCGTCGAGCAGCAGAGCCTGGACCGCTACCGCATGGGCATCGCGCCCTACAAGCGGTGGCTGCTGTTCGGCATCACGGCCCTTGTGGGCCTGATCGCCGGAGCCTCGGCGGCCGGCCAGTGGCGGACTTGGCTGATGTGGGTCAACGGCGTGTCCTTCGGCCAGAAGGACCCCCAGTTCCACCTCGACGTGTCGTTCTTCGCGTTCGACCTGCCCTGGTACCGGTTCCTGCTCGGCTTCGGCTTCGCCGCCACGATCCTCTCCCTGATCGCTGCCGCGCTCACCCACTACCTGTACGGCGGGCTGCGCGTCACCAGCCCCGGCGCGCGCGCCACGGCCGCCGCCACCGGGCATCTGTCGGTGCTGCTCGGCATCTTCGTCGCGCTGAAGGCGGTCGCCTACTGGCTCGACCGCTACGGCCTCGCGGTGAAGTCCAGCGACTTCAAGGCCACGGACAACTGGACCGGCCTGCGGTACGTCGACGCCAACGCGTATCTGCCGGCCAAGACGATCCTGTTCTGCATCGCCGTCATCTGCGCCCTGCTGTTCTTCGCCACCCTGTGGCGGCGCACCTGGCAGCTCCCGGTGATCGGCTTCGGTCTGATGGTCCTGTCGGCCATCCTCATCGGCGGCCTGTACCCGGCGATCGTCCAGAAGTTCCAGGTCCAGCCGAACGAGCAGGCCAAGGAAGCCCCGTACGTCGAGAAGAACCTCAAGGCGACCCGCGAGGCGTACGGCATCTCCGGCACCCAGGTGACCGAGTACTCGGGCACCAGCTCAACCGAGGACAAGACGAAGCTGCGTGACGACGTCGACGCCACCGCCAGCATCCGGGTCCTCGACCCGAACATCGTCTCGCCGACGTTCCAGCAGCTCCAGCAGATGCGGAAGTACTACGCCTTCCCGACCAACCTGGACGTCGACCGCTACACCGTGGACGGCGCCGACCAGGACACGGTCATCGGTCTGCGCGAGCTGAACCTCGCCGGGGTCGACAAGCAGAACTGGATCAACAACCACTTCCGCTACACCCACGGCTACGGCGTGGTCGCCGCCAAGGGCACCACCGCCGACTCCGAGGGCCGGCCGGCCTTCACCGAGTCCGACCTGCCGTCCCAGGGTGTCCTCGGGGACTACGAGCAGCGGATCTACTACGGCGAGAAGACCACGTCGTACTCGATCGTCGGCGGTCCCCAGAAGGAGATCGACTACTCCGACGACGACGGCGAGAAGACCACCAGCTACACCGGCAAGAGCGGCGTCAACCTCTCCAACCCGCTCAACCGTGCCGCGTACGCGGTGTCGTTCGGCGAGCCGCAGATCCTCTACTCCGGTGCCATCGGCGACGGTTCGCGGATCCTCTACAACCGCACGCCGAAGGAGCGCGTCGAGGCGGTCGCCCCGTGGCTGACCATCGACGGCGACGCCTACCCGGCCGTGGTCGACGGCAAGATCCAGTGGATCGTCGACGCGTACACGACGACGAACGGCTATCCGTACGCGTCCCGTACGACGCTCGGTGACACCACGGCCGACTCGCTGACGGCGACCAACGACAACCGCGCGGTGGTGGCCCAGCAGAACCAGGTCAACTACATCCGCAACTCGGTGAAGGCGACCGTCGACGCGTACACGGGTCAGGTCAAGCTCTACCAGTGGGACACCGAGGACCCGGTCCTGAAGACCTGGATGAAGGCGTTCCCGGGCACGGTGAAGGCCAAGAGCACCATCTCGGACGCGCTGATGGCCCATCTCCGGTACCCGCAGGACCTGTTCAAGGTCCAGCGTGAACTCCTCACCCGCTATCACGTGAAGGACGCCACGACGTTCCTCAGCGGCAGCGAGGTGTGGCAGGTGCCGGACGACCCGACCAACAAGTCGGGCGACGCGGTGCCGCCGTACTACCTGAGCATGAAGATGCCCGACCAGAAGGCGCAGGCGTTCTCGCTGACGACGACCTTCACGCCCAACGGCCGGGACAACCTCAGCGCGTTCATGGCGGTCGACTCCGAGGCGGGCACTCCCGACTACGGCAAGATCAGAGTGCTGAAACTGCCGACGAGCACGACGGTCGACGGACCCAAGCAGGTCCAGAGCCAGTTCAACTCCGAACAGGCGATCGCCGAGTCGATCAGGCTGCTGAGAGGCGGCGACTCGGAGGTCGAGTACGGCAACCTGCTGACGGTGCCGCTCGACGGCGGACTGCTCTACGTGGAGCCGGTCTACGTCCGCGGTGGCGGACTCCAGTACCCGCTGCTGCGCAAGGTGCTGGTGACGTACGGAGGCAACACCGCCTTCGAGGACACCCTGGACCAGGCGCTCGACAAGGTCTTCGGTGCGACGGCCACGACCCCGACGCCGCCCGAGGACGACGGCGGGACCACCACGCCACCGCCGCCGGCCACCGAGAACCCGACGGTCCAGGAGGCGCTGGACGACGCGCAGAAGGCGTTCACCGCCGGCCAGGAAGCCCTGAAGAAGGGTGACTGGGAGGCGTACGGCAAGGCGCAGGACGACCTGGAGGCCGCGCTCAAGCGGGCCGAGGACGCCCAGGCGGCCGCCGGGAAGAACGGCGACAAGGCCACGAGCAGCCCGGGCCCGGCCGCGTCTCCGAGCGCGAGTCCGAGCAAGTCCGCAGGTCCGACGGCCAGTCCGAGTCCCACCAAGGCGGCCGCCGACGGGTGATCAAGCCCGCCCCGCGTCGTGGTACGGTTGTTTCACACGACGCGGGGTGGAGCAGCTCGGTAGCTCGCTGGGCTCATAACCCAGAGGTCGCAGGTTCAAATCCTGTCCCCGCTACTGAAGACGAAGGCCCGGATCCAGAACATGGATCCGGGCCTTCGTGGTGTGTGGGGGCGAACGCATGTGCCGCCTCCCGGGACCGCCGCGCCGCTGTGGGGAGTTGGGGGAGGTGTGTTTGACTTGTCTCTCTGTGGGCATGTCGACAAAACGCTGAAGTGACCTCACGGGCTGCGGTATACCAGGTGTACCCGGGTTGCAGGTGGTGCGACGATGGACGTTATGGGGGACAAGGCAACTCTGTTCGAGACAGGGCGGTTTGTGCAGCCTTCCGATCGGGAAGCGATCCCGGCCCCGGACCAGGGCCGGGACAAGTCGGTGGAATCCGTCGAGACGGTGGGGTCCGTCGACATGGCCGGGACGGCCGTGTCCGTCGAGTCGCTCGACACGGGGGAGGCCGTCGAGGAGATGCGGCTGCGGCTCGCGGCCGGGTCCGGCGACGCCGAGGCGACCAGCGTCCTCGGCGCCATGCTGCTGCGCCGCGGAGACCTCGACGGAGCCGAACCCCATCTGCGCGCCGGTGCCGCGGCCGGTGACCGTGCCGCCGCCAACAACCTGGGCGTCCTGCTGCACCAGCGCGGCTACCCCGAGGAGGCCGCGGGCTGGTGGCGGGTCGCCGCCGTCGCCGGCTCCGCCGCGGCCGCGCACGCCCTCGGCCGCCACCACCGTGAGCGCGGGGACGAACCCGCCGCCGAGTACTGGCTGCGCCAGTCCGCCGAGCAGGGCCATGCGCTGGGCGCGTACGCCCTCGCCGACCTGCTGGAGCACCGGGGCGACCGGGGCGCCGAGCAGTGGATGCGGGCCGCCGCCGAACGCGGCCACCGCGAGGCGGCGTACCGGCTGGCCCGGGCCCTCGAACACCAGGACGCGCCCCACGGTCCGGACGGTCTGGACGGCGGCCCGGAGCCCCCGGGCGCCGCGCTGCTCGGAGCCGTGTCCGACAACGGTGTCTCCCGGCAGGCGGAGGCCGAGCAGTGGTACCGGCAGGCCGCCGCGCGCGGGCACCGGCGCGCCGCGCTGCACCTCGGCGCGATCCTGGAGCGGCGCGGCGACCTCAAGGAGGCCGGCCGCTGGTATCTGACCTCGGCCAAGGACGGCGAGCCGCGGGCCGCCTGCGCCCTCGGCTTCCTGCTGCGCGACGCCGGCGACACCGAGAACGCCGCCATCTGGTGGCTGCGGGCCGCCCAGGACGGCGACGGCAACGCGGCCAACGCGCTGGGCGCCCTGCACGCCGAGCGCGGCCAGACCCAGACCGCCGAGCGCTGGTACCGGGCCGCGATGGACGCCGGTGACGACAACGGCGCCTACAACCTCGGGCTGCTCTGCGCCGAACAGGGCCGCACCGCGCAGGCCGAGCAGTGGTACCGGCGCGCGGCCTACGCCGGACACCGGGAGGCCGCCAACGCGCTCGCCGTCCTGCTGCTCCAGGTCGGGGACACCGCCGGCGCCGAGCCGTGGTTCTCCAAGGCGGCGGAGGCGGGCAGCGTCGACGCCGCGTTCAACCTGGGGATCCTGTTCGCCGGGCGGGGCGAGGAGGCCGTGGCGCTGCCCTGGTACGAGCGGGCGGCCGCGGCCGGACACACCGAGGCGGCGCTCCAGGTCGGCATCGCCCTGCTGCGGGACGGCGACGAGCGCGAGGCCGAACGGCATCTGCGGTGCGCGGCGGGCGGCGGCAGCGCGGAGGCGGCGTACCGGCTCGCGGCCGTGCTCGACGCGCGCCGCCCGCCGCAGCCCGCGCACGAGCTGGGCGAGATCGTGCACGAGAAGACCGAGTGCGAGGAGTGGTACGAGCGGGCCGCCACCCAGGGCCACCGGCGCGCCCAGGTCCGGGTCGGCATGCTGGCCGCGGCCCGGGGCGACGTCGTCGAGGCGGCGCGCTGGTACCGCACGGCCGCCGAGGCCGGCTCGCGCAACGGCGCCTTCAACCTGGGGCTGCTCCTCGCCAGGGAGGGCAGCGAGCCCGAGGCGGTCGTGTGGTGGACCCGGGCCGCCGACGACGGGCACGGGCGGGCGGCGCTGCGGCTCGCCCTCGTCTGCGCACGCCGCGGTGAGCTGGCCGAGGGGCAGCGGTGGGCGGACCGGGCGGTGTCCCTGGGACCCGCCGAGGTCTCCGAGCGGGCGGAGCGGCTGCGGGACGCGCTGCGGGAAGAGCTGTCGGCGTGAAACCGGGTGACGCGGGAGGGGTACCGGAAAGCGATTTGCTTCTGCGCTGCTCCCTCACGTAACGTTGCATTCAACGACGCGGGGTGGAGCAGCTCGGTAGCTCGCTGGGCTCATAACCCAGAGGTCGCAGGTTCAAATCCTGTCCCCGCTACTGAAGGCCGAGGGCCGGAATCCGACAAGGATTCCGGCCCTCGGTGTTTGTCTTCCGATGAAAAACGAAGAAAAAACGAAGAAGAACTACGCGGCCGCGCAGTTCGGGCACGTGCCCCGGTACGTCACCTCGACGCCGGAGACGGAGAAGCCGAAGCGCTCCGAGGCCGGGAGGTCCGCCAGCGGGTCGCCGGTCGGATGGACGTCACGGATCGCGCCGCACTGGGCGCACACCAGATGGTGGTGCGGGCGGTGCGCGTTGGGGTCGTACCGCTTGGCGCGCCGGTCGGTGGCCACTTCGAGCACCTCGCCCAGCGAGACCAGCTCACCGAGCGTGTTGTAGACCGTCGCCCGGGAGATCTCGGGCAGCTTGGCGACCGCCCTGGAATGCACCTCGTCGGCCGTCAGATGGACGTGCTCGCCGTCGAGGACCTCGGCCACGACGCGTCGCTGCGCGGTCATCCGCCAGCCGCGTCCGCGCAGGCGTTCCAGAAGGTCACTCATGCGCACCAGCCTAACAGCAGGGGGAACAGATCCCGATCGGGTGTGACTTTGGAGCCGTGCTCGACTTGGACGCTGTCCATTGTAGGATCGCGCCCGGCTCGGGCCAAGGTCACACCCGACGGCCGTCAGGCTGGGACGTGCTGCCGGGCTGGTGCCCAGCAGCGGATGATGTCGCGGACCGAGACGATCCCGGCCGGTTCGCCCCGGTCGAGGACGATCAGATGCCGGAAGCCGCCGTGCGCCATCGCGTGGGCCGCTTCCTCCAGGGTCCAGGTCGGGGCGGCGAAGACCACGTCATTGGTGGTGTGGGCGTGGGTCCGTTCGGAGTCCGGGTTCTCGCCCAGGCCGACGGAGTTGAGGATGTCCCGCTCGGTGAGGATGCCGATGCCGCCGGCGTCCGGGTCGAGGACGACGGCGGCGCCGACCCGGCGTGCGGCCATCAGGGCTGCGGCCTGACGGAGGGTGTGGGTGGGGCCGATGGTGAGGACCACTGTGCTCATGGCGTCGCGGACGAGCATGGGCTGGAGCACCTCCTAGGGGATCCATGAGGGCCGGTCCGGAGGGACTAGTTCATGGATTCACAAGTTCACAAGTGGCGGTGCTGTCAGCGTCCCAGGTAAAGCGAGGGTCAACAAGAGGGCGCGCGCGGCCAATTGAGGGCGCACGCGCTCATCTGTCGGGATCAGTCACGCCCGTCGAGGTACCCCAGCAACTCGCCGTGGAGCAGTCCGTTCGACGCGGCCGCGTCCCCGCTGTGCGGACCGGGGCGGCCGTCGAGGCCGGTGAAGGTGCCGCCGGCCTCCGTCACGACGATCGCGTTGGCCGCCATGTCCCACAGCGACAGCTCCGGCTCGGCGCACAGGTCGATCGCGCCCTCGGCGACCAGCATGTACGGCCAGAAGTCGCCGTACGCGCGCGTGCGCCACACCTCGCGGGTCAGGTCGAGGAAGGCGGGCAGCCGGCCGCGCTCCTCCCAGCCGGTCAGCGAGGAGTACGCGAACGAGGCGTCGGACAGCTTGGAGACGCGGGAGACGTGCAGCCGGGTCGCGGCGGACAGACTGCGCCCGGTGTAGGCGCCGTGACCCTTCGCCGCCCACCAGCGGCGGCCCAGGGCCGGGGCCGAGACCACACCGACGACCGGCTGGTAGCCGCCCTCGCCGGCCTCCATCAGGGAGATCAGGGTCGCCCAGACGGGGACGCCTCGCACATAGTTCTTGGTGCCGTCGATCGGGTCGATCACCCAGCGGCGCGGACCCGTGCCCTCCAGGCCGTACTCCTCGCCCAGGATCGCGTCCCGGGGGCGGGCGCGCTGGAGCTGGCCGCGGATCAGTTCCTCGGCGGCCCTGTCGGCCTCGCTCACCGGTGTCATGTCCGGTTTGGTCTCGACCTTGAGGTCGAGCGCCTTGAAACGGTCCATGGTCGCGGCGTCGGCGGCGTCCGCGAGGACGTGCGCGAGACGGAGATCGTCGAGGTAGTCCGGCATGGGACGAACCGTATCCGGCGGCGGACGGACGGGGCCACAGGGGACCGCGGTGCGGACGGCGGGCGTGGCCGACGGCCGCCGCGCACCCTTGACAGTGCCCCCGTCCGCGTCAAACCTGACACCAAGCCGCTCGCCCCAGGGAGGCGATGATGCCTGCAGCGCGGGAATCCCTACTGGACGCCGCCTTCGCGGCGCTTGCCCGGCGGCCCTGGTCGGCGGTGCGGATGGTGGACGTCGCCGCGACGGCCGGGGTGTCCCGGCAGACCCTCTACAACGAGTTCGGCAGCAAGGAGGGCCTGGCCCGCGCGCTGGTACGGCGGGAGGCGGACGGCTATCTCGCGGGCGCCGAGCGCGCGCTCGCCGCACCCGGCGACGTCCGCGAACGGCTGACCGCCACCGCCCGCTGGACCGTCTGCGCGGCCCGTGACAACGCGCTGGTCCGGGCCGTGCTCACCGGCTGCTGGAGCGAGCGCCTGCCGTCCCCGACGCTGTCCGCGGTGCCGTCGTCCTCCGCCGTCCCGGCGCAGCGGCGGGCGGACGGCCCGCTGCCCTCGCCCGGCGACCTCATGGCGGCCGTCCGCGACCGGGCCGTGGCCGCGCTGGGCGGTCCCGGAGCGGCCCGCGCGGACATGGCCGAGCTGTCCCGCTCCTGCGAACTCGCCGTCCGCCTCGCCCTCTCCTGCGTCGCCGCGCCGCCGCCCGGCGCGGACGAGGGTGTGGCGGAACTGGTCAGAGGCGCCCTGCAACGGCAGGGCTGAAGCAGCGGGCGCCTAGAGCCTGTTGTGAAAGTCCCGCCTGCCCGGCGACGCCCGGCACGCACTCTCGCCGCACCGGGCACAGACCCGAGTACGCCCAGTACGAGGGCCTGCACCCGGCACGCCGAGAGCACGCACCGGACGCCGCCGGGCCCGCCCTCCGGGCGGACGACGGGACTTTCACAACAGGCCCTAGTGGGCCGAGCCCGAGAGCTGGAGGCCGATCACTCCCATGATCACCAGGCTGATCGAGACGATCTTCAGGACGGAGACCAGGTCGCCCAGGAAGATCATGCCGTAGATCGCGGTGCCCGCCGCGCCGATGCCGGTCCACACCGCGTACGCGGGGCCGACGTCGAGCTTCTTCAGGGAGAGCGTCAGCAGACCGAAGCTGCCGAGCGCGAAGACACAGAAGGCGATCGTCGGCCAGAGCCGCGTGAAGCCGTGCGACAGCTTCAGGCAGACGGCGAAGCCGGTCTCGAGCAGTCCCGCGACGATGACCAGCAGCCACGCCATGTGCTGTCCTCCCGTGTATGCGGCTCGGTGCGATTATGCACTTACCGGCCGCACCCACCCACAAACAACGCGGACGCCCGCACTTTCGTCTGCCCCTGATCCTGAGCGTCCGCCCCTGATCCGGAGTCAGTCCCCGTCCCGGCGTTCCCGCGTGGCCAGCAGCCGGCGCAGCGAGTACAGCCGCGCCGGGTCCGCGTGCCCTTCGGCCACCCAGGCGTCCAGCGCGCAGTCCGGCTCGTCGTGGCTGCACGCGCGCGGACAGCCCTCGGTCCCCGGCTCCAGGTCGGGGAAGGCGTGGATCACCCGGGCCGGATCGATGTGCGCGAGGCCGAACGACCGTACGCCCGGGGTGTCGATCACCCAGTCGTCCGTGCCGGCCAGCGGCAGGGCGAGCGCGGAGGTCGTGGTGTGCCGGCCCCGGCCCGTCACCGCGTTGACATGACCCGTCAGCCGGCGCCGCTCCTCGGGGACCAGCGCGTTGACCAGCGTCGTCTTGCCCACCCCCGAGTGGCCGACGAACGCCGTGATCCGGCCGGTCAGATGCTCGCGCACCCGGTCCGCCGCGTCGCCGTTCTCCAGCTCCTCGCGGCTGGTGACGACGTACGGGATGTCGAGGTGGCCGTACAGCTCCAGCAGTTTGTCCGCCGAGGCCAGGTCCGACTTGGTCATGACCAGAAGCGGGGTCAGACCGCCGTCGAACGCCGCGACCAGACAGCGGTCGATCAGCCGCGGCCGCGGTTCGGGGTCGGCGAGGGCGGTGACGACGGCGAGCTGATCGGCGTTGGCGACGACCACCCGCTCGTAGGGGTCGTCGTCGTCCGCGGTGCGGCGCAGCACCGAGGTGCGCTCCTCGATACGGACGATCCGGGCGAGGCTGTCCTTCTTGCCGGACAGATCGCCCACGATGGCCACCCGGTCGCCGACGATCGCCGCCTTGCGGCCCAGCTCACGGGCCTTCATCGCCATCACGATCCGGTCGTCGACCAGACAGGTCAGCCGGCCCCGGTCGACGGTGAGGACCATGCCCTCGGCGGCGTCCTCGTGCTTGGGGCGGATATGGGTGCGCGGCCGGTTGCCCTTGCGGTTGGGGCGGCTGCGGATGTC
Organism: Streptomyces sp. CAI-85; assembly: GCF_013363615.1. Lineage (NCBI taxonomy): Bacteria > Bacillati > Actinomycetota > Actinomycetes > Kitasatosporales > Streptomycetaceae > Streptomyces > Streptomyces sp. CAI-85. Next base: position 19,732 of record NZ_JAANNX010000056.1, on the reverse strand, counting down.
GTCCTCGTCGGTGTGCTTGCCGTAGCGGCGCATGGCGAACGTCCCTAGATCCCGAGCATCCCGGTCCACAGGTCGGGGAAGTCGGGCAGCGTCTTCGCCGTCGTCGCCACGTTCTCGATCTGTACGCCGTCCACGGCCAGGCCGATGATCGCGCCGGCCGTCGCCATGCGGTGGTCGTCGTAGGTGTGGAAGATGCCGCCGTGCAGCCGGCGCGGGCGGATGTGCAGGCCGTCGGCCGTCTCCGTCACGTCACCGCCCAGTTCGTTGATCTCCTTGGTGAGCGCCGCCAGCCGGTCCGTCTCGTGCAGCCGCAGATGCGCCACGCCCCGCAGGGTGGACGGCGAGTCCGCGAGGGCGGCGACGGCCGCGATGCCCGGGGTCAGCTCGCCGACGTCGCCGAGGTCGACGTCGACGCCGTGGACCGAGCCCGAGCCGGTGAGGACCAGGCCCTGGTCGGTCAGCTCGCAGGAACCGCCCATCTCGGTGAAGATCTCGCGCAGCCGGTCGCCCGGCTGGGTGGTGCGGGCCGGCCAGTCCGGGATCGTCACCCGGCCGCCGGTCACCAGCGCGGCCGCCAGGAACGGCTGCGCGTTGGACAGGTCCGGCTCGATCGTCAGGTCCCGGCCGAGCAGGGCGCCCGGGGTGACCCGCCAGACGTTCGGCTCGCCGCCCGCCTCCGGGGTGTCCACCTGGGCGCCGACCGCGCGCAGCATGTCCACGGTCATCCGGATGTGCGGCACCGACGGCAGGGTGGCGCCCGTGTGCCGGACCTCGACGCCCTGGTTGAAGCGCGGTCCGGACAGCAGCAGCGCCGACACGAACTGCGACGACGACGAGGCGTCGATCTCCACCGGGCCGCCGTCCAGCGCGCCCCCGCCGTGCACGGTCAGGGGCAGGGCGCCCCGGCCGTCGTCGTCGATCCGGGCGCCCAGGACCCGCAGCGCGTCGATGACGCCGTGCAGGGGACGCTCGTAGGAGCGCGGGTCGCCGTCGAACCGGACCGGGCCGTCGGCCAGCGCGGCGACCGGCGGCAGGAACCGCATGACCGTGCCCGCGTTGCCGACGTCGACCGTGGCCGGGCCGCGCAGCCCCGCCGGCAGGACGCGCCACGCCTCGCCGGTGCCGTCGGGACCGACGCCCTCCTCGATGCCGATGCCCATCGCGCGCAGGGCCTCCGCCATCAGCAGGGTGTCGCGGGAGCGCAGCGGGCGGCGCAGCCAGCCGGGCTCGGAGGCGAGGGCGGCGAGGACGAGGGCACGGTTGGTGACCGACTTCGACCCCGGCACATGGACCGTCGCGTCGACGGCCCCGCTCGCGGTCGGGGCGGGCCAGAGGGCGGTGTGGGCGGGGTTCACGGGCATGCGTTCACTGTAGTCGGCGGGGGACCTCCGGGCTGCGGCGCGTGAGGCCGTCAGGGGCGTTCCCGCGCCTCACAGCCGCAGCAGCCACCGCCCGCCGCCCATCAGCGAGCACAGGCTCACCGCGTGGAAGAGGAACAGCCACAGGCCCGCCGGTACATGGGTCAGACGGGAGAGCTGGTCCGCGTCCGAGTCGCCCGCCCCGCCGCGGGTCCGCTTGAGCTGGAGCTCGAAGGCCGGGCGCACCCCGCCCAGCAGCAGGAACCACACCACCGCGTACGCGAACGCCGCCTGCACCTGGGGACCCGCCAGCCAGGACACCAGCAGGAACGTCCCGCCGGTGAGCACCACCGTGAGCGCCCCGTACGCGTTGCGGATCATCACCAGCATCGCCGCCAGCAGGGCCGTGGCCAGCCACAGCAGCAGGGTGATGCGGCCGGCGCCGAGCAGCGCCGCGCCGCCCAGGCCGAGCAGCGGGGGAGCGGTGTAGCCGGCCGCCGCCGTGAGGATCATGCCGAGCCCGTACGGCTTGCCGCGGCTGACCGTCAGCCCGCTGGTGTCGGAGTGCAGCCGGATGCCGGTGAGCTGCCGCCCGGTGAGCAGGGCGACCAGGCCGTGCCCGCCCTCGTGGGCGATGGTGATGGCGTTGCGGGATATCCGCCACAGCGTGTGCGGGACCACCGCGGCGAGCGCGGCGACCGCGGTGGCGATCACCACCCACAGGTCGGGGTCGGTCTGGGTGCCGACGAGACGGTCCCACAGGTCGGGCAGCGCAAGGGCGGCGGTGCTCTCCATGTTCGGTGGTGGCTCCCTCTCGGCGTATCGGATCTGGCAGTGTGGCACGCATGTGCGGACGGTATGCAGCGAGTCGCAGGCCCGAGGATCTCGCAGGAATCTTTGAGATCGAGAAGTGGGAGCCGGAGGAGACTCTGGAGCCGGATTACAACGTGGCGCCGACCAAGGAGGTCTACGCCGTCCTCGACCGTCCGGTGAAAGACGCCGCCGATCCGCGCCCGGTTCGCCAGTTGCGCAAGCTGAAGTGGGGCCTGGTGCCGTCCTGGGCCAAGTCGCCCGAGGGCGCCGCCCGGATGATCAACGCGCGCGCGGAGACCGTGCACGAGAAGCCGTCGTACCGCCGGGCCTTCTCCTCCCGGCGCTGCATCCTGCCCGCCGACGGCTACTACGAGTGGGTCACGGCCAAGGAGGAGCGGGACCTGGAGGTCGAGGGGAAGCGCAAGCGCCCCCGCAAGCAGCCCTACTTCGTGCTGCCCGCCGACGGCTCGGTGTTCGCGATGGCCGGGCTCTACGAGTTCTGGCGGGACCGCACCCTGCCCGACGACCATCCGCTGGCCTGGTGGGTGACCTGCTCGGTGATCACCACCGAGGCGGAGACCTCGCCGCTCGCGGTGGCCCCCGCCGACGGCCCCGACGCCCTCGCCGACATCCACCCCCGGATGCCGCTGATGCTCACCCCGGACCGCTGGGACGCCTGGCTCGACCCGGCCCGCACCGACCCGGAGGAGCTGCGCTCCCTCCTGGAGCCGCCGCCGGCCGGTCTGATGCGCGCCTACCCGGTCTCGACGGCCGTCAGCAACGTCCGCAACGCCGGTCCGGAGCTGCTGAAGGAGCTGGAGGGCCCGGAGGAGGGCACACTCTTCTGACGTGACCACCGTGACCGCACAGACCGTCCCCACCGACGCGGGCGACGCCCGTGTCATCTGGCATCCGGCCGCCCGGCCGCGGTTCGTCCTCGCCCTCGGCCATGGTGCCGGCGGCGGTGTCGAGGCGCGTGACCTCCAGGCGCTGGCCCGGGTCCTGCCCGGCCACGGCGTCACCGTCGCCCTGGTCGAGCAGCCCTGGCGGGTGGCCGGCCGCAAGGTGGCACCGGCGCCGAAGACGCTGGACACCGGCTGGCGCGGGATCTGGCCGGCCGTCGCGGAGCCCGGCCTGCCGGTGATCTCCGGCGGCCGGTCGGCCGGGGCCCGGGTGGCCTGCCGTACCGCCGGGGAACTCGGCGCGCACGCCGTCCTCGCGCTCGGCTTCCCGCTGCACCCGCCGGGCCGCCCCGATAAGTCCCGCGCCGCCGAACTGCTCGGCGCCGGGGTGCCCACGCTCGTCGTCCAGGGCGGCAACGACACCTTCGGCCGGCCCGCGGAGTTCCCCGAGGGCGGGGACCACGAGCTGGTGGAGGTGCCGCACGGCGACCACGGCCTCGCCGTGCCCAAGCGGGCCGCGATCGGGCAGGACGAGGCCCTGGAGATCGTCACGTCCGCCGTCGTGCGCTGGACCGCGTCGCTCGGGTAAGGGGCGCCCGGGTAAAGGTTGGGGAATGTTGCGGCCCCCCTCTCTGTTGTGCGGATCAGAGGCGCCGGACACCCGGCACCGACGACGTGGGAGAGGAAGTCCGCCGCATGGGTTCGACCATCTGCCCGAGCCGCAGCAGCCGTACCGACCTGGACTGGACGGTGCTGCACGCGGCCCGGACCACCCCTGTTCGAGGGGCGGCCGGTACGGGTAGTCGTCTATCCTCCGATTCGAGTGGGACCGGTTTCGGTCCTGCCCGCGATCTTGAGGAGGTGGGTCCGGTCACCGGTACCGACGCAGGGACCGACAACGGCCAGGCGGAGCTGCCCGAGGGCCAGGGCACCGACGGCGCGAGCAGCCCGGAGTCGAGCGCGGAGCGCAGCGCGCGCTTCGAGCGGGACGCGCTGGAGTTCCTCGACCAGATGTACTCGGCCGCGCTGCGCATGACGCGCAACCCGGCCGACGCGGAAGACCTGGTGCAGGAGACCTACGCCAAGGCGTACGCGTCCTTCCACCAGTTCCGCGAGGGCACCAACCTCAAGGCGTGGCTGTACCGGATCCTCACCAACACGTTCATCAACTCCTACCGCAAGAAGCAGCGCGAACCCCAGCGCAGCGCGGCCGAGGAGATCGAGGACTGGCAGCTCGCCCGTGCCGAGTCGCACATGTCGACCGGTCTGCGCTCCGCCGAGTCGCAGGCGCTGGACCACCTGCCCGACTCGGATGTGAAGGAAGCCCTTCAGGCGATCCCCGAGGAGTTCCGCATCGCCGTGTATCTGGCGGATGTCGAGGGCTTTGCGTACAAGGAGATCGCGGACATCATGGGGACACCCATCGGTACGGTGATGTCCCGGCTGCACCGGGGCCGCCGTCAACTGCGCGGCATGCTCGAGGACTACGCCCGTGAGCGCGGGCTGGTCCCGGCCGGCGCCGGAGAGTCGAACGAAGCGAAAGGCTCGGGCTCATGAGCTGCGGAGAGCCGCACGAGACGGATTGCAGCGAGGTCCTCGACCATCTCTACGAGTTCCTCGACAGCGAGATGCCGGAGGGGGACCGCGACAAGATCAAGGTCCACTTCGACGAGTGCTCGCCGTGTCTGGAGAAGTACGGCCTGGAGCAGGCCGTGAAGAAGCTGGTCAAGCGGTGCTGCGGACATGACGACGTGCCGACCGACCTGCGCGCCAAGGTCCTCGGCCGGCTCGACCTGATCCGCTCCGGACAGGCCGTGCCCGAGCACGACGTGACGGCCTCGCCGGCGGCTCCGGCCTCGCCGACGCCGACTCCCCAGGAGTCCTGAACCGCCCTCGTATCACTCGAATGTGCTAATCGGCGGGTGATACGCCCGCACGACCGCCCCCGGCCCCCCTAGGCTCCTGAGCCCGGAACGGCACGGCTGGGGGAGGGCGCACATGCAGGCAGTACCGGCACGCGCGCGTGTCTACGCCGCCGCGGCCGTGCTCGGCGCCCTGGTCTGCCTCGCCCCGCTCAGCACCGTACGGACCCCGTGGTGGACCGTCGCGCTGCTCGCCGCCCTGTACGCCGGGGGCGAGCGGATCGCCCGGCGCCGGTTCGCGGGCACCTTCTCCACCGTGCTGCTGGCCGGGGCCTTTCTGCTGCCGGCCCCCGCCGCCGCCCTCGTCCCCCTGCCCGGCGCGCTGCTCTCGCACGTCGAGCAGGGCCCCGCTCCGCTGCGCCGGATCTGGCGCGCGGCCCAGTCCGCCCTCGCCGTATGGGCCGCCGCGCGCGTGCACGGCGCGCTCGGCGGCCCGGAGACCGTGCTCGGCGCCGCGCTGCCGTACGCGCTGCTCCCGGCGGGCGCGGCCGTCCTCGTCTACTGCGCCGCCCTCGCCCTGCTGGACGGCGGTATGCGCACGCTCGCCGAGGGGCTGCCCCCGCGGCGGATCTGCCGGAGTCTGTTCGTCCGCTCCCTCGCGCCGCTGGCCGTGCACGGACTGGCCGGACTGATGACCGCCGTGCTCTGGCGCAGCCCCTACGGGCCGGTCTCCGCGCTGCTCGTGCTGTTCCCGGTGGGCGTCTCCTGGTGGGTCTTCGCCCAGTACCACCGCGAGCACGCCGCCCACCGCGCCACCATCAGGGCGCTGGTGCAGGCCGTCGACATCAAGGACGGGTACACGCGCGGGCACAGCGAGCGGGTCGGCCAGGCGTCCATGATGATCGCGCGCGAACTCGGCATGGACGAGGGGCGCGTCGAGGTGCTGCGGTTCGCCGGGATCCTGCACGACGTCGGCAAGCTCGGCGTCCCCACCCGGCTGCTCCGCAAGGACGGCCCGCTGACCCCCGAGGAACGGCGTGTGATCGAGCTGCATCCCGAGTACGGCCACGAGATCACCCGGGGCATCTCCTTCCTCGGCGAGGCCCGCTCGGCGATCCTCCACCACCATGAACGCATCGACGGCAGCGGCTACCCCTACGGCCTGGTGGGCAGTCAGATCCCGGAGCCCGCGCGGGTGGTGGCCGTCGCCGACGCCTTCGACGCGATGACGTCCAACCGCAGCTACAGCCGGGCGCGGCCGGTGGACCAGGCGCTGGCGGAGCTGCGGCGGTGCGCGGGGGCGCACTTCGACCCGCGGATGGTGACGGCCCTGGTGCGGGTGATCGGCCGCGAGGGCTGGCACCCGGTGGTCACGGCCGACGAGCCCGCGGCGAACCTGCCCGGCCAGCCGGCACCCCGATCCCCGTCCGCCACGGACCGCCCCTCCACGGACTTCCCCTCGACGGACCGCTCCTCCGGGGCGCGCCGATGACCTCCCGCCTCCCGCTGCTCGCCCTGCGGTCCGCCGCCGCCCTGCTCGCTGCGGGCTCCCTCCTCGTCACTCTGGCCGACGGCCTCGACGCCCGCCCGACCGCCCTCGCCTTCGGCGTCCTGGTGGCCGTCGGCGAGCTGATCCGCCCCGGCGCCCGCCTCGGCCCGGACCCGACGGCCGCGCATCCGACGGCCTCGCACGGGACGGCCTCGCACGGCACGCAGGGGACCACCGGGTCCGGGCTGCGCGAGGCCGCCCCGCTCGGCGCCGCCGGGGCCCTGTCGTACGCGCTGCTCGGCGAGCACGCCGGGCAGCCCACGCACCACGGGGTGGCGCAGGTGGTCTGTGTCGTGGCCGCCGCCGCGCTGCTCGGCAGCGTGCCGCGGCTGGCCCGGGGACAGGGCCCCGTCCTCGACCACCTGGTCCGGCGGATCCTGGCCGTCGGCTTCACCGCCGTGTGCTTCCAGCCGCTCTACCACCGGGGCTTCTTCGACGGCTGGAGCGGCCCGGCGTACGCGCTGCTGCTGCTCGCCCTGCTGGTGCTGACCGTGCTGTGCGACGCCGTGGTGGCCGCCGCGCTCGCGCACTCCGCGACCGGCTGGCCCTTCGGGCCGCTGCTCCGCGACGAGCTGCGGGCGGTGCCCGGGATCGGGTCCGCGGTGTGCGCGACCGGCGCGGTGATGGCGCTCGCGGTGGCCGTCGTCGGCCTGTGGGCGCTGCCCGTGTTCTCGGTGCCGCTGCTGCTCACCCAGCTCTCCCTGCGCCGGTACGCGGCCGTGCGCGCCACCTACCGGCAGACCATCGCCTCCCTGGCCCGCGCCACCGAGATCGCCGGGTACACCCCGGCCGGGCACGCCCGCCGGGTCGCCGCGCTCGGCCAGGCCGTGGGCCGGGACCTGGGGCTGCCGGAGGCGGAGCTGACGGTCCTGGAGTACGCGGCCCTCATGCACGACATCGGCCAGCTCAGCCTGGTCGACCCGGTCCCGGCCGGCGCCACCGCCGACCTGCCCGCCGCCGAACAGCGCCGGATCGCCCTGCTCGGCGGGGCCGTCGTGCGCCGGACCGGGGCGGGCCCGCAGGTCGCCGCGGTCGTCGAGCGGCAGGCCGATCCCTATCCCGAGCAGCCGGTGGCCGCCCGGATCGTCCGGGTCGTCAACGCCTACGAGGAGAAGGTGCGCGACGCCGGTCCCGGCGGGCCGCTCACCGCCCTGGAGGAGCTGCGGCTGGGCACCGGCGGCGCCTACGCCCCGGAGGTCGTGGAGGCGCTGGCCAGGGTGCTGGGGAACCGAGGGGGCGGCGGACAGCGCCCCGGGCCGGGGGCCGGCGGACGGCGGGCCGGGCTGTCTGACCTTGGCCGGGGGTGGGTAACCCATGGGTAATGAGCGGCCTTCCAGCCACACGTGGTTGGATGCGAGGGAGAGAGTGTCCGGGGGCACTGGCCAGCCCACACCACGGAACTGGCAGGCGGGAATCGTGAGGATCTTCGGCAAGGGACGGCATCGGCCCTCCGCCTCCTGGCGGCAGGCCACGGACCGCGCGTTCACGCTGATCGGCGACGGACGCTACGAGGACGCGGGCGCGCTGCTGACACGTGCCGCGGACCTGGAGCCCTGGCTGTCCGAGTCCTGGTTCAACCTCGCCCTGCTGCACAAGTTCCGGCACGACTGGGAGCAGGCGCGCACCGCGGGCCTGCGGGCCGTGGCCCTGCTCGACCGCGAGACCGGCGCCCCCGACTGGTGGAACGTCGGGATCGCCGCCACCGCCCTCCAGGACTGGCCGCTGGCCCGCCGCGCCTGGCAGGCGTACGGGCTGCACGTCCCCGGCAGTGTGACGGGCTCCGGCGAGCCCGTCGGGATGGAGCTGGGCAGCGCGGCCGTACGGCTGTCGCCCGAGGGCGAGGCCGAGGTGGTGTGGGGGCGGCGGCTGGACCCCGCGCGCGTCGAGGTGCTGTCGATCCCGCTGCCGTCGTCCGGGCGGCGCTGGGGCGAGGTCGTGCTGCACGACGGCGTCCCGCACGGCGAGCGGACCACGTCGGCCGGGCACGCCTACCCAGTCTTCGACGAGATCGAGCTGTGGGCGCCCTCGCCCGTGCCCACCTGGGTGGTGCTGCTGGAGGCGGCCGGCGAGGACGACCGGGACGCCCTGGAACAGCTCGCCGCCGACGCCGGGTTCGCGGCGGAGGACTGGTCGTCGTCGGTGCGGCTGCTGTGCCGGATGTGCTCGGAGTCGCGGATGCCGTCGGACGAGGGCGACGGCGAGCACCTCGACCCGCACGACCACAGCGAACCGGGCCATCCGGGACCGCTGGGGCACCGCACGGACGGACAGCTCTGGGTGCCCGAGCGGGAGTGCGGGGTGGCCGCCCCGGCGTCGCTGGTGCGCGGCCTGCTGGACGGCTGGGTGGCCGACAGCCCGGACTCCCGGGCCTGGCGGGACCTCGAAGAGGTCTGCTGAACGGCTTCCGCCGGCCCCTCCCCGCGGTCCCCTTAGGCTGTACTCGCAGATTCTCACTTCAGGTTGCAGGAAGGCGTACGTCGGTCATGGCGCAGCAGGACACCGATCAGCAGCACACGGGCGTGCTCCCCGTGGACGACGAGGGCTTCGTCATCGACACCGAGGAGGCGGAGGAGCGGGAGCGGGCGTACCGCGAGCGCGGCACCTCGCGGCCGATCACCGTCGTCGGGAACCCGGTGCTGCACAAGGAGTGCAAGGACGTCACCGTCTTCGACGACGACCTGCTGAAGCTGGTGGACGACATGTTCGCGAGCCAGCACACCGCCGAGGGCGTGGGCCTGGCCGCCAACCAGATCGGCGTCGACCTCAAGGTCTTCGTCTACGACTGCCCCGACGACGAGGGCAATCGGCACACCGGCGTCGTCTGCAACCCCAAGCTCGTCGAACTGCCCGCCGAGCGGCGCCGGCTGGACGACAGCAACGAGGGCTGCCTCTCGGTGCCCACCGCCTACGCGCCGCTGGCCCGCCCGGACTACGCCGAGGTGACCGGGCAGGACGAGAAGGGCAACCCGATCAAGGTGCGCGGCACCGGATACTTCGCTCGGTGTTTGCAGCACGAGACGGATCACCTCTACGGCTACCTCTACATCGACCGGCTCTCCAAGCGTGAACGCAAGGACGCGCTGCGGCAGATGGCCGAGAACGAGCCCCGCTACCCCGTGGTCGCCAACGACTGAGCGACGACTGAGCGGCGACCGGGCGACCCACCCGCGATCATGACGCCTGGCCGGAACCTCCCGGCCGGGCGTCGTTCGTATGTCCGTCGGATGTTCGATCGCTTACGCACACCCGCTGATCCATAACCAGTCACACAGGGGTGGATTCTCAGCATCTTGGGGTAGTGAATGGAGCAAATACGTTCCCAGAACGGTCAGTTGTAGTGCTGAATGGGAAGTGCGGGGATACGCAACGGCGCACGCCCGGCACGGCGGGAGGGGTGTGCGCCCACTGGCGGCTGAGAGGGGTTGTTCGTGCCAGCTTTCCCATACAGCACCACATACAGCACCACGGCGACGGTGGCCGCGCCCGCGGTCCCGCCTTCGCTCTGTCTTCCGGTCATCGAGAGGGCCTTTCCCCGGCAACTGCATCCGTATTGGCCGCAGTTGCAGGAGAAGACCCGCTCCTGGCTGCTGGAAAAACGGTTGATGCCGGCGGACAAGGTCGCAGAATATGCCGACGGCCTGTGCTACACGGACTTGATGGCGGGGTACTACCTCGGGGCACCCGATGAGGTGCTCCAGGCCATAGCCGACTACAGCGCGTGGTTCTTCGTCTGGGACGACCGGCACGACCGGGACGTCGTCCACGGCCGGACCAAGGCGTGGCGGCGGCTCAGGTTCCGCTTGCACGCGGCGCTGGACGCACCGGCGGACCACCTGCACGACCGGGATCCGCTGGTGGCCGGGCTCGCGGACAGCGTGGGACGGCTCTTCTCGTTCCTTCCCGACACCTGGAACGCCCGCTTCACCCGGCACTTCCACGCGGTGATCGACGCCTACGACCGGGAATTCCGCAATCGTCTCGAAGGCCGCATTCCCGGGGTCGAGGAATATCTCGCGCTGCGTCGGCTCACCTTCGCCCACTGGATCTGGACGGACCTGCTCGAACCGAGTGCGGAATGCGAACTGCCCGATCCGGTGCGCACACACCCGGCCTATCGGCGGGCGGCCCTGCTGAGTCAGGAATTCGCCGCCTGGTACAACGACCTCTGTTCGCTCCCCAAGGAAATAGCGGGCGACGAGGTGCACAATCTGGGAATCAGTCTCATCACCCATGAGGGGCTGAATCTGGAAGAGGCGGTGGACGACGTCCGGCGCCGTGTCGAGGAATGCATATCCGAATTCCTCGTGGTCGAGCAGGACGTCTTACGGCTCGCCGACCGTCTCGACGACGGGACGGTTCGCGGAAAGCAACTCGGCGCCGCCGTACGGGCCTGCCTCGCGAATATGCGGAACTGGTTCAGTTCCGTCTACTGGTTCCACCACGAGTCCGGCCGCTACATGGTCGAAAGCTGGGACGACCGGTCCACGCCCCCGTACGTCAACAACGAAGCGGCAGGTGAGAAATGACCGTCGAGTCCGTGAAACCCACGACGTCCGAAGTCCCCGAGCTGCGTGAACCGCCCCTGGCCGGCGGCGGCGTCCCGCTGCTGGGCCACGGCTGGCGGATGGCCCGCGACCCGCTGGCCTTCCTGGCCCGGCTGCGCGACCACGGTGACGTGGTCCGTCTGAAGCTGGGCCCCAAGACGGTGTACGCCGTCACCGCGCCGGACCTGACCGGCGCGCTCGCCCTCAGCCCCGACTACATCATCTCCGGCCCGCTGTGGGAGTCCCTGGAGAGCCTGCTCGGCAAGGAGGGCGTGGCCACGGCCAACGGCCCGCTCCACCGCCGCCAGCGCCGCACCATCCAGCCCGCCTTCCGGCTCGACGCCATCCCCGGCTACGGGCCGATCATGGAGGAGGAGACCCACGCGCTCGTGGAGCGCTGGAACAACGGCGAGGTCCTCGACGCCACCGCGGAGTGCTTCCGGGTCTCCGTGCGCATCTCCGCCCGCTGTCTGATGCGCGGCAGCTACATGGACGCCCGCTCCGAGCGGATCACCTCCGCGCTCGCCACCCTGTTCGCCGGCATGTACCAGCGCATGGTGGTGCCCCTCGGTCCGCTTTATCGGGTACCGATTCCGGCCAACCGCGAATTCAACCGGGCACTGGCCGATCTGCATCGGCTGGTCGACGAGATCGTCGCCGACCGCAGGGCATCCGGTCAAAAACCGGACGATTTGCTGACGGCTTTGCTGGAGGCGAAGGACGAGAATGGCGACCCGATCGGGGAACAGGAGATCCACGACCAGGTCATCGCGATACTGACCCCCGGCAGCGAAACCGCCGGCTCGGTACTCATGTCGCTGCTGCTCGTCCTCGCCCGGCATCCGGATCAGGTGGACAAGATCCGCGAGGAGGTGAAAAACGTCGTCGGTGACCGGCCGGTCGCATTCGACGACGTCCGAAAGCTGCGGCACACCGCCAATGTCGTCATCGAGACCATGCGGTTGTATCCCGCCGTATGGATATTGACCCGGCGGGCGGTGACCGACACGGAGCTGGGCGGATACCGCATTCCGGCCGGTGCGGACATCGTGTACAGCCCGTACGCGATCCAGCGCGATCCGCGCTCGTACGACCGGAATGAGGAGTTCGATCCCGACCGCTGGCTTCCGGACCGGTCCAAGGAGGTGCCGAAGTACGCGATGGTGCCGTTCAGCGTCGGCAACCGGAAGTGTCCGAGCGACCACTTCTCGATGGCGGAGCTGACGCTGATCACCGCGGTGGTGGCGAACGCGTTCCGCTTCGAGGAGGCACCCGGCTCCGACCCCCGGACCCATATCGGCATCACGCTGCGGCCGCGCAGGCTGCGGCTGAACGTGCTGCCGGGGTGAGACGAGCGGCGGCGGGTGCGGGTCAGGCGGCCGCCTGCGGACCCCGGAACGCCCTGCGGTAGGCGTTCGGGGTCGTCCCCAGGGCCCGGACGAACTGGTGACGCAGGGCACCCGCCGTGCCGAAGCCGGTGCGCCAGGCGATCGCGTCCACCGTCTCGTCCGTCGCCTCCAGCAGGTGCTGGGCCAGCAGGACGCGCTGGCGCAGCAGCCACCGGTAGGGCGTGGTGCCGGTCTCCTGCTGGAAGCGGCGGGCGAACGTCCGCGGGGCCATGTGGGCGCGCGCGGCGAGCTGTTCGACCGTGACCTCCTGGTCGAGGTGCTCGTCCATCCACGCCAGCACCTCGCCGACCGTGTCGCACGAGGACCGGGGCAGCGGCCGCTCGATGTACTGGGCCTGGCCGCCGTCCCGGTGCGGCGGTACGACCATCCGGCGGGCGATCCGGTTGGCGACCTCGGGCCCCTGCTCCTTGCGGACCAGGTGGAGACAGGCGTCGATTCCGGCGGCCGTGCCCGCGGAGGTGATCACCGGGTCCTCGTCGACGTAGAGCACGTCGGGTTCCACGCGGGCCCGCGGGTAGTGGCGCGACAGCTCCTGGGCGTGGTGCCAGTGCACGGCGCACCGCCGGCCGTCCAGCAGTCCGGCCGCGCCCAGCACGAAGACCCCGGAGCACACGCTGAGCACCCGGGTCCCGCGGTCCACGGCCCGCCGCAGGGCGTCGAGCAGTCCCGGAGGGTACTCCCGCCGGTGGTACTCGCTCCCGGCCGGCACGGCGATCAGATCGGCCTCCTCCAGCCGGTCCAGACCGTACGGCGTGGAGACGGTCAGCCCGCCGACATGGGTGCCCAGCGAGGGTCCCTCGGCCGAGACCACCGCGAAGTCGTACACCGGCAGGCCCTCGTCGCTGCGGTCGATGCCGAACACCTCGCAGACGACGCCCAGTTCGAAGGGGTGAACACCGTCGAGGAGGACGGCGGCGACGTTCTTCAGCATGCTGCCAGTGTGCCTCGCCGCTGGCAGTAAATCGAGGGTGTGCGGCAGTCCTGCCACTGTTCGACAGGAGTGTCCGGCGCGACAGTGGTGTCATGACTACGGAACAGACACAGACACTGCTCGCCATGGCCGTCGTCCTGGGGATGCTCGCGCTCCTGGTCCTCCCGTCACTGATCGGGATCGTGCGCGAGAGGCGCGTCGACCGTCAGATCGAGGAGGCCCAGAAGCGCGACGGGGCCCACAAGCAGGGAGGGGAGGAGGATCAGAAGTCCTCGTCCAGGTCCACGGTGCCCTCCACCGCCACCTGGTACGCCGACGGACGGCGCTCGAAGAAGTTGGTCAGCTCCTGAACGCCCTGGAGCTCCATGAAGGAGAACGGGTTCTCCGAGCCGTACACCGGGGCGAAGCCGAGCCGCGTGAGGCGCTGGTCGGCGACGCACTCCAGGTACTGCCGCATGGAGTCGGTGTTCATCCCGGGCAGGCCGTCGCCGCACAGGTCACGGGCGAACTGCAACTCGGCCTCGACGGCCTCCCGGAGCATGTCCGTGACCTGCTGCCCGAGCTGCTCGTCGAACAGCTCCGGCTCCTCCTTGCGGACGGTGTCGACGACGTCGAACGCGAAGCTCATGTGCATGGTCTCGTCCCGGAACACCCAGTTGGTGCCGGTGGCGAGGCCGTGCAGCAGACCCCGGCTGCGGAACCAGTAGACGTACGCGAAGGCGCCGTAGAAGAACAGGCCCTCGATGCACGCGGCGAAGCAGATCAGGTTGAGCAGGAAGCGGCGGCGGTCGGCCTTCGACTCCAGCCGGTCCAGCTTCTCGACCTCGTTGATCCACTTGAAGCAGAACTCGGCCTTCTCGCGGATGGAGGGGATGTTCTCCACGGCCGCGAACGCGGCGTTGCGGTCCTCCGGGTCGGGCAGATAGGTGTCGAGCAGCGTCAGATAGAACTGGACGTGCACCGCCTCCTCGAAGAGCTGCCGGCTCAGATACAGCCGCGCCTCGGGGGAGTTGATGTGCTTGTAGAGCGTGAGCACCAGGTTGTTCGCGACGATCGAGTCGCCCGTCGCGAAGAACGCCACCAGCCGCCCGATGAGGTGCTGCTCCTCCGGCGACAGCTTGGCGAGGTCGGCGACGTCCGAGTGGAGGTCGACCTCCTCCACGGTCCAGGTGTTCTTGATCGCGTCCCGGTAGCGCTCGTAGAAGTCCGGGTAGCGCATCGGGCGGAGCGTCAGCTCGAAGCCCGGGTCGAGAAGGTTCTTGGCTTCGCTGGTCATCACTGGCACGCCTCGCAGGACTCGGGGTTCTCAAGGGAGCAGGCGACCGCGTCGGGGTCGGACGCCTGCTGGACGGGGATGGTGGCCGGAGCCTGCGCCTGGGCGGCCCGCGCGATCCGGGTCGCCGGACGCGAGCGCAGGTAGTAGGTCGTCTTCAGACCCGACTTCCACGCGTACGCGTACATCGAGGAGAGCTTGCCGATGGTCGGCGTCTCCAGGAACAGGTTCAGCGACTGGGCCTGGTCCAGGTACGGGGTACGGGCGGCGGCCATGTCGATCAGGCCGCGCTGCGGGATCTCCCACGCCGTGCGGTACAGGTCCCGCACCTCGGCCGGGATCCACGCGAAGCCCTGCACCGACCCGTTGGACTCGCGCAGCGCCTCACGGGTGCGCGCGTCCCAGACGCCCAGCGCCTTGAGGTCCTGCACCAGGTACGAGTTGACCTGGAGGAACTCCCCGGACAGCGTCTCGCGCTTGAACAGGTTGGACACCTGCGGCTCGATGCACTCGTACACCCCGGCGATGGAGGCGATGGTGGCGGTCGGCGCGATGGCCAGCAGCAGCGAGTTGCGCATCCCGGTGGCGGCGATCCGCGCGCGCAGCGCCGCCCAGCGCTCCGGCCAGGTGAACGTGACGCCGTAGTGGTCGGGGTGCAGCACACCGCGGGCGGTCCGGGTCTTCTCCCAGGCCGGCAGCGGGCCGTTGCGCTCGGCCAGGTCGGCGGACGCCTCGTACGCGGCGAGCATGATCCGCTCGGTGATCCGGGTGGACAGCTCCCTGGCCTCGGCGGAGTCGAAGGGCAGCCGCAGTTTGAAGAAGACGTCCTGGAGGCCCATCGCACCCAGACCCACCGGGCGCCAGCGGGCGTTGGAGCGGCCCGCCTGCTCGGTCGGGTAGAAGTTGATGTCGACGACCCGGTCCAGGAAGGTCACGGCGGTGCGGACGGCCTCGTCCAGCCGCTCCCAGTCGAGCGCGCCGGCCGCCTGGTCGACGAACGCGCCGAGGTTGACCGAGCCCAGGTTGCAGACCGCCGTCTCGCCGTCGTCGGTGACCTCCAGGATCTCCGTGCAGAGGTTCGAGGAGTGGATGACGTGGCCCGGCTCGGCGGTCTGGTTGGCGGTGCGGTTGGCGGCGTCCTTGAAGGTCATCCAGCCGTTGCCGGTCTGCGCGAGGGTGCGCATCATCCGGCCGTACAGATCACGCGCGGGGACGGTCTTGCGGGCCAGCCCCTTCGCCTCGGCGGCCCGGTAGGCGGCGTCGAACTCGTCGCCCCACAGGTCGACCAGCTCGGGCACGTCGGAGGGGGAGAACAGCGACCACGGACCGTCGGCGTCGACCCGGCGCATGAACTCGTCCGGCACCCAGTGCGCGAGGTTCAGGTTGTGCGTACGGCGGGCGTCCTCACCGGTGTTGTCGCGCAGCTCCAGGAACTCCTCCAGGTCGGAGTGCCAGGTCTCCAGGTAGACCGCGGCCGCGCCCTTGCGCCGGCCGCCCTGGTTCACGGCGGCGACCGAGGCGTCCAGGGTCTTCAGGAACGGCACGATGCCGTTGGAGTGCCCGTTGGTGCCGCGGATCAGCGAACCGCGGCTGCGGATGCGGGAGTACGACAGTCCGATGCCGCCGGCGTGCTTGGAGAGCCGGGCCACCTGGTGGTAGCGGTCGTAGATGGAGTCCAGCTCGTCCAGCGGGGAGTCGAGGAGGTAGCAGGACGACATCTGGGGATGCCGCGTACCGGAGTTGAAGAGCGTGGGGGAGGACGGCAGGTAGTCGAGCCGGCTCATCAGCCCGTAGAGTGCGGCGACTTCGCCGACCGAGCGGGCCGAATCGTCCTCCGCGAGGCCGGAGGCGACCCGCAGCAGGAAGTGCTGGGGCGTCTCGACGACCTTGCGGGTGTGCGGGTGGCGCAGCAGATAGCGGCTGTGCAGGGTGCGCAGGCCGAAGTAGCCGAAGCGGTCGTCGGCGCCGGTGTCGATCAGCGCGTCCAGCCGGGCCGCGTGCAGGGCGACGAAGGCGGCGGTGCGGTCGGCGACGAGCCCCTCGCGGTGGCCGACGGCGACGGACTCCGTGAAGGAGGTGACGCCCTGGGAGGCGGCCTCGGCGCGGATGCCGATGGTCAGCAGCCGGGCGGCCAGCCGCGAGTAGGCCGGGTCCTCCGAGATCAGTCCGGCGGCCGCCTCCGTGGCCAGCTCGCGCAGTTCCGTCTCGTCCGCCCGCGCGGACCGGCCGCGCAGCGCGGCGGCGGCGACCCGGCCGGGGTCGGCGTCGGGGAGGTCGGCGGTCAGCTCGGTCAGGGTCCGCAGCAACGCGGTCCCGGGACCGTCGGTGTCCAGCGTGATGGCTGAAGCCGGGTCGGCTGGCGCGATGGTCACGTGGGGCTCTCCCTCGCTCGGCATGGGGCCAGGCGGAGGGCAGCGGGCAGCACACGAGCGCGCACGGCGTCGCGGTCCACCGGCCCACTCCACGAGGCCCGGACGGCAGGCACCCGAGCCGGACGGCCGGGTGCGCTGTCGGCAGGTCCTCGGACTGACTCCTGGGCATGGCTGTTCCGGGAACGGAAGGAACGGACATGCACAAGTACACCGTTGCGGGACAGTTCCGGATTCGCACCGGATTCCCCTGCGGCGACAGCGAGCATGAGCATACATCTTGTGCTCACCCGTCGCGCCACCCCCAGATGTTGTGTCGGGGTGGTTTCAGAGTGTCAACGGGCCGCCGAAGATGTCGCTTTCGGCGGCCCGCTGCGTGCTCTCTGCCGTGTGCTCCCGCGATGGGCCCTAGGGCCTGTTGTGAAAGTCCCGCCTGCCCGGCGACGCCCGGCACGCACTCTCGCCGCACCGGGCACAGACCCGAGTACGCCCAGTACGAGGGCCTGCACCCGGCACGCCGAGAGCACGCACCGGACGCCGCCGGGCCC
The DNA here is from genome assembly GCF_013363615.1 of Streptomyces sp. CAI-85. Taxonomy (NCBI): domain Bacteria; kingdom Bacillati; phylum Actinomycetota; class Actinomycetes; order Kitasatosporales; family Streptomycetaceae; genus Streptomyces; species Streptomyces sp. CAI-85. Next base: position 2,174 of record NZ_JAANNX010000056.1, on the reverse strand, counting down.
GCCCTCCGGGCGGACGACGGGACTTTCACAACAGGCCCTAGTGGGCCGAGCCCGCCGTGGCCGGGGGCAGTTCCACCTGGACGCCCGGGTCGCCCGCGTCGGCCGTGTAGTCCTCCGGCCTGGTCTCGTCGACGCCCTCGGGGGCCTTCGCGGCCTTCAGGACGAAGGTGAGGACCACCGTGACGACGAGGTTGAGGACGAACGCGGTGAGTCCGATGTAGCCGATCTCACCGATGCCGGGGATCTCCGCCGACGAGCCGCCGAAGTGCTTCTGGGTCGGCGAGGCGACCCCGTACGCGGCGACCGTGCCGTAGACCATGCCGACCGCCCAGCCCGCGAGCAGCGCCCAGCGGTGGAACCAGCGGGTGAACAGGCCGCCGACCAGGGCCGGGAAGGTCTGGAGGATCCAGATGCCGCCCAGGAGCTGGAAGTTGATGGCGACGGTCTTGTCCATGGTGAGGACGAACACCAGCGCGCCCACCTTCACCAGGAGCGACACGATCTTGGAGACCCGGGTCTCCTCCTTGGGCGTGGCGTCCGGCTTGATGAAGTCCTTGTAGATGTTGCGGGTGAACAGGTTCGCGGCCGCGATCGACATGATGGCCGCCGGCACCAGCGCGCCGATGCCGATGGCGGCGAAGGCCACGCCCGCGAACCAGGCCGGGAACATGTTCTCGAAGAGCTGCGGGATGGCGAGCTGGCCGTTGCTGACCTTGACGCCGGCCGCGATCGCCATGAAGCCCAGCAGCGCGAGGAGTCCGAGCATCAGGGAGTACAGCGGCAGGATCGTGGTGTTGCGCCGGATCACCTCGCGGCTCTTGGAGGAGAGGGTCGCCGTGATCGAGTGCGGGTACATGAAGAGCGCCAGCGCGGAGCCGAGCGCCAGGGTGGCGTACGTCCACTGGCCGGCCTCGGCCGGGACCAGGGAGCCGCGCGGTTTGCCCGTCGCCGGGTTGGTCTGGCCGAACGCCTCGCTCGCCTTGGCGAAGATGTCGTCGAAGCCGCCGAGCTTGATCGGGATGTAGATGATGGCCACCGCGATCACGATGTAGATCAGGGTGTCCTTCACGAACGCGATCAGTGCGGGGGCCCGCAGACCGGACGAGTAGGTGTAGGCGGCCAGCACGCCGAACGCGATCAGCAGCGGCAGGTCCTTGACGAACCAGTGGGTGGTCTCGCCGCCGCCGACGCCCATCACGTCGAGCACCGCCTGGATGCCGACGAGCTGGAGCGCGATGTACGGCATCGTCGCGAGGATGCCGGTCACGGCCACCGCGAGCGACAGCCCCTTGGAGCCCCAGCGCCCGCGCACGAAGTCGGAGGTCGTCACATAGCCGTGCTTGTGGGAGACCGACCACAGCCGGGGCAGGAAGGTGAAGATCAGCGGATAGACGAGGATCGTGTACGGCACCGCGAAGAAGCCGGCCGCGCCCGCCGCGTAGATCGCCGCCGGTACGGCGACGAAGGTGTACGCCGTGTAGAGGTCGCCGCCGAGCAGGAACCAGGTGACCCAGGTGCCGAAGGAGCGGCCGCCCAGGCCCCATTCGTCGAGGCTGTGCTCGTTCTCGGCCTTGCGCCAGCGCGCGGCCAGGAAGCCCATGACCGTGACGGCCACGAAGAAGAGGATGAAGACGGCGAGTGCCACGCCGTTGACGCCGTCGTTCACTTCGCGCCGCCTCCGCTCCGGGCCCGGCGGGCGCGCTGGTCACGCTGCCAGAGCGTGTAGGCGGTCATCGTGAGCCCGGTCGAGAGCAGCACCCACAGCATCTGGTACCAGTAGAAGAAGGGGATCCCGATGTACGCCGGGTCCGTCTTCGCGTACGAGCCCACCCACAGCATCGCCACGAACGGCGCGAGCAGGCAGAGGGCGATGACGACCCGTACGGGTGTCACCACCGGATCTCCGGTCTTTTCGGGGGTGTCTGGGGTGTCTGGCATCGGTGGATCCGTCCCCTCACTCGTCGCTCATCGCCTTGATCACGTTGTAACGCGCAGGCAATGTAAGTGACGGGTAAGCGCAGCGGAAGACCTCCTCCGCGGATCACCCCCGCATCTGCACTGTTCGAACGCAGTTCGCTCGGCCGGCGGGCCGCGTCCGGCTCAGTCGGTGGGCCGCTTGAGACGCGCCACGAACTTGTAACGGTCGCCCCGGTACACCGAGCGCACCCACTCCA
>NZ_JAANNX010000131.1:0-4479 GCF_013363615.1 Streptomyces sp. CAI-85 | reverse complement strand
CGCCGGGCTTGGGGCTGTACGTACGCACGGTTCGTAGCCTTCGCTTCTTCAGTGAATGGTCCTGACAGGCTCACCGAAGACGATCACGACAGCCGTGACCGCACTGCGGTGACGCAAACCGCGTGCTGGTCGCTGGTCATCGGCCCGGTGGACCGGTGTAAGGGCCCGTCCCGTGAGAATGAGCAAGCCAATACACAACGAACAAGCAGACTACCGGGGTGACCCGGAAGGGTCAAAACGGGGCCGTCTCCCGGCTGCGCCGCAGATCACGCCTCAGCTCCCCGCGGGGCCGCACGAAGATCCCCGGGCCGCTCCCGGCGCCCCGCGCCGCCGCCCGTCCGCCGACCGCGTGCGCGGCCACCGCCGCCGCGAGCACGCACAGCGTGAAGGCGTCCTTGAACGCCCGCCGCCGCACCGGCTCCAGATACGGCCAGCTCACCCCCGGCACCTGCGGCACCAGCGCCAGCCAGAACCACGGCCGCCGCACCACCGCCCCGGGACACGGCAGCCCGGCGAGCAGCACCGGCACCACGACCAGCAGATAGTGGTCGTACGACGGCCTGGACACCAGGAACGCCGACAGCATCAGCCCCGCCGCCGTCTCGGCGAGCCGCAGCGGCCCGGGGTCGGCCCGCCGCCAGCGCAGATACGCGCACCCCAGCCCGCCGACGCAGGCCAGCAGGGCCACCGCCTGGGCGACCGGGCCCGGCACCCCCAGCCGGGGCAGCACGGCCCCGGGCGACGCCTCGTAGAGCCGTACGAAGGCGTCCTGGCCGCTCAGCAGGAACGGCAGCGTCCGGGTGACGAAGCCGGCCGGGTCGGGCAGCAGCAGCGCGCCGAGCCCCGAGGCCGCGGCCGGCACCGCCAGCAGCACGGCCAGCGCCCGCCAACGGCGCGCGAACACGAACAGCAGCGCCAGCGGGGCCAGCAGCGGCTTCAGCGCCAGCGCGGCGCCGAGCACCGCCCCCGCCGCCACCCACCGGCCCCGGCTCATCAGCAGCAGCGCCAGCGGCAGGGCCAGCGCCGCCGTCGCCGTCCAGTTCCCCAGCAGCACCAGATGACCGAAGGGCGCGAAGCCCGCCGCGAGCCCCGCGAGCCCCAGTACCGCGAACCGGCTGCGCAGCGGCACCCCGTGCAGCCGCAGCGCGCACGCCCAGCCGCCCGCCAGGCACACCGTCACCGCCAGCGGCACCAGCAGCCGCAGCGCGAGCGGCGGGAGCAGGGTCTGCGGGGCGGCCGCCAGGACGGCGCTCGGCAGATAGAGGAAGTGCGGATCGTCGTACGGGGAGCCGCCGGCCAGCCAGAGCCGGGCGGCGCCCGCCACGATCGCGTTGTCCATCCCGCCGTCCGAGGTGGCCCGCGCCACATGTCCCGCCGTCGCGGCCAGCACCGCCACAAGCCCCGGCCACAGCGGCCACGGAGAACGCCGTACCAACCATCCAGAGATGTCGCCTTTGCCCTTGCTCATCCACCGAACGCTAGGGGCTCGGGGGTCCGACGAGGCGGAACAGCACACCTCGGCCCCGTCTAAGATGCCGCGCATGAGCTATGGGCAGGGGGGACCTCAGTCCCAGTGGGATCCGTGGAAACCGAACTCCCAGCAGCCGTGGACCGGCGACAGTGACGGTTTGTCCCCGGACTGGGCGGCGCTGGCCGACGCCTCCGAGAAGCGCAGCAAACGCCGCCGGGTGGCCCTCATAGGCGGCGGTGTGCTCGCCACGCTCGGCATAGGCACGGCCGTCGCCATGGCCGTCGTCTCCGCCGGAGGCGACGACAAGGCCGGCGGGACCGGGTCCTCGCTGCCCACCCTGCCGAGCGTCTCCGCCACGCCCTCCTTCGCGCCGACCAGCGCCCCGCCGCCGCTGGACCCGAAGGACTTCGTCTCCAGCAAGGCCAAGGACAAGGCCCCGATCAGCGCGGACCTCCTCTTCCCCGGCACACAGCTCACCATGGGCTCCAACGTGTACAAGAAGGGTCCGACGGCCGACTCCACCAAGTGCGACACGGGCGTCCAGGGCTCCCTGCCCAAGGTGCTCGCGGCCAACGACTGCACCCGGCTGCTGCGCGTCACCTACACCAAGGGCGACATCGCGGTGACCGTCGGCGTGGCGATCTTCGACACCGAGGCGCAGGCGCTGAAGGTGAAGAGCCAGTCCGACAGCAAGAGCATCGTCAAGGCCCTCACCGGCAGCGGCATCAAGGCCTTCTGCAACGGCCCGGTCTGCCGCTCGACGACCAACTCCTACGGCCGCTACGCCTACTTCACGATCACGGGCTTCACCGACGGCAAGAACGTGACCACGAAGGACACCGCCGTCTTCACCGCGGGCGACGATCTCGCCGACTCCGCCTTCCAGCAGATCCGCCGCCGCGGCGAGGCCCAGGCGTCGGCCGCGGCGGCGGCCGGCTGACCGGCCCGCCCGAGGGGCCGGCTCAGCAGCAGCCGGCCCCGGGCAGCGTCCGCTTGTTGCGCGCCTCCCTGCTGCGCGCGGCGAGCAGCTCGTCGGCCGGGTAGCCGACCTCCTCCAGCGTCAGCCCGTGCGGCCGTACGACATGGACGGCCGAGTCCCGCACACCCGCGGCCAGCACCTTCCCCGGCCACTCGGCGCCCCGGTGGCCGTCACCCACGAACAGCAGCGCCCCGATCAGCGAGCGCACCATGTTGTGGCAGAAGGCGTCGGCCCGGACGGTCGCGGTGATGATCCCGTCGTCGCCTTTGACCAGGCTCAGCTCCTGGAGCGTGCGGATGGTCGTCGCGCCCTCGCGCTTCTTGCAGTAGGCGGCGAAGTCGTGCTCACCGAGCAGCCGCGCGGCCGCCTCGTTCATGGCGTCCACGTCGAGCGGCCAGTCGTGCCACAGGACGTGGTTGCGCAGCAGCGGGTCGACGCCCCCGGGGTTGTCGGTGACGCGGTAGGCGTAGCGCCGCCAGATCGCCGAGAAGCGGGCGTTGAAGCCGCTCGGCGCCTCCCGCAGGGCCCACACCCGCACGTCCCGGGGCAGCCGGCCCGCGAGCCGCTTCAGCAGCTTCTCGTGATGCTCACGCCACAGCGGCTCCGGCAGATCGACATGGGCGACCTGCCCCCGCGCGTGCACCCCGGCGTCCGTCCGCCCGGCCACGGTCAGCTCGTACGTCGTCCCGTGCGACCGGGTGACGGTCCGCAACGCGTCCTCGATCTCGCCCTGCACGGTCCGCCGTCCCCCGGCCTGCTTGGCCCACCCGGAGAAGTCCGTCCCGTCGTAGGACAGGTCCAGCCGCACCCGGACGGACCCGGGCTCCACTTCGTCACTCACACAGAGATCCTCTCAGCACCACGAAAGCGGGCCCGCCCCTGGAAAGGGACGGGCCCGCTCTACGCCAGGAAGGGGCGCTTACGCGTCCTTCGACTCCTCGGCGGGAGCCTCGGCGGCGTCGTCGGCCTTGGTCTCCTCGACCTTGGCCTCCTCGGCCTCCTTGACCGCGCGCTTCGTCGCGGCCTCGGCCTCACCGGTCGCCTGCTGCGCCACCGTCAGCGCCTCGACCAGCTCGATGACGGCCATGGGCGCGTTGTCGCCACGGCGGTTACCGATCTTGGTGATACGGGTGTAGCCACCCGGACGGTTCTCGTAGCGCGGGCCGATCTCGGTGAAGAGCGTGTGCACGATGCTCTTGTCCGTGATCACCTGGAGCACCTGACGGCGGTTGTGAAGGTCGCCCTTCTTCGCCTTGGTGACCAGACGCTCGGCGTACGGGCGCAGGCGGCGGGCCTTCGCCTCGGTGGTGGTGATGCGGCCGTGCTCGAAGAGCGCCTTCGCGAGGTTCGCGAGGAGGAGCTTCTCGTGCGCGGCGCTGCCGCCCAGACGGGCACCCTTGGTGGGCTTCGGCATGGTGTTTCTCCTAGGTGTCTGCCCCGGCCGTATCAGGTACCGAAGTCAGTATCCGAGCAGGCGGCCGCCTGTCGGAGACCCCGCGCCCCAAAGGGGCGCGGGGAACTGCGCGACCAGCCACAGCCGGTCCGCAGCCGGATCAGTACTGCTCGGTCTCCACGAAACCGGCATCCGCGTCGTCGTCCGCACCAAAGGCGTCCGCCGCAGCAGTCGGGTCGAATCCGGGCGGCGAGTCCTTCAGCGCAAGCCCCATACCCGCGAGCTTGGCCTTGACCTCGTCGATCGACTTCGCACCGAAGTTGCGGATGTCGAGCAGGTCCGCCTCGGAACGGGCGACCAGCTCACCCACGGAGTGGATGCCCTCACGCTTGAGGCAGTTGTACGACCGAACGGTGAGCTCCAGCTCCTCGATCGGCAGCGCGAGATCGGCCGCCAGGGCCGCGTCCGTCGGGGACGGACCCATGTCGATGCCCTCGGCGTCGATGTTCAGCTCGCGGGCGAGACCGAACAGCTCGACCAGCGTCTTACCGGCGGAGGCCATGGCGTCACGGGGACGCATCGCCTGCTTGGTCTCGACGTCGACGATCAGCTTGTCGAAGTCGGTGCGCTGCTCGA
>NZ_JAANNX010000055.1:0-33622 GCF_013363615.1 Streptomyces sp. CAI-85 | reverse complement strand
TCGTCGAGCTGGTCATCACCGCGATGGACATCTCCATCTGCTTCGCCGACTTCCCGACCCAGAAGATCGGCGAGAACACGCGCGCGTTCCGCCAGCTCGGCATCGGCTACGCCAACCTCGGCGCCCTGCTGATGGCCACCGGCCACGCCTACGACTCCGACGGCGGCCGCGCCCTGGCCGGTGCCATCACCTCCCTGATGACCGGCACCGCGTACCGCCGCTCCGCCGAACTGGCCGCGGTCGTCGGCCCGTACGACGGCTACGCCCGCAACGCTGACGCCCACAAGCGCGTCATGAAGCAGCACTCCGACGCCAACGGCGTCGCCGTTCAGGCCGACGACCTGGACTCCCCGGTCTGGGCCGCCGCCACGGAGGCCTGGCAGGACGTGCTGCGCCTCGGCGAGAAGAACGGTTTCCGTAACTCCCAGGCGTCCGTGCTCGCCCCCACCGGGACCATCGGCCTCGCGATGTCCTGCGACACCACCGGTGTCGAGCCCGACCTCGCGCTGGTCAAGTTCAAGAAGCTGGTCGGCGGCGGCTCGATGCAGATCGTCAACGGCACCGTCCCGCAGGCCCTGCGCCGCCTGGGCTACCAGGAGGAGCAGATCGAGGCGATCGTCGCCCACATCGCCGAGCACGGCAATGTGATCGACGCCCCGAGTCTCAAGCAGGAGCACTACGAGGTGTTCGACTGCGCCATGGGCGAGCGCGCCATCTCCCCGATGGGCCACGTCCGCATGATGGCCGCGATCCAGCCCTGGATCTCCGGCGCCATCTCCAAGACGGTCAACATGCCGGAGACGGCGACCGTCGAGGAGGTCGAGGAGATCTACTTCGAGGCGTGGAAGCTCGGCGTCAAGGCGCTCGCGATCTACCGCGACAACTGCAAGGTCGGCCAGCCCCTCTCCGCGAAGACCAAGGAGAAGGAGAAGACCGAGATCACCGAGAAGGCCGAGGACACGATCCGCACCGCGGTCGAGAAGGTGGTCGAGTACCGCCCGGTCCGCAAGCGCCTCCCCAAGGGCCGTCCCGGCATCACCACGTCCTTCACGGTCGGCGGCGCCGAGGGTTACATGACCGCCAACTCCTACCCGGACGACGGTCTCGGCGAGGTCTTCCTGAAGATGTCGAAGCAGGGCTCGACCCTGGCGGGCATGATGGACGCGTTCTCCATCGCCGTCTCCGTCGGCCTCCAGTACGGCGTCCCGCTGGAGACGTACGTCTCGAAGTTCACCAACATGCGCTTCGAGCCGGCCGGTATGACGGACGACCCGGACGTGCGGATGGCGCAGTCGATCGTCGACTACATCTTCCGCCGCCTGGCGCTCGACTTCCTGCCCTTCGAGACCCGCTCCGCGCTCGGCATCCACTCCGCCGAGGAGCGTCAGCGTCACCTGGAGACCGGTTCGTACGAGCCGAACGACGAGGACGTCGACGTCGAGGGCCTGGCCCAGTCCGCCCCGCGGCAGACGGACCTCAAGGCCGTCGTCACCCCCAAGGCCGAGATCGAGGCGGCGGCGCCCGCCCCGAAGCAGGCCCACACCAGCGCCGAACTGGTGGAGATGCAGCTCGGCATCCAGGCCGACGCCCCGCTGTGCTTCTCCTGCGGCACGAAGATGCAGCGCGCCGGTTCCTGCTACATCTGCGAGGGCTGCGGCTCGACCAGCGGTTGCAGTTAGTCCCGTGCGCCGCTGAGGCGTGAACGATCCGTCAAGGGCGGTGGAGCCGGTCTCGGTTCCACCGCCTTCGGCGTGTACGGCGGCCTGTGCGAGGCGGCCGGCCTCAGGGCATCAGGACGACCGGCGTACCTGGCCCATGACGCGGGTGAACGTCGCCGGGTCGTCCTCGAAGCCCTGGACACCGGAGTCGAACGACCAGCCGTCGCTCTCGCGCACGAACTCCGCGACCGTCGCCGCCGTGGCGCCCAGGACGTCGCCGAAGTCGCCCTCGGCCAGGACGGTGTAGCCCTCCCGTATCCGGTAGGCCGGGTTGGCCACGTTCACGAACGTCCGGTCCTCGCGGTGCTGCTGGATGACCACACCGAGCACCACACGCGTGTACCGCGCGTTCAGCCGGTCCAGCTCCAGCGTCATGACCTCGTCCCAGCCGAAGCCCTTGCCGTCCTTGCTGTCCCGGTTGAGGATGATGGTGCCGTCGGGGGAGCGGCTGTCGAAGTGCACCACGTAGGCGGGCGCGCCGTGCGGATCGTCCGCCAGATAGGTCGCGGCAACGATGTCCAGGTCCGTGTCGGACTGCCCAGTGGGACTCGGGTCCCACTTCAGCGCCATCTCGACTTTGCGGATCCCCTTGTTGAGGCCGTTCACCGGACTCTCCTCCCCGTGTCCCCGACTGCCGTCGTCCGAACTGCTGCCTCGTCAGGGCAGGTTGTCCATCCTGCCACGAGGGGCCGACAGTCGGCATGACCGCTCCGCGCCAGAGAGTGACCGACGCCACGCCGCGTGGCCTTCTGGCCTTACGATGGCGCGGTGCTGGTCAAGTGGATTCGCTGCACCGTGGTGGACCGCCGCGGTTTCGAGCGGGGGCAGCGGAAGTGGGCGGGGCTTCTGGGGGAGCCGGGGTTTCGGGGACAGGGCGGGGGCTGGAGCAGGGGACGGCCCTCGGTGGCGCATGTCTTCGCCTTCTGGGAGAGCCGCGCCTTCTACGACTCGTTCATGGCCCGTTCCCACGACCGGCTGGCCGCGACCCAGGCCGGCACCTTCAAGGACGCCCAGGTCCGGCTCTTCGACTACCGCTTCGACGTGAAGACGGGGTTCGAGCCCCGCTTCACCGACTCCGACCTGCTGCGGGTCGCCCTGTGCCGGGTCCACGAGGAGCGCGCCGAGCACTTCACCCTGATGCAGGAGAAGGTCTGGAACCCCGCCATGGCCGGCTCGCCCGGCATGATCCGCGGGATGTTCGGCGAGGCGCCGGGACATGAGTTCCTGGTCCTGTCGATGTGGCGCTCCGAGGCCGAGCACGGAAAGTACCGCACCGAACGCGTGGAGCGGCTCGCGCTGCGCGCCCAGACCGAGGCGGACATAGCCGCCCTGACCGGGGACATCGTCGAGCTGGAGTCGACCTGGACGGTGTGAGATCCCGGATCGGAGAGTCCGGGGGTCCGCGACCCGTACACCCGTGTGATTTCCGGTGCGGAATCCGTGTGACCTACGCCGTATGGTGCCGGGACGAGTATTCGATCTGCCGCCACCCGATCTAGGGTCTTGGCATGGCACGACCACGGCGCATCGTCCTTGTCCGGCACGGGGAGTCAACGGGCAATGTTGATGACACCGTCTACGAGCGTGAACCCGACCACGCACTCGCCCTCACCGACCGCGGGCGACAACAGGCAGAGGAGACCGGCCGAAGGCTCCGGGAAGTCCTCGGCCGCGAGCGCGTCAGCGTCTACGTCTCACCGTATCGGCGCACCCACGAGACCCTGCGGGCCTTCCACCTCGACAGCGACCTCATACGCGTACGCGAGGAGCCCAGGCTGCGCGAGCAGGACTGGGGAAACTGGCAGGACCGCGACGACGTACGCCTCCAGAAGGCGTACCGGGACGCCTACGGGCACTTCTTCTACCGCTTCGCCCAGGGCGAGAGCGGAGCCGACGTCTACGACCGGGTCGGCGGCTTCCTGGAGAGCCTGTTCCGCAGCTTCGAGGCCCCCGACCACCCTCCGAACGTGCTCATCGTGACCCACGGCCTCGCCATGCGCCTCTTCTGCATGCGCTGGTTCCACTGGACGGTCGCCGAGTTCGAGTCGCTGTCGAACCCCGGGAACGCCGAGATGCGGATGCTCGTTCTTGGAGACGACGGCAAGTACACGCTTGACCGGCCCTTCGACCGCTGGCGAGATCCGGAACCGTACGGGATCACCGGATAGAGTGGCAGAGCGATGACCGCTGACTCCTCTCCCGACGGGCGCCTGGAGCGCGCCCTCGCCAGCCTGCGCGGACTCTCGGTGGGTGACGCACTGGGCTCACAGTTCTTCGTCCCGGTGAACTACCCGCTGCTGAAGCGCCGCGAGCTGCCCCCCGGTCCCTGGCAGTGGACCGACGACACCGAGATGGCCTGCTCCGTGGTGGCCGTCCTCGCCGCCCACCACCGCATCGACCAGGACGCCCTCGCGCACGCCTTCGCGCACCACCACGACTTCGACCGGGGCTACGGCCCCGCCGTCAACCGACTGCTCCGGCTGGTCAGGGAGGGCGCCGACTGGCGCGAACTCTCGGCCGCGCTCTTCAACGGCCAGGGCTCCTGGGGCAACGGCGCCGCGATGCGGATCGCCCCCCTCGGCGCCTGGTACGCCGACGACCCCGAGCAGGCCACCCACCAGGCCGAGATCTCCTCCTACCCCACGCACCAGCACCGGGAGGCCGTCGTCGGGGCCATGGCCGTCGCCGCGGCCGCGGCGCTCGCCGGCGCGCCGGGAGGCCCGCCGAGCCCCGGCGCCCTGCTCGACGGCGTGATCGCGCTCATCCCGAAGAGCGCCGTCGGCGCCGGCCTGCGACGGGCCAGGGACATGCTCGACTACGGCGACGCCGCCACCGTCGCCGCCGTGCTGGGCTGCGGACGGCGCACCTCGGCCCACGACACCGTGCCCTTCGCCCTCTGGTCGGCGGCGCGCGCCCTCGGCGACTTCGAGGGCGCCTTCTGGACGACCGCCCAGGTGGGCGGCGACGTGGACACGACCTGCGCCATCGTGGGCGGCGTCCTGGCCGCGGGGAAGGCCGGTGCTCCTCCCACCGCCTGGGCGGACCAGGTCGAGGCGCTGCCGGAGTGGGTGCGAGGCACTGAGTGACGGCGCGCGGCGACACTCCCTTGTTAATTCGCAGGCGTGATCTTCTGTGGGATGCGCTGCCGGGCGCGTCCTTCGCGTGTAGCTGCCTGTGATGGACTAATTGGTTGGTCATAGGCGGGTGGTGGGGGCGGGAAAGTCTCCGCTTCCGCCGTCATTCGGGCTGTGTCGACGCATGTCGTGAGCGTGTGCATCGGCGAATGAGTTCGGCACGGTTCCGGTCGGCCCGAGGACGATTTCGGTGCGGTCGGGCCCTGGAGGGGGCCGGGGTGTCGCGAGGGGATCCGGGCGGCGTACGCTAAGGGCGCCATGCCGTACGAACCCCCTACTCACACCGTCGAGCGCTCCCTCCGCGCCACGACCGGAGCGAAGGTCATCGCCGGTGTCGACGAGGTCGGCCGCGGAGCGTGGGCCGGACCCGTCACCGTCTGCGCGGCGATCACCGGACTGCGCAGGCCGCCCGTCGGCCTCACCGACTCCAAACTCCTCACCGTCAAGCGACGCAACGAACTCGACGAGATACTGCGGAAATGGGTGAGTTCCTACGCCCTGGGGCATGCCTCTCCCGAGGAGATCGACGGACTGGGCATGACGGCCGCGCTGCGGCTCGCCGCAGGGCGGGCACTGGACGCGCTGCCGGTCCGGCCCGACGCGGTGATCCTCGACGGGAAGCACGACTACCTCGGCGCCCCGTGGAAGGTCCGTACGGTCATCAAGGGCGACCGCTCGTGCGTGGCGGTGGCGGCGGCCTCGGTGATCGCGAAGGTTCAGCGCGACAAAATGATGGCCGAACTGGGTATCGACCATGCAGACTTCGGTTTTGCGGACAATGCCGGGTATCCCTCACCTGTGCACAAGGCCGCACTGGAGGTACGGGGCCCCACTCCGTTCCACCGGTTGTCGTGGGCGTATCTTGATGCGCTGCCCCAGTGGCGGCATCTCAAGAAGGCCCGTAGCTGGGCGGAGGGAAGCGTTCCGGAGATCGAGGGCCAGCTCGGCTTCGACTTCTGACGATTCCGCTCGCACTGGTGTGCCACCTGCTGGCGCGAGCCGCACCAACGTTTGATAAAAAACAGCTCATGCCTCTCATTCCCGAGGAGCCTCAGATTCACGAGAGTGCCCAGGGTCCCCGCGCCACTCCGGCCAGTGGCCGCACAGCGCCGACCCCTCGCCCCGTACCCGGTCCCCGTCCTGCGGCGCCGTCGCGCCCCGGTCGTCCCGGACCTCTGCGGCCCACGCCGCCGGCGCAGCGCGCCCCGCGTGACGTCGCGCCCAAGCCCGGGCCCTCGGCCCCGGCCGCTCCCGCCGCCTCCGCGCCCGCCACGGCGGTTCCCCAGATCCAGCTCATCCCCGCCTCGGCCGACGGCGCCCTGGACGCCGCCGAGGAGGCGGTGGACCTGCTGCTCGACTCGGGTCGCGCTCCGGGGGAGGTGCTGGTCCTCACCACGGGCGAGCAGCACCCCTGGGCCGCCCACGAGCTGACCTTCGGCGAAGCGTCCTACTGGGCGCAGCACGACGCGGGAGACGACGTCTTCTACGCCGATGCCGCCGCCATGGGCCGGGCGTCGGCGCGCCCGGTCGTCGTGGTCGCCGTCAACGGCGGCTCCGACACGGCCGCCGCCACCGCTCTGCCCCTGGCTCGCGCTCGGGCCGGCGCCCTGCTGATCGTCTGCGGAGACCCGCAGCGGATCAACGCGGCGCTGGGCGCGGGCGTCTGAGCCGGTTCCGGTAGGCCGGGGACATCGGAGCCGGGGAGGCGTCGTCGCGGCGGCACCTCCACGGTTTTGCTCCACGCGCCGCTTCTGCGCGCGCGGATGACGGCGTCCCGGCACGCTTCGGCGTGGCCGGGGTCCTGATCGAGGCCCGGAGCCGATGTTCCGCTGCCGTCCGGCAGGCGTCGGGTGTCGCCGGCTGATCGCCGGGCCTGCGGGCCCGGCGTCTGTGGCCCGCCTCGGGCGGCTCACTGGATGAACGTCCGCCCGCCGCCGATGGTTCCCGACTCGCAGGCTCACGTCGTGCGTGATGCGCCGTGCGCCGCACGGCGGCCGGGGGAGCGCCCTCGGTAGTGCCTGATCCCCTCGGCCGGCTCTCCCTTCCGCGTCCGAATGCGTCCCGGATGCGTCAGGGAGTGGTACGGGTCGGACCGGCGTCCGGCTCAGCGAGCGGCGGCGCGGCGGAGCACCTCCGACGCGGCACCGCCGGTCCGGGGCAGCGGCGGCGGCGCCTCGAACAGGCCGAACGGCTCCGCCGCGGACTCCGAGTTGGGGCGCCGTCCGCCGCGCCCCTCACCGAGGACCTGCCAGCCGTCCCGCGTCAGCGTGATGTACGCCCCGCAGCGCAGCCCGTGAAGGGTGCAGGCGTCCCGCAGCCCCCACATCCACGCGCCGTCCTCCTCCGTCCAACGCGCCTCGCCGTCACGGCAGTACATCAGCACGGCGGTGCGCACCGGGGTGCGGCGCCGCAGGTCGTGCGGAATGATCCGGCGCAGTTGGGCGAGCAGCGCGTTGCGGAACATCCAGCCGTCGGCCGGTGCCTGACGCCGGGTGAACGAGGCGCTGGCACACACCCGTTCGTCCGGATCGAGGACGGCCACGACGGCGGTGGCCGGCCTGGGCACGTGCCGTGCGTGCAGACCGCTGACCACTTCCCGCGGGTTGCGCAGCAGAGGGATGCCGGCCGCGGCCCATTCGGCGGGCTCGAGCAGGCGGTTGGCGGAGGCGGCGGACGTGGACGACAGCGATGCTGCCGAGGACGGAGCGAATCCGAGGGTCACGATCCTCCCTTCGGCTACGGCCCACACTGCGGGCGGGTCGGATTCGGGGGAGCGCACGCCACAGAGAGCCCTTCCGGAACTACGGGCGGGATCCGTGCGGGGAGCGGAATTCAATTCTTCCTGTCGAACTGGGATGCGGCAACGAGCAATTGGGGCCACCGACCGTTATATGGAGGTCCGGGTCATATATCCCTACCCGGTGATGCGTAGTTCGACGCGTGGGCCGCCGCCTGTCCCGCTCATGCGGAGGCAGGCGGACTCAGCCGTGTCACAGGGGTGTTGGGAAGGGCGCGGCGGCCGCCACGCGCTGTGATCATCCCTGCACAGCGAGGACGAGAGGCAATACCCCCTGCGCCCCGGTGCGGCGGAGCAGCCGGGTGGCGACCGCGAGGGTCCAGCCCGTCTCCACGTAGTCGTCCACGAGCAGTACGGGCCCCTGCGCCTCCGCGAGGGCGGCGGCCAGCTCCCGCGGCACCTCCAGCATGCCGTCCAGCGCCTTGAGACGCTGAGCGCTGTTGCTCCGGGGGACGGGTGGGGCGTCACCGCTGTACTCGACCGTGCCCAGCAGCGGCAGCCGGCCGACCTCCGCGATGCGTGCGCCCAGTGAACGGATCAACTGCGGCCGGGTGCGCGACGCGAGGGTGACCACACCGACCGGGCGCGGCTGCGCGTCGGCCTCCCCGGAGGCCCAACCGCCCGGCCCCTTCGCCCAATCGGCCAGGACGGTCACGACGGCCCGCGCCACGTCGTCCGGAACTGATCCGTCCGGAGCCTGCGCCGTGAGCATCGGACGGAGCCGGTTGCCCCAGCCGATGTCCGAAAGGCGCCCCAAGGCCCTTCCGGTGGCCGCCTGTTCGCCCGCCGAGATCCGTCCCTTGAGGTCCATGCCGATCGCGGGGAGACCGGTCGGCCACATCCGACGGGGCTCCACCTCGACACCCGCGCGGCCCAGATCGACCCGCGCGGCGTCCAGTGCCGCCGAGGACGTATCGGCGGCGTAGCGGGCTCCCGCGCAGTTGTCGCAGCGTCCGCAGGGCCTCGCGCCCTCGTCGTCGAGCTGGCGCTGGAGGAACTCCATCCGGCACTCCGTCGTCGACGCGTACTGCCGCATCGCCTCCTGCTCGGCCTTGCGCTGGCGCGCCACCCAGTCGTACCGCTCGGTCTCGTACGTCCACGGCCGGCCGGTGGCGGTCCAGCCGCCCTTGACCCGCTTGACCGCCCCGTCCACGTCGAGCACCTTGAGCATGGTCTCCAGACGGGAGCGGCGCAGCTCCACCAAGGGCTCCAGGGCGGGCAGCGACATCGGCTTCTCCGCGCGCGCGAGGACGTCCAGGGTGCGGCGCACGAGGTCCTCCGGGGGAAACGCGAGCGACGCGAAGTACTCCCAGATCGCCTCGTCCTCCCTGCCCGGCAGCAGAAGCACCTCGGCGTGCTCGACACCGCGGCCGGCCCGGCCCACCTGCTGGTAGTAGGCGATGGGGGAGGAGGGTGAACCGAGGTGCACGACGAAGCCCAGGTCGGGCTTGTCGAACCCCATGCCGAGCGCCGAGGTCGCCACCAGCGCCTTGACCTTGTTGGCCAGCAGATCCTCCTCGGCCTGCTGCCGCTCGGCGTTCTCCGTACGGCCCGTGTAGGAGGCGACCAGGTGTCCGCGCTGCCGGAGGAAGGCGGTGACCTCCTCGGCGGCGGCCACGGTGAGCGTGTAGATGATCCCGGAGCCCGGCAGCTCGTCCAGGTGGTCGGCGAGCCAGGCCATGCGGTGCGCGGCGTCCGGCAGCCGGAGCACGTTCAGGCTGAGGCTCTCCCGGTTCAGCGGGCCGCGCAGCACCAGCGCGTCCGACGAACCCCCCGTGCCCAGTTGCTCGGCCACGTCGGCCGTCACGCGCGCATTCGCCGTCGCCGTCGTGGCGAGCACCGGAACGCCCGCCGGGAGGTCGGTGAGCATGGTCCGCAGCCGACGGTAGTCCGGGCGGAAGTCATGGCCCCAATCGGAGATGCAGTGGGCTTCGTCGACCACCAGCAGCCCGGTCGCGGCGGCCAGCGCGGGCAGCACCTGATCGCGGAAATCGGGGTTGTTGAGCCGCTCGGGACTCACCAGCAGGACGTCGACCTCACCCGCCGCGATCTCGCCCTGCACGGTCTCCCACTCCTCGGTGTTGGAGGAGTTGATCGTCCGTGCGTGGATACCGGCCCGGGCCGCCGCCTCGACCTGGTTGCGCATCAGGGCGAGCAGCGGTGACACGATCACGGTGGGCCCGGAGCCTCTGGCCCGGAGCAGCGAGGTCGCCACGAAATAGACCGCGGACTTGCCCCATCCGGTGCGCTGGACGACCAGGGCCCGGCGCCGGTCGGCGACCAGCGCCTCGATGGCCCGCCACTGGTCCTCACGCAGCCGGGCACCGCCGGTGGCGTCGCCGACGAGCCGGGCGAGGACGGCGTCGGCGTCCGCCCGGAGATCCGCGTTGTTCGTGTGCTCCATGCCTCCATACAACAGGACGGCACTGACAATCCGGTCGCCGCCCGCCCTCGACCGTCGCCGCCCGCCTTCGACTGTTGTCGCCCGCCTTCGACTGTTGTCGTGGCCCTGATCGAAGTTATCCACAGGCCAAGCGGAACTTCGCGATCCGCGAGATCGTCAGCGCATGACGAATCACAGCGAAACGACTGGATCCCCCGAAAACGGCGACATCACCGGCGGTGGCGGGCCGGCGGGGCAGGCGGAGCGAGAAGAGTGGGAGCAGTGGGAGGAGAGGGAGTTCTTCGGTGACGAGGCCGACGCCGGTGCCCCGCCCATCGACGACGGCCCCCTGCCGTACATCAGTCACAGCCCGTACGACGCGAGGACCTCGTACGACAGCAGCCCGACCGCCCACCAAGTCACCCTGCGCACACCCGCCGAACTGGCCGACGCGCTGCCGTACCTGCTCGGACACCGGCCGGAGGACAGCATCGTCCTGGTGACCCTGGACGACCGAGGCCGACGGGGCAGGTTCGGCGGACGGGCCCGGCTCGGCATCCCCGCCAACCCGGACGACTGGCCCGACGTCGCGGTGCAACTCGCGCGGGGACTGGTGAAGGGCCGCGAACGGCGAGGAGTGCGACCCTCCCAGATGGTCGTCTACCTCTGCCAGGAGCCGGCCCCGGGCGAGACGGGCCGGCAGGTCATGGAGCGGCTGCAACCGCTGGCCCACAAGCTGCGCCTGGCCTGCGGGGACCTTGAAGTCCCGGTGATCGAGGCGTTGTGCATCTCCGACGGTCGATTCTGGTCGTACTGCTGCTCCAGGGAAGGCTGTTGTCCGGTCGAAGGCACCGCCATGGGTCTGCCGGGTACCTCCGTGCTGGCCGCTGCCGCGACCTACGCGGGGATCCAGGTCCGGGGCACACTGCGCGAGTTGCGGGCCAGGTTGCTGGCCTGGGAGGGCAGCGACGCATTGGAGCAGGAGGTCGCGCTGGACGCCGCGGGCATGGCGCTCGTCCCCAGGATTCTCGACGACGTGAGCCGTGCGGAGGTGGCCGAGGAGACCCTCGATCTGGCCGGACGTCTCATCCGGCGGTTCGGCGAAGCGCCCGCGATTCCCGGTGTATCGCTCGCGGATCGCCGGGACGACGAACTGATCGGGTCCGACGAGGCCGCGACGCTCATCCTCGGCCTCCAGGACCGTGAGACGCGTGACCGTGCGGCCGAGTGGATGGAGGGCGACGAGGCAGCTCCGGCCCTGCGTCTGTGGCGGGCGTTGGCGCGCCGCTGTGTCGGCCCGTACGGCGAACACGCGGCGGCACCCCTCACGCTGGCGGGCTGGGTCGCCTGGTCCAGCGGAGACGAGTTGGAAGCCAGGGAAGCGCTGGCCATGGCCCTCGGCGCGGATCCCGACTACCTCTTCGCCCGACTTCTCCACCAGGCATGCAACGAGGGCCTCGACCCCGAGTCGGTACGACGCTGCCTGCGCTCGGCACGGGAGCGGCGCGGGGCGCCGTCCGACGGGGACGGCCTGCCCGGGGAGCACGAACTCGCGCCACCGGGTGACCGGATGAGCGGTCAGGCTGACGACCAGGTGCGTGCGCAGGTGCCGGAGCAGACGTCCGTACGGGTGCCTCGGCAGCGGAACGGCTGTGCGCCGGCGACGCTGACCGGCCGCCGGCGTCGACGTTCGGGTCTGGTCCGTCCCTCTTCGAGCACCACGCGCCCTGTCCCTCCGGGCCGGGGCGGCTCACGGCCTCGCACCGAGGTGAACCCCGCAGTGCGGAGCCGGGGCGACCGTCCGGAACGGGCGAGGCCCGACAACGACGGCTCAAAGAAGGAGGGGTGAGCGTCGGCACGCGTGCCACACGGCCATTCGTGGGCCTCGGTGATGAGAGGCGTGACCCGGGGGAGCCACGCCCGTTCACCTGAGTGGCGGTACGCCCGCGCGCGCCGTACCGCCACGCCGCACCCTGCCAGCGGGGGCCCTCCCACCGGCAACAACCTTGTCCGAGGCGCACAGAGAGCGAAGAAGCCCCTATGCACCAGCCGACTCCGCCCTCCACCGCCGACGAACGCTCCATGCCTGGGGCCACCACTCCAGGTGCCGAGGTACCGAGGCCGTCCCTGGGGGCGCCGGGTACTCCGGCCTCGTCCCTCAACACCACGGTGTCCCTGAGCGCGACGCGTCGCCCGTCGGTGCCGAGAGGCTCCGTCCCGCCGGGCGGCTCGGCCGCATCGGCGGCTCCGGCGCAGCGCTCCGCCGGTCTGCCGCCCGCTCACACGGCGATGATCTGCGTCGCCCTGCCGGGCCTGGCCGTCTCCACGGACCAAGGCCAGCTCACCGGGCAGGGGCTGGAGGGGATCTACCGAGCGGGCCGACGCGTCCTGGCCCGCTGCCAGGTGCGGGTGGCCGGACGGGAACCACTGGTCGTCCAGGCCAGGATGACGTCCGCCGACCGGGCTCGTTTCATCGGCACCCTGCGCGTCACGCCGCACGGCGGACCGGACCCGGACGTCGTCGTCGAGCGGACCCGGTCCGCGGACGGCACCGAACGGATCACCTTGCGGAGCGCCGCCACCCGGCCCCTGCGGCTCCCGGTCGAGGTGGCCCTCGGGACGGACCTGGCCGACCTCGGGGCGATCGCGTCGGGCACCGTCGGTCCCGAACTGCCCGCCAGCGTCCACGACTCGGGCCTGCGTTGGTCCGGCGCCCACGGGGCGTCCTGCGTCACGGCGAGTCCGCCGCCCGCCGACGCACTCGCCTCCGCGGGACTGCTGCGCTGGGACTTCGACGTACCTCCCGGCGGCAGCGTCTCCGTGGAGCTGAAGGCCCGCCTGGAGGGCGCGGGCCCCGTCCGGCCCGCCGGCAGGGCCGCCACGAGCCCCGTAGCTCCCGCGCGGGCTACGGGCGACGATCCACGTGTCGAGCCACTCCTCGCCACGAGCGTCGAGGACCTTCAGGCCCTGCTGGTGCGCGACCCGGCTCACCCGTCGGACACACATCTCGCCGCGGGCGCGCCATGGCGCTGCGGTCTGGCCCCCGCCGAGGCGCTCGCCGCAGCCCGGATGGCACTGCCGCTCGGCACCAGGCTGGCCGCCGGAACACTGCGCGTCCTCGCCCGCAGCCAGATCGCGGGGGAGAGGCCGAGGACCGGCATGATCCCCGGCCCCCGCCGGGACGCGGGCGCACATCTGCCGCCGAGCTGCACGGGGACGGAGGCCACCCTGCTCTTCCCGGTCCTGCTCGCCGAGGCCCGCCGATGGGGCCTGCCCGAGCAGGACACGGAGGAGCTGCTCCCGGCCGCCGAGCGCTGCCTGTCCTGGCTGCTCGCCACCGTCGGCGACGGCCCCTATCTGCGCGATCCGCAGCCGGGCGGACCGGTCCGCTGCGAGACGCAGGCCCACGCACACCGCGCGGCACTCCTCGGAGCCGATCTTCTCGACGCGTGCGGCAGACCGGGTGGCGGTCAGTTGCGGGAGTGGGCGTTGGCCCTGCGGGCCGCGTTCCGGCAGGACTTCTGGACCGACGATCCGGGTGGCGGTCGGCCTGCGGCCGCTCTCACCTCGGACGGGCGGCCGGTGCCCCAGCTCCGCGCCACCACGGCCCACCTGCTCGACACCGGTCTGCTGGGCGGTGGCGAAATGGCCCCGGGACTGCTCGACAAGGTGCGCACCGACCAACTGGTCCGCCTCCTCGCCAGTCCGGTCATGGACTCCGGCTGGGGACTGCGCAGCCTGGCTGCCAACGAAGCCGGGCACAACCCCTTCGGCCACCGCAACGGCGCTGTACGCGTGCACGAGACGGCGATCGCCGTGGCGGGCATGGCCGCCACCGGTCACGAGAAGGAGGCCGGTGCGCTGCTGCGCGGCCTGCTGGCGGCGGCCGAGGCGTTCGACCACCGCCTCCCCGAGATGTACGCGGGGGAGCAGCGTGGCGAGGCCGGAGTCCCTCTGCCGCACCCGGCGGCCTGCCGTCCCGCCGCCACCGCCGCGGCCGCCGGGGTGCTGCTGCTGACCATGCCGGCCGGTGTCAGACCCGATGCCCCGGCCGGCACGGTCACCCTTCGCCCACTCCCCAGCGCTCCCCTGGGCGAGATCGTCCTCACGGGCCTGCGCGTCGCGGGCGCCCCCTTCTCGGTCCGCGTCAGCCGGCTCGGACTCGCCATGGTCGAGGAGGCGTCCGACGGGCTGCAATTGGGAGCGTGACCAGGTCCGACCTGGTGTGACCTCGCACGTCGGCCTCTGACGGGAGGGAGCCGGGCAGAACGGTTCCAGCCCGGCCGAACCGGTGCCGATCGGCCATCGAAGCGTCCGACGAAGGGAGTGTTTATCGTCAGGAAGACGACTATGATCGCGGCATGCCCTACGACCCGTCAGCCTTTCCGCCCTTCGCCGTCACCGTGGACCTGGTCGTGCTGACCGTGCGTCGTCATGCGCTGTGTGCGCTGGCGGTACGCAGGGGTGAGTCGCCCTTCCAGGGGCGGTGGGCGCTGCCC
This sequence comes from Streptomyces sp. CAI-85, assembly GCF_013363615.1. Taxonomy (NCBI): domain Bacteria; kingdom Bacillati; phylum Actinomycetota; class Actinomycetes; order Kitasatosporales; family Streptomycetaceae; genus Streptomyces; species Streptomyces sp. CAI-85. The sequence goes on along the minus strand of NZ_JAANNX010000055.1, from coordinate 19,091 downwards.
GGCGGCTTCGTACGGGAGGACGAGGACCTCTCCCAGGCCGCAGCGCGTGAACTGGCCGAGGAGACGGGGCTGCGGGCCCACGATCCCGCCGCCCCGTCCCAGGACAACGGCGCTCACCTGGAACAGCTCGCCACCTACGGCGATCCCAAGCGCGACCCCCGGATGCGTGTCGTCAGCGTCGCCCACCTCGCGCTCGCCCCGGACCTCCCCGCGCCGCGGGCCGGCGGTGACGCCAGCAACGCGCGCTGGGCGCCGGTCGAGGAACTGCTCCAACAGGGCGGGTACGGCCGTGACGGCGAGCCCGTCGCGCCCCTGGCCTTCGATCACGCCCAGATCCTGTCGGACGGTGTGGAGCGCGCCCGCTCCAAGATCGAGTACTCGTCCCTGGCGACGGCCTTCTGTCCCTCCGAGTTCACGGTCGGCGAGCTGCGACGCGTCTACGAAGCCGTGTGGGGCGTGGCGCTGGACCCTCGCAACTTCCATCGCAAGGTGACGGGTACCCCGGGCTTCCTGGTCCCCACCGGCGGCACCACCACACGCCAGGGCGGCCGCCCCGCCCAACTCTTCCGTGCCGGCGGCGCGACCCTTCTCAACCCGCCGATGCTGCGGCCCGAGGTGTGAGCCGGGGCCGTCACGGCCGTTGAGGATCACGCCTGGCTCGTCGGCAGTGCGGTGACCGGGGAAATCGGACATAACGCGCTATCTTGCTTCGGGTGATCCAGGCCGTCGGACTGACCAGCAACCCCCGCAAGGCGCTTCCGCCCGCCGTCGACGACGTCTCCTTCGAGGCACGCGCGGGCCGCGTCACCGTACTGCTCGGCGCGTCCGGCGCGGGCAAGACCACGGTGCTGAGACTCATGCTCGAACTCCAACAGGGGCGCGGTCTCACCTACTTCAGAGGCCGCCCCCTGCACCGCATCGCCCACCCCTCCCGTGAAGTAGGCGTTCTTCTGGGCGATGTACCCGGACACCCGTCCCGCACCGTCCGCGGTCATCTGCGGATGCTGTGCGCGGCCACCGGAGTTCCGGTCAGGCGAGCCGACGAAGTCCTGGAGGTCGTCGGCCTGGTCAGCCTCCGCGACGAACGCCTCGGCACCCTCTCCCGCGGCATGGACCGACGTCTCGGTCTCGCCTGCGCCCTGCTCGCGGACCCGCACACCCTCGTCCTCGACGCCCCCGCGGACGGGCTCTCGTCGCGCGAAAACCGTTGGCTGCACGGCATGCTGCGGGCCCACGCGGACCAGGGGGGCACGGTCCTGACGACCACCGCGGACCCCAAGGAGGCCGCTCGCACGGCTGACCAGGTCGTCACCCTGAAGGAGGGCAGGCTCGTCGCGGACCAGGACGCCGCCGACTTCGCCCGCACCCGGCTGCGCCCCCGCGTGGCCGTCCGCAGCCCGCACGCCGCCCGCCTCGCCGCCCTGCTCACCAAGGAGGCCCGGACCGCGCACTGCTCCGTCGAGGTCGTCCAGGAGGACGGCAACCGGCTCTCGGTGTACGGCAGTACGTGCGCAGACGTAGGAGAGGCGGCTTTCCGCCACGGCATCCTCATCCACCAACTCGCCGACGAGACAGGTGACATGGGGAGCAGCGCTGTCTTGACGGCTGCCGTGGGTGTGGTGGGGGCAGAGGCTCACGTCGAGGCATCCGCTACGGCGGACTGCACCGAGTCGGACACCGATACCGACACCGACGACTCGTTCGACAACCCTGCCGAAGCCGAGGTTGAGACCGGGGTCGAGGCCGAGACCGAGGGCACCGACACCACCCCTCCCACCCCCGCCCCGTCACCCTCCCTCCCCGCGCCCTCCCTCCCCTCCCCCCGCGCCGCCGACGCCCTTTCCGCCCTCCCGCCCCCCATCTCCGTCCGCTCCGCCCCCAGCCCGCTCCGTCCACTTCGCTACGAACTCCGCCGCGCCGCCGGCATCAGCACGGGCTTCCTGACCGGGGCCGCCGTCCTGGTCGTGTCCGCCCTCACCGCCGTACTCCTCGCGCGCGTGGGGCACACCCCGCAGGCGCGGTTGCTGGCCGCGTGGCCCGCGCAGTTGCCGCTGCCGCCCGCGGCGCTCGGGGCGGGGCTGCTGGGGGCGCTGGCCTTCGGGGACGAGTTCCGTCACCCCGCGCTGGCCGCGGACCGCGGGACCGTGCCCCGGAGGCTGGGCATGCTCACCGCCAAGCTCGTCGTCGCCGCGTTCACCGCGCTGCTGCTGGCCTTCCTCACGATCGGCTGCAACGCCGAAGTGCTCTACCTGCTCTACGGTCGGGAGTTCGCGAAGGTTCCCGGGGACTGGCTTGCGTTGACCGCCAGTTGGTTCGGACTGGTCGTCGGCTGCGCGTGGGCCGGCGTCCTGGCCGCGGGTGTCTTCCGCTCCACCACGGCAGGACTGGCGGCGGTGCTCGCCGTTCCGGTCGCCGTCGTACCCCTCGTACAGGCGGCCGCCGGGAACACATCAGTGCGGACCGCGGCGGGACTTTCGGTGCGCCTGCGCGAAGTGCTGTTGGTGCAGTGGCCCTTCGGCGGGGAGCGCTATCTGTCCGCAGCGGTGCGCCTCGTCGCCCAACCCGTGGGCTGGGCACTGGCGTTGTCGCTGACCACGCTGCTCTGCGCGTATCTGTTCACGACCCTGCGCAGCAGGGTCCGATGACGACTGTCCGCAACCATATGGTCCGGGCATGTGCACAACTCCCCGGAGAAAGCCCATTTCTTTCCGATAAGGCGTCAATTGCGACGGGGTGAGCGATCACCCTTTCGTGTGCTTTTCACCAAAGACCTCAAGGGAGTTGGAGGCGACGCCGACAAAGGATCCGTGAGTACCCTTGCGCACACCATGATGACCGCCGCCCGCTCCGCCGACTCCGGTCTGGCCGGCCCGGGCGAACTCGACCGCTACCCCTTCGCCGACGCGCCCTCCGTCGACCGCGTCGGTGTTCCCGTCTGGGAAGGCGCGGACCCCGAGCTGGGCCGTGTGGGCCGGCGCACCGCGGGCAGCCGCGGCCGCGGGCTGCACGGCCAGCTCGTCCAACAGCTCGGACAGATGATCGTTTCGGGTGACCTGGGCGCCGACCGTCCGCTGGTGCCCGAGGAGATCGGCCAGCGTTTCGAGGTCTCCCGCACCGTCGTCCGCGAGTCGCTTCGCGTGCTGGAGGCCAAGGGCCTGGTCAGCGCCCGGCCGAACGTCGGCACACGCGTGCGTCCCGTGAGCGACTGGAACCTTCTCGACCCGGACATCATCGAATGGCGCGCCTTCGGTCCGCAGCGCGACGATCAGCGACGTGAGCTGAGCGAGCTGCGCTGGACGATCGAACCGCTCGCCGCCCGGCTCGCCGCCGGGCACGGCCGGGACGATGTGCAGCAGCGGCTCGGTGACATGGTCGAGATCATGGGGCACGCGATGGCGCAGGGTGACGCGCTCACGTACTCCCGGGCCGACACCGAGTTCCACGCGCTGCTCATCCAGGTCTCGGGAAACCGCATGCTGGAGCACCTCTCCGGGATCGTGTCGGCGGCCCTTCAGGTCTCCGGCGGTCCGGTCACCGGCTGCGACCGGCCGACCGAGGTGTCCCTGGCCCACCACGGCAGGATCGTGGACGCCCTGGCGGCGGCCGACGGCGGTGCGGCCGAGGCGGCGATGCGGCAGCTCCTCACCGTGCACCCCGAGGTGGAGCGCGTCGTACCGGCGCCGCGCGAGCACTGACCGCACACCACTGGGCGGCACGGCCCGGGGGTGCCCTCCCCCTCCTGCGTCATCCCCGGCCGGCTTGCCCGCCCCCTTCGGACCCCGCGGAACCCGTCCCCGGGGCTGCGGGGTCCGGTGCGTGACAGGCGGGGGCGCCTGGCGGGCAGGGGGCGCACGGCAGGTGTGGGGCGCGCGACGCGCATGCGCCGGCGCACAACGAGCAAGGGCTGATGACGGCGAAGAAGGCCGCCGCGAGAGGCGCAGAACGCGCACGGGTGCCACAGGTGACCTTCTTTGTCATGATCTGACTGCTTTTGATCGCTTACGGGGTGTGACTCGGGCCACGAAGATTGGGCGTAACGCTCATGGAAACAACGCGATGACCTAAGAGGTGACAGTCGAGGAGGGAATACGGACGCCGGTCACGGCGCTGTGAATCTTCCCGGCCCCCGCCCGCACCGTCGGCCCATCCCCAGGTCGGTGGTCGGCTCCTGTCCGTCGTGGACGGGGCCGGAAGCCGTTTTCCAACGTTCCGAGAGGTTGTTCGTGTCGGCCAGCACATCCCGTACGCTCCCGCCGGAGATCGCCGAGTCCGTCTCTGTCATGGCGCTCATTGAGCGGGGAAAGGCTGAGGGGCAGATCGCCGGCGACGATGTGCGTCGGGCCTTCGAAGCTGACCAGATTCCGGCCACTCAGTGGAAGAACGTACTGCGCAGCCTCAACCAGATCCTCGAGGAAGAGGGTGTGACGCTGATGGTCAGTGCCGCGGAGCCCAAGCGCACCCGAAAGAGCGTCGCAGCGAAGAGTCCGGCCAAGCGCACCGCCACCAAGACCGTGGCGGCGAAGACGGTGACCACGAGGAAGGCCACCGCCACCACCTCGGCCGCCCCGGTCGCCTCCGCTGCGGACGACGTCACAGAGGAAGAGACCGCCCCCGCCAAGAAGGCGGCCGCGAAGAAGACGACGACCGCCAAGAAGGCGGCCGCGAAGAAGACCACCGCCCCCGCGAAGAAGACGGCGGCCAAGAAGACCGCCGCCAAGAAGGACGACGCCGAGCTGGTCGAGGAAGAGGTCCTCGAAGAGGCGGCTCCCAAGGGCGACGAGCCCGAGGGCACCGAGAACGCCGGCTTCGTCCTGTCCGACGAGGACGAGGACGACGCGCCGGCCCAGCAGGTCGCCGCCGCCGGCGCCACGGCCGACCCGGTCAAGGACTACCTCAAGCAGATCGGCAAGGTCCCGCTGCTCAACGCCGAGCAGGAGGTCGAGCTCGCCAAGCGCATCGAGGCCGGTCTGTTCGCCGAGGACAAGCTGGCCAACGCCGACAAGCTCGCCCCCAAGCTCAAGCGCGAGCTGGAGATCATCGCCGAGGACGGGCGCCGCGCCAAGAACCACCTCCTGGAGGCCAACCTCCGTCTGGTGGTCTCCCTGGCCAAGCGCTACACCGGCCGCGGCATGCTCTTCCTGGACCTCATCCAGGAGGGCAACCTCGGTCTGATCCGCGCGGTCGAGAAGTTCGACTACACCAAGGGCTACAAGTTCTCCACGTACGCCACCTGGTGGATCCGTCAGGCGATCACCCGCGCCATGGCCGACCAGGCGCGCACCATCCGTATCCCGGTGCACATGGTCGAGGTCATCAACAAGCTCGCGCGCGTGCAGCGCCAGATGCTCCAGGACCTGGGCCGCGAGCCCACCCCGGAGGAGCTGGCCAAGGAACTCGACATGACCCCCGAGAAGGTCATCGAGGTCCAGAAGTACGGCCGCGAGCCCATCTCCCTGCACACCCCGCTGGGCGAGGACGGCGACAGCGAGTTCGGTGACCTCATCGAGGACTCCGAGGCCGTCGTGCCCGCCGACGCGGTCAGCTTCACGCTCCTCCAGGAGCAGCTCCACTCCGTCCTCGACACGCTCTCCGAGCGCGAGGCCGGCGTCGTCTCCATGCGGTTCGGTCTCACCGACGGTCAGCCCAAGACCCTCGACGAGATCGGCAAGGTGTACGGCGTCACGCGTGAGCGGATCCGCCAGATCGAGTCCAAGACCATGTCGAAGCTGCGCCACCCGTCGCGTTCGCAGGTGCTCCGCGACTACCTCGACTAGGTCACTGCCGTACGACCGAGTCACCGCCGTACGACGCCGAAGGCCCGGCCTCCCCTCGGGGAAGCCGGGCCTTCGGCGTGAGCGCGCGGGTGCGGGGCGTCGCCGAGTGGATCACTCTGGGTGTTCATCGATCACTTCAGGTGAGGAGCGCGCATGCGACGTCCCTTGGTCCGGGCGCTGGCCCGGCCGTTGATCCTCGCGGCCGCGGCGGCCGCCATACCGTTGCTGTCGGCCGCCCCGGCAGCCTCCGACGGCGTCGTCGTGGGCGGCTTTCCCGTCGATGTCGCGCACAGCCCGTGGACGGTCGCGCTGTCCAGCCGTGACCGGTTCGGAGGTACACGGTCGGGGCAGTTCTGCGGCGGGGTCGTGGTGGGGCCGACCACCGTGCTCACGGCCGCCCACTGCCTGAGCCTGGACGCCCTCGGGGCGCCGCCGGACCAGGTGCGCGACCTGAAGGTCATCGCGGAGCGCACGGATCTGTACACGGACCACGGCAGGGAGATCCGCGTGAGCGGCACCTGGGTGAATCCGGACTACGACAGTGCCAGCAACGCGGGCGACTTCGCCGTACTGACGCTTGCCGAATCTCTGCCGCGGACGGCGGCCATCGCTCTGGCCGCCGAGGGTGATCCCGCGTACGCGCCCGGTACCGAGGCCGTCGTCTACGGATGGGGGGACACCACCGGGTTCGGCGCCTACGCCCACAGCCTGCGGGCGGCCCGGGTGCATGTGCTGGAGGACGAGCGCTGCGAGCGGGCCTATCCGGCCTCGCCCGACGGCACCTATCTGGCGTCGAGCATGGTGTGCGCCGGCGAGCCGCAGGGCGGCCGCGACGCCTGCCAGGGGGACAGCGGCGGACCGCTGGTCGCTCAGGGCCGGCTCATCGGTCTGGTGTCGTGGGGCAGCGGTTGCGGCCGTGCGGGGAGCCCAGGCGTCTATACGCGCGTCTCGGACGTCGTACGGGTGCTCGGGCCCGGCGCCACACCTCCGGGCGCCCTCGCGACCCCTTCAGACGCCGCCACGACGTCCTGACGGGAGCTGGGTGCTTCTCCGTCCTGGGGCGGGGATGCCGTATCGCGGTATGAAAACGGGCGGCGGCCCCTGTTTCCAGGGGCCGCCGCCACGCACCGGCCTGTGCCGGCTTTCGCTCGTCGTGGACGCGAGGGATCAGCGCTCTTCTTCGGAGGCGGATGCAGGAACGGTCGTCAGCCGCTCCGTCTCGTCCTGTATTTCAGCGGCGATCTTCTTGAGCTCCGGCTCGAACTTGCGGCCGTGGTGGGCGCAGAAGAGCAGTTCTCCGCCGCTGAGCAGGACGACGCGCACGTACGCCTGGGCGCCGCAGCGGTCGCAGCGGTCAGCGGCCGTCAGCGGGCTCGCGGGGGTCAGAACAGTAGTCACGTCGCCTCTTCTCTAGCTCGACGAGCTGTCGTACCAGGGTCAACATCCAACCAGCCCCAAAACGTTCCCGCTCGTGGCTTCTCCTCGAAAAAAATCTTCGAGGTGGCCGTCTGCTGCCGGTTTGGCGGCGAATGTGCCGTATTGCGTGTCTTTGTGTCTTACGGTTTCGCGCTGTCGGTCATGGTCCGGTCCTTCCGGCTGGGTTGCCGGTTTGTTCATGAGGACGTGCCCGGAGCCTAAATGGTTCATGCCTCGAAGGGAACGTGATATGTACTTCACCCCATTGAGGGATCGAACATGCATGCGACTCTGGACTAGGGTGAGTCACACACGAGGGTGGCGTGACAACGGCTCTACCAGGCATCGGTACCCTCTTGGCGGCGAATGACGCCGTGCCCTTACCCAGAAGGGCCCCACCTGAAATTCAGCGAGGAGCGAACCGCGTGACCGCCGAAACGTCCGTGCCGTCCACAGCTCTGCTGGCAGGAGCAGACCGGGACGGTTCCAACTACACCGCGCGGCACCTGCTCGTCCTCGAGGGGCTCGAGGCCGTGCGGAAGCGTCCGGGCATGTACATCGGGTCGACCGACAGCCGCGGTCTGATGCACTGCCTGTGGGAGATCATCGACAACTCGGTCGACGAGGCCCTCGGGGGCTACTGCGACCACATCGAGGTGATCCTGCACGACGACGCCTCGGTCGAGGTGCGGGACAACGGCCGGGGCATCCCGGTCGACGTCGAACCCAAGACCGGACTCTCCGGCGTCGAGGTCGTCATGACCAAGCTGCACGCCGGCGGCAAGTTCGGCGGCGGCTCCTACGCCGCCTCCGGCGGTCTGCACGGCGTCGGTGCCTCCGTCGTGAACGCCCTGTCCGCCCGGCTCGACGTCGAGGTGGACCGCGGTGGCCACACACACGCGATCAGCTTCCGCCGCGGTGTCCCCGGGGCCTTCGGCGCCGACGGCCCCGACGCCAAGTTCGAGTCCGGGAGCGGGCTGCGCAAGGCCAAGAAGATCGCCAGGGCCCGCACCGGCACGCGTGTGCGGTACTGGGCCGACCGGCAGATCTTCCTCAAGGACGCCAAGCTCTCGCTGGAGAACCTCCACCAGCGCGCCCGCCAGACCGCCTTCCTGGTGCCGGGCCTGACCATCGTCGTCCGCGACGAGTACGGCCTGGGCGACGGCGGCAGCAAGGGCGAGGAGTCGTTCCGCTTCGACGGCGGCATCAGCGAGTTCTGCGAGTACCTGGCCACCGACAAGGCCGTGTGCGACGTCCTCCGCTTCACCGGACAGGGCACCTTCCGGGAGACCGTCCCGGTCCTCGACGAGCACGGCCAGATGACCCCCACCCAGGTCACCCGCGAACTCGAGGTCGATGTCGCGATGCGCTGGGGCACGGGGTACGACACGACCCTGAAGTCCTTCGTCAACATCATCGCCACCCCCAAGGGCGGCACCCACGTCGCCGGCTTCGAGACGGCCGTCGCCAGCACCATGAACGAGGTGCTGCGCGCCAAGAAGCTCCTGCGCGTCGCCGAGGACGACATCGTCAAGGACGACGCCCTGGAGGGTCTGACCGCCGTCGTCACCGTCCGGCTGGCCGAGCCGCAGTTCGAGGGCCAGACCAAGGAGGTGCTCGGCACCTCGGCGGCCCGTCGCATCGTGAACACCGTGATCTCCAAGGAGCTCAAGGCGTTCCTGACATCCACCAAGCGGGACGCCGCCGCCCAGGCGCGGGTCGTCATGGAGAAGGCGGTCGCCGCGGCACGCACGCGTATCGCCGCCCGCCAGCACAAGGACGCGCAGCGCCGCAAGACGGCCCTGGAGTCCTCCTCCCTGCCCGCCAAGCTCGCCGACTGCCGCAGTGACGACGTCGACCGCAGCGAGCTGTTCATCGTCGAGGGGGACTCCGCGCTCGGTACGGCGAAGCTCGCCCGGAACTCCGAGTTCCAGGCGCTGCTGCCGATCCGCGGCAAGATCCTCAACGTCCAGAAGTCGTCCGTCACCGACATGCTGAAGAACGCCGAGTGCGGGGCGATCATCCAGGTCATAGGGGCCGGCTCCGGGCGCACCTTCGACATCGACGCCGCCCGCTACGGCAAGATCATCATGATGACCGACGCCGATGTGGACGGCTCCCACATCCGGTGCCTGCTGCTGACCCTGTTCCAGCGCTACATGCGGCCCATGGTCGAGGCCGGCCGGGTGTTCGCCGCGGTGCCGCCGCTGCACCGCATCGAGCTGGTCCAGCCGAAGCGGGGCCAGGACAAGTACGTCTACACGTACTCGGACCGTGAGCTGCGCGACAAGCTCATGGAGTTCCAGACCAAGGGCGTCCGGTACAAGGACTCCATCCAGCGCTACAAGGGCCTCGGTGAGATGGACGCCGACCAGCTCGCGGAGACGACGATGGACCCGCGCCACCGCACCCTGCGCCGGATCAACCTCTCCGACCTCGAAGCGGCCGAGCAGGTGTTCGATCTGCTCATGGGTAACGACGTGGCTCCTCGGAAGGAGTTCATCTCCAGCTCGGCGGCGACGCTGGACCGGTCGCGCATCGATGCGTAGGCGCTGCGCTCGGCCGTGAGAGGTGTGGCCCGGTCCGGACACGAGGTCTGTGCTCGGGCCGGGCCTGACGGCTGACCGGTGCCAGGGCGCACGAGCCCTGCTCTCCACCCGTGGGTGGAGAGAACAGGCAGGTCGAGTTCCACCCTTGATCCACCCTGGTTCCGATCTCCTGGCCTGCGGGATTCCGTAGCGTCGAAGGCGTCGGCAGCGCTCGCTGTCGGCTTCCCCTTCCCGCTGACGGAGGCTGTGATGTCCGGGCTTGTCGACGCGCTGTTGATCGCGGCCGTGGCCGTGCTGGTGATCGTGCGGCAGTTTCGTGCGAGCCGTGTGGACACGGACCGGCGATGGTGGGTCCTGCCCGGTGTCCTGGCCGTCGTGGCTCTGCGCGAGCCCGGTCTTCTCGGCGCACACCATCACCTCGCGTCGGCCCTGGTGCTCGGGGCCGAGCTGATCGTGGGCGTGGCCATGGGAGCCGGCTGGGCCTGGACCACCCGCATATGGGTGGAGCCGGACGGCGCGATGTGGAGCAAGAGCACCAAGGCGAGCGTGATCGTCTGGATCACCGGCATCGGACTGCGCGTGGGTCTCTTCGGCCTGGCCGCACTGGTGGGCGTCCACCAGAACAGCTCCGCCCTGCTCCTTGCCCTCGCTTCCACCCTGCTGGTCCGCTCCGGGATCCTGATGTGGCGGGCGAGCGAGCTGCACGGCGCTTGCGCGCACGGTCCGGCGTACCGAGACCGCCTGCCCCGGCCCGCGTGGAAGGAGCCCGTGTGACGGAGAACGTGTGGACACGCTGGCCCTCGCGCGAGGCGCTGGGCCGCCAGGGGATCTCGGGAGCCAGACGGCTGCTGGCCTGGGCCGTGCGGCTGCTGGTGCTCGGCGCCCTGTTGTGGAGCGCCTTCCACGACAGACGGATCCATGGAGGGGCCGCGGTCGCCGGGGGCGTCGGGGTGCTGGTGGCCGGCGGACTGGCCTGGGCGTTGTTCCGGACCACGCTTCAGCACCGGCTGTGGCCCTCCCTCGGGCTCAGCACCCTCCTGCTGGGGCTCGCGGCCGCCCTCCAGACGGTGGGCCTCCGTTCACCGGCTGTCGTCCTGTGGTGCGGGTGCGCCATCGCCGCGCTGGAGAGACTTCCGCTCGCGGCAGGTCTGCCCATGGCCTCGGCCGCGTTCGCTGCCTTCGCCGTGGCCGACGGGGACGCCTGGCCGACCACCGCCGTCATCATCGGAGGCATGGCCCTCGCCGGTTACGCGCTGCGACTGGACGCCGAGGCGCGCGGGAGTGCCCAGCGGCTGCTCGCTCAGGAGCGGGCGGCCAGAGCGGCCGAGGCCGAGTCGGCGGCGCTGGCCGAGCGGGCCCGTATCGCCCGGGAGATCCACGATGTGCTGGCACACAGTCTCTCGGCGCAGCTCGTGCACCTGGAGGCCGCCCGGCTGCTGATCGAGCGGGGCGCGGACCGGGCGCAGATCCTCGAACGGGTGGTGGCGGCCCGCGGGATGGCCCGTGACGGGCTGGACGAGACCCGGCAGGCGCTCTCCGCGCTGAGGGGCGACCTGACCCCGCTGGAGGAGTTCCTGACCGGCCTGGTGCGTCAGGCCGACGGAGCCGAGATCACCGTCGAGGGCGAGCGAAGACCGCTGCCGGCCGAGGCGTCGCAGACCGTGCGGCGGGTCGCGCAGGAGGCACTGACGAACGCCCGCAAGCACGCGCCCGGGGCGAAGGTCTGCGTGCGGTTGGCGTACGAAGCCCGTGAAGTGACCCTGGACGTACGGGACTCGGGTGGCTCGCCGGGCGAACTCGCGCAGGTCGGTGGCGGGTACGGTCTGCTGGGTATGCGCGAGCGTGCGGAGCTGCTGGGCGGGTCGCTCGACGCGGGACCGGGTGAGGAAGGGTTCGTGGTGACGCTGAGGGTGCCGGTATGACACGGGAGACGGACGACAGGCCGGCCAGGGTCGTGGTGGCGGACGACCAGACCGTCGTTCGGGAGGGCATCGTGATGCTGCTCGGACTGCTGCCGGGGGTCGAGGTCGTGGGCGCCGCGGGAGACGGGGACGAGGCGGTGAAGCTGGTCGCCGAACTTGCCCCGGACGTGGTGCTGATGGACCTGCGCATGCCCCGCTGCGACGGAGTCGAGGCCACCCGGCGCATCCGGGCCGAGCACCCCGGGACACAGGTGGTGGTGCTCACGACGTTCGCCGACGACGAGTCCCTGTTCCCGGCGCTGAAGGCGGGCGCCCGGGGCTATCTGACCAAGGACGCGGGCGGGGACGAGATCGTGCGGGCCGTGCAGAGCGTCCTGTCCGGGGACGCGGGGCTCTCACCGAGCGTCCAACGGCGGTTGCTGGAGCGGCTTTCGGCGCCCGAGCCGGAACCGGCGCACCCCGCGGAGCCGCCGGACGGGCTGACCACACGAGAGACGGAGGTGCTGTTGCTGATCGCCGAAGGGCTCAGCAACCAGGAGATCGGGCGGAGGCTGCATGTGTCCACGGCGACGGTGAAGACCCACATCAACAACATGTTCGCCAAGATCGGGATCAAGGACCGGGCGCAGGCGGTGCGTTACGCGTACAGAAAGGGGTTGGTACGGCCTCCGGCGGGGTGAATGGTCGGTTGGGTCACCTGATGGGGTGAAGTGTGCAGGGAAGAAGAGTCGGGGATCTTCCCGTTCTGTCCATCCTTGGGCATGCAGTCAAGCAACGGTCGTTCCCACGGCGACGGGGACGGTCCCGAGAGACCGGGTGACCACCATCAGGGCCAGGGTTCGGCGTTCGTCGACGCGCCGACAGGGGTGCGCTACGAAGACCCGTGGTACGACGCGCTCGCGTCGGGCTGGGGCGAGCCGGGCACCGGAAGGGCGCCCACGGCCGAGGTCCCGGCGGCGCGCAAGGAGCGGGAGGACGGGGCCGTGGCGGCGGCCCAGGTCTACCTGGAGGTGCAGCGCAGCGCGGCCTTCCAGGAAGTGCGCAGCCGGTACCGGAGGTTCGTGGGACCGGCGGTCGCCGGGTTCTTCCTCTGGTACGTCGGGTACGTCGTGACCGCGACGGCGGCGCCGGGATTCATGGCGCGACCCGTGGCCGGCGCGGTGAACGTGGCATTGCTCGCGGGGCTCGGACAGTTCCTCAGCACGTTCCTGCTCACCTGGGCCTACGCCCGGCACGCTCGGCTGCGACGGGACCGTGCCGCGCTGGAACTTCGCTGGGACACACAGGAGTTGACGCGGGGCGCGAGAGGCGGCGTTCTGTGACCGGCGACCACCAGACGCTCGCGTTACTGCTGTTCAGTGCCTTCGTCGCGGTCACCTTGGGGATCACGACATGGGTGAGCCGGCAACGGCAGGGTTCGGAGGAGGAGTTCTACGCCGGCGGGCGGTTGTTCTCGCCGATGGAGAATGGTTTTGCCATCGCGGGCGACTACATGTCGGCCGCCTCTTTCCTCGGGATCTCCGGGCTCATCGCCCTCTACGGCTACGACGGGCTGCTGTACTCGGTCGGCTTTCTGGTGGCCTGGCTGGTGGTGCTGTTCCTCGTCGCCGAACTGGTCCGCAACTGCGGGCGGTTCACGCTCGCCGACGTGGTCGCCGCGCGGATGAGGGAACGGCCCGTGCGGATCGCGGCGGGAACTTCCTCGGTCACCGTGTCCGTTCTCTATCTGGTGGCGCAGATGGTCGGGGCGGGCAGCCTGGTCGCGCTGCTCCTCGGGAACACGAGCGCCGCGGCCCAGGTGTGGGCGGTCATCGGGGTCGGCGCGCTCATGGTGATCTACGTGTCGTTGGGAGGGATGCGGGCCACCACATGGATCCAGATCGTCAAGGCGGTGCTGCTGCTCGCCGGCACGATCGTGCTCACGGTGCTCGTCCTGGTGCGCTTCCACGGTGACTTCGACCGGCTGCTGCTGACGGCGGCGGAGCGCAGCGGGCACGGGACGGCGTTCCTGGCACCGGGGCTGAAGTACGGCGGGGACTGGACGGCGCGTTTCGACTTCATGAGCCTGGGACTGGCGCTGGTGCTGGGCACGGCGGGACTCCCGCACATCCTGTCGCGCTTCTACACCGTGCCGACGGCCCGGGCGGCACGTCGGTCCGTCGTCTGGTCGATCGGGCTCATCGGCGGCTTCTACCTGATGACGATCGTCCTCGGCTTCGGGGCGGCGGCCATCGTCGGCACCGACGCCGTGCGGGGCTCCAACGCGGCGGGGAACACGGCGGTGCCGTTGCTCGCTCTGGACCTGGGCGGTGGCGCCGACTCCACCGGGGGCACGGTGCTGTTCGCGGTCGTGGCGGCCGTCGCCTTCGCCACGATCCTCGCGGTCGTCGCCGGCATCACCCTCGCCTCCTCGGCCTCGGTGGCGCACGACCTGTACGCCTCGCTGCGCCGCCGGGGCGCGAAGCCGCGCAGCGAGGTGGCGGTGGCGCGGGCGGCCGCCGTCGGGATCGGTGTCGTCGCGATCGCCCTCGGCCTGCTGGCCCGCGATCTCAACGTGGCCTTCCTGGTGGGGCTCGCGTTCGCGGTCGCGGCGTCCGCGAATCTGCCGGTCCTGCTGTACTCGCTGTTCTGGCGGGGCTTCACGACCCGGGGCGCCGTGTGGGCGGTGTACGGCGGGCTGGTGCCGGCTCTGCTGCTCGTCGTGCTGTCGCCGGTGGTGTCGGGCAGCCCGGAATCGCTCTTCCCCGGCGTGGACATCCAGTACTTCCCGCTCCAGAACCCGGGCCTGGTCTCGATCCCGCTCGGCTTCCTCGCGGGCTGGCTCGGCACCGTCACCTCCACCGAGGTCGCGGACGAGGCCAAGCACGCGGAGACCGAGGTGCGTTCGCTGACGGGAGCGGGAGCGGTGTAGGCGGCACACCCGCGTCTCCACCGTCGTACGGCAGCCGGCCTTCGGTGTTCAGGGGCGGGTCGCCCAGGTGTAGCGGTGTTCGGGGCGGCCCGCGTCGCCGTATTTCAGGGTGAGGCGGGCTCGGCCGGTGCGTTCCAGGAGTTTCAGGTAGCGCTGGGCGGTCTGGCGGCTCACTCCCGTCCGTTCGGCGATCTCCTGGGCGGACAGGGGGCCTTCGGCGTTCATCAGGGACTGGCGGACCAGTTCGGCGGTCGTGGGGGAGTGGCCCTTGGGCAGTCCGGGTTCCGAGGAGGCGGACAGGGCGCCGAAGATGCGGTCGACGTCGGCCTGTTCGGCCTCGCCGCCGCCGTCCAGGGTGCTGCGCAGATCGGCGTACGCCTCCAGCTTGGCGCGCAGGCCGGCGAAGGCGAACGGTTTCACCAGGTACTGAAGGGCACCCTGACGCATCGCGGCCTGGACCGTGGCGACGTCCCGTGCCGCCGTCACCATGATCACGTCGGTCTGATGGCCGCGGCGGCGCATCTCCTGGACGACCTCCAGGCCCGTCTCGTCGGGCAGATAGTGGTCCAGCAGGACCAGGTCCACCTGCGGCAACAGCTCCAACTGGCGCAGCGCCCCGGCCGCGTCGTGCGCCTCGGCGGCCACGTGGAAGCCGGGGACCTTCTCGACGTAGGCGGCGTTGACCTGGGCGACCCTGGTGTCGTCGTCCACGACCAGGACCTGGATCATCGTGACTTCTCCTTGGCGGTGCGGGGCGACGGGGCGGCCAGGGCGGGTGCCGGACCCGTGGCGCAGGGAGTGGGCTCGGGGCCGTCCCCCGGCCCCGGGTCGGTCAGAGCCTCGGGCAGGACGACGGTGAACTCGGCGCCGCCACCCTCCGCCTCGCCCACGGTGGCGCTGCCGCCCTGGCGCTCGGCGAGCCGGTGGACCAGGGAGAGCCCGATGCCGCGCTTCCCGTGCGCGGGCGGCCGCTTCGTGGACCAGCCCTCGGTGAAGATCAGCTCACGTTCGGTGGCAGGGACGCCCGGTCCGGTGTCCCGTACGCGCAGGATCGCCGTGCGCCCCTCGGCGCGCAGTTCGACCTCCACGCGCGCGTGCGGGGTGCCCGCGGCGGCGTCGAGCGCGTTGTCCACCAGGTTGCCGACGACCGTCACCAGCCCGCGCGGGTCGATCAGCCGGTCCGGGAGCCGGGTGCGGTCCGAGACCCACAGGGTGACCCCGCGCTCGGCCGCCACGGTCGCCTTGCCGACCAGCAGGGCGGCGAGCAGCGGGTCCTCGATCCGCTCGGCCACCTGCTCGGCGGTGGCCCGGTGCTCGCCGACGACCTCCCCCACGAACTCCGCGGCGTCGTCGTACATCTCCAGTTCGAGCAGGCCGAGCAGGGTGTGCATGCGGTTGGCGTGCTCGTGGTCCTGGGCGCGCAGGGCGTCGAGGAGGCCGTGCGTGGAGTCGAGTTCGCGGCCGAGCTGCTCCAGTAGCTGGTACCAGGCACGTATTCCAGGGCTGCGGTATTCCTACGCCAGCAGGGCCCCTGAGTGACAGGGCTGTGCGCGCGATGACGACGTCGGCTACTCCGCTTACGCAGTCGCTTCTGGCTCGGCCGGGGCGATCTCGGCGATCAGATCCTCGACCAGGGCCTTAATCTCGTCGCGGATCGGGCGGACAGCCTCGACGCCCTGTCCGGCCGGGTCGTCCAACTTCCAGTCCAGGTAGCGCTTGCCAGGGAAGACAGGGCAGGTGTCGCCGCAGCCCATGGTGATGCACACGTCGGACTCCTTCACCGCGTCCACGGTGAGGATCTTCGGGACCTCGGCGGAGATGTCGATGCCGACCTCGGCCATCGCGGCGACGGCGGCCGGGTTGACCTGCTCGCCCGGGTTGGAGCCGGCGGAGCGGACCTCGACGCGGTCCCCGGCAAGGCGGGTCAGCCAGGCGGCGGCCATCTGGGAACGGCCGGCGTTATGGACGCAGACGAACAGGACGGACGGCTTCGTGCCGGGGCTCTCGGGCATGAGGGGCTCTCCCGTCTCGCGGCGGCTGCACGCCACCCATGACATCAACATCCGCTGGTATCAGCGAACGGTGATGTGACAGTATCAGCGCATGCTGACTTCAGTCGATCCTGATGTGATCCGGGCGCTGGGCGATCCGCTCCGGCTGCAGATCGTGACCCTGCTGGCGCGCGAGACGCTGTGCACCACGCATCTGGTGGAGGAGACCGGGGCCAAGCAGACCAACCTGTCCAACCACATGAAGGTGCTGCGCGAGGCCGGGCTGGTGGAGACCGAGCCGTGCGGCCGCTTCACCTACTACAAGCTCAAGCCCGACGTCCTGGCCGACCTGTCCGGACAGTTCGCCGCGCTCGCCGAATCCGCCCGCACAGCCGCCGAGAACAAGAGGGCCTGCCCGTGACCTCCACCGAGCCCACCGCTTCCCGCGCCCAGAGCGCTGAGGCGGCCGGGGACGACTCGATCGTCAAAAAGCTCTCCACCCTCGACCGTTACCTCGCGGTGTGGATCCTGTTCGCCATGGCCGCCGGTCTCGGTCTGGGGCGGCTCATCCCTGGCCTGAACGACGCGCTCGCGAAGGTGGAGATTGGCGGGATCTCCCTGCCGATCGCGCTCGGTCTGCTGATCATGATGTACCCGGTGCTGGCGAAGGTCCGCTACGACCGGCTCGACGCCGTCACCGGCGACCGCAAGCTGATGGCCTCCTCGCTGGTCATCAACTGGATCGTCGGCCCGGCGGTCATGTTCGCGCTCGCGTGGATCTTCCTGCCGGACCTGCCCGAGTACCGCACGGGTCTGATCATCGTGGGCCTGGCCCGTTGTATCGCCATGGTGATCATCTGGAACGACCTGGCCTGCGGCGACCGCGAGGCCGCCGCCGTCCTGGTCGCTCTCAACTCGGTGTTCCAGGTCATCGCATTCGGCCTGCTGGGCTGGTTCTACCTCGACCTGCTGCCCCGGTGGATGAGCCTTGGCGACGGCCAGGGCCTGGACGTGTCCGTGTGGCACATCGCCCTGAATGTCGTCGTCTTCCTCGGGGTCCCGCTGCTGGCCGGCTTCCTGACCCGCCGCATCGGCGAGCGGAAGCTGGGCCGCGCGGACTACGAGCAGCGGTTCCTGCCGAGGATCGGGCCGTGGGCGCTGTACGGGCTGCTGTTCACGATCGTCATTCTCTTCGCCCTCCAGGGGAAGACCATCACCTCGCAGCCGCTGGACGTCGCCCGGATCGCGCTGCCGCTGCTGGTCTACTTCGCCGTGATGTTCTTCGGGACCTTCCTCCTGGGCAAGGGCTTGGGTCTGGCCTATGACCGCACCGCGACCCTCGCCTTCACCGCGGCGGGCAACAACTTCGAGCTGGCCATCGCGGTCGCCATCGCCACCTTCGGCGTCACCTCCGGCCAGGCCCTGTCCGGCGTCGTCGGCCCGCTCATCGAAGTACCGGTGCTCATCGGCCTGGTCTACGTCGCGCTCTCCTGGCGCCGGAAGTTCGCCGCCGACGCGGTGACGACGGCCCCGTGACCCAGCGCACGGATGTGGTGGTGGTCGGCGGCGGCCAGGCAGGACTCGCCGCCGGCTACCACCTGCGCCGCCAAGGTCTCGACTTCGTGATCCTGGACGCCGAGGCGGCGCCGGGCGGGTCCTGGCAGCACATGTGGGACTCGCTGCACCTGTTCTCCCCGGCCGCGCACTCCTCGCTGCCCGGCCGCCTCATGCCCGCCCAAGGAGGCGAGACGTACCCGGGCGCCGGGCACGTGGTGGACTACCTGACCGACTACGAAAAGCGCTACGACCTGCCCGTCCAGCACGGCACCCGCGTGGACGCCGTGCGCCGCGACGCAGACCGGCTCCTGGTCGAAGCGGACTCCGGCACCTGGCGGGCCCGTGCGGTCATCAGCGCCACCGGCAACTGGTCGCGGCCGTTTCTGCCCGCCGTGCCCGGCCGCAGTACCTTCACTGGGCGGCAGCTGCACACGGTGAACTACCGCTGTCCGGCCGACTTCGCCGACCAGCGTGTCGTCGTGGTCGGCGGCGGAAACTCCGGCGCCCAGATCGCCGCCGACCTCGCCCTGGACGGCCGTGTCCAGGTGACGTGGGTGACGCAGCGCCCGCCGCGGTTCCTGCCGGACGACATCGAGGGCCGTGCCCTGTTCGATGTCGCCACCGCCCGCCGCCGCGCCCTCGACGCCGGCCGTAACGACACCGGTGGGGTGGCTTCGCTCGGCGACATCGTGGCCGTGCCGCCCGTCCGCGCCGCCCGCGACGCCGGACTCCTGACCGCGAAGCCGATGTTCACCCAGCTCACCGCTGCCGGTGTCCGGTGGGCCGACGGCAGCCAGAGCGACGCGGACGCGATCGTCTGGTGCACCGGCTTCCGCCCGGCACTGGCCCACCTCGCCCCGCTGAACCTGCGCGGCCCGCGCGGCCACATCCCCACCGACGGGACACGTGCCCTCGGCGAGCCGCGGCTGCACCTGCTCGGCTACGGCGACTGGACCGGCCCGGCCTCGGCC
>NZ_JAANNX010000130.1:0-4626 GCF_013363615.1 Streptomyces sp. CAI-85 | reverse complement strand
GTGTGCCTGCCGCTCGACGACTCGACCGTGGTGCTGTCCGGCCACGGCCCCCAGACGACCATCGGCCAGGAGCGCGCCGCCAACCCGTATCTGCGACAGGTGGCGGCCGCCGGCCAGGGAGCGGGCCCCACGGCCCCTCCCCGACGAGGAATGTGACGAGAGACCTTCCGTGAGCACCTTTCAGGCCCCCAAGGGCACGTACGACCTGCTGCCGCCCGACTCCGCCAAGTACCTCGCCGTCCGTGAGGCGATCTCCGCCCCGCTGCGCAACTCCGGCTACGGCTACGTCGAGACGCCCGGCTTCGAGAACGTCGAGCTGTTCGCGCGCGGTGTCGGTGAGTCGACCGACATCGTGACCAAGGAGATGTACACGCTCCAGACCAAGGGCGGTGACCACCTGGCCCTGCGCCCCGAGGGCACCGCCTCCGTCCTGCGCGCCGCGCTGGAGGCCAACCTGCACAAGCAGGGCAACCTGCCGGTCAAGCTCTGGTACTCCGGCTCGTACTACCGCTACGAGCGCCCCCAGAAGGGCCGTTACCGCCACTTCTCCCAGGTCGGCGCCGAGGCGATCGGTGCCGAGGACCCGGCGCTGGACGCCGAGCTGATCATCCTGGCCGACCAGGCGTACCGCTCGCTGGGGCTGCGGAACTTCCGCATCCTGCTCAACAGCCTGGGCGACAAGGAGTGCCGGCCGGTCTACCGCGCCGCCCTCCAGGACTTCCTGCGCGGCCTGGACCTGGACGAGGACACCCTGCGCCGCGCGGACATCAACCCGCTGCGCGTCCTGGACGACAAGCGCGAGTCGGTGCAGAAGCAGCTCGGGGACGCGCCGCTGCTGCGCGACTACCTGTGCGACGCCTGCAAGGCGTACCACGAGGAGGTCCGTGAGCTGATCACGGCGGCGGGCGTCGCCTTCGAGGACGACCCCAAGCTGGTCCGCGGCCTGGACTACTACACCCGCACCACCTTCGAGTTCGTCCACGACGGTCTGGGCTCCCAGTCCGCGGTGGGCGGCGGCGGCCGCTACGACGGCCTGTCGGAGATGATCGGCGGCCCCGCGCTGCCGTCCGTCGGCTGGGCCCTCGGCGTGGACCGCACGGTCCTCGCCCTGGAGGCGGAGGGCGTCGAACTGGACCTGCCGTCCGCGACCTCCGTCTTCGCGGTGCCGCTCAGCGAGGACGCGCGCCGGCTGCTGTTCGCCAAGATCACCGAACTGCGCAGGCTCGGGGTCGCGGCGGACTTCTCCTTCGGGGCGAAGGGCCTCAAGGGCGCGATGAAGAACGCCAACCGCAGCGGTGCCCGCTACGCGCTGATCGCCGGTGAGCGCGATCTCGCCGAGGGTGTCGTCCAGCTCAAGGACCTGGAGTCCGGCGAGCAGACCGCGATCGGCGTGAACGAGATCGTCGCCGAGCTGGAGTCGCGGCTCGCGTAAGGCCGCCGAGGCGGACGGGACGGACGTCACACGGCCGTCCGTCCCGTCCGCCTTCGCTCGGGTGTGCCCACGGGGGACACGGGTCGGCCGAAACCGAACGCTCACAGGCGATCGGCGGGGTCTCCTTATGTCCGCCGAACGGTGGAGAACCGCCCTCGTGCGGCACAATGGCCCTGCCCGAAGATGGTCCAACTCTCAAGCGACGGATCGGCGTGATGAGCAAGACGACAGTCAATGCGGTCTCCACGGAGTCCGGGTCCGGGCACGCCCCCGCGCCCGCGGCCGGTACGGCGGGCGGCAGCCGCGCGTTCGCGATCCTGCTGCTGATCACCGGCGCGGCCGGGCTGCTCGCCGCGTGGGTCATCACGATCGACAAGTTCAAGCTGCTGGAGGCCAAGGTCGCGGGCACGACCTTCACCCCCGGGTGCAGCCTGAACCCCGTCGTCTCCTGCGGCAGCGTGATGGAGTCCAAGCAGGCCGCCGTCTTCGGCTTCCCCAACCCGATGCTCGGCCTGGTGGCCTACGGCATCGTGATCTGCGTCGGCATGAGCCTGCTCGCCGGGGCCCGCTTCCCGCGCTGGTACTGGCTCACCTTCAACGCGGGCACCCTCTTCGGCGTCGTCTTCTGCGCCTGGCTGATGTTCCAGTCCCTGTACCGGATCAACGCCCTGTGCCTGTGGTGCTCGCTGGCCTGGGTCGCCACGATCTTCATGTTCTGGTACGTGACGTCCTTCAACGTCCGCAACGGCTTCCTGCCCGCGCCCCGCGCCCTGAAGACCTTCTTCGGCGAGTTCACCTGGGTCCTGCCCGTGCTGCACATCGGCATCATCGGCATGCTGATCCTGACCCGCTGGTGGGACTTCTGGACGAGCTGACAGCGCGGACCGTGTTGTCAGTGGGGTGATTTAGGGTTTCCGTGTGGAGCCCGACCTGTTCACCGCCGCAGCAGAAGAACGCCAGGAGAAGGACCCCGCGGGGAGCCCCCTGGCGGTCCGGATGCGCCCGCGCACCCTCGACGAGGTGGTGGGCCAGCAGCACCTGCTGAAGCCGGGCTCCCCCCTGCGCCGCCTGGTCGGCGAGGGCGCCAAGGGCCCGGCAGGACCCTCCTCCGTGATCCTCTGGGGCCCGCCCGGCACCGGGAAGACGACCCTGGCGTACGTCGTCTCCAAGGCGACCAACAAGCGGTTCGTGGAGCTGTCCGCGATCACCGCCGGCGTCAAGGAGGTCCGCGCGGTCATCGAGGGCGCCCGCCGCGCCACCGGGGGATACGGCAAGGAGACCGTCCTCTTCCTCGACGAGATCCACCGCTTCAGCAAGGCCCAGCAGGACTCCCTGCTGCCGGCCGTCGAGAACCGCTGGGTCACCCTGATCGCCGCCACCACCGAGAACCCCTACTTCTCGGTCATCTCCCCGCTGCTCTCCCGCTCCCTGCTGCTGACCCTGGAGCCCCTCACCGACGACGACCTGCGCGGACTGCTCCGCCGGGCCCTCACCGACGACCGCGGCCTCAAGGGCGCCGTCACCCTCCCCGAGGACACCGAGGCCCATCTGCTGCGCATCGCCGGCGGGGACGCCCGGCGCGCCCTCACCGCCCTGGAGGCCGCCGCCGGAGCCGCCCTCGACCAGGACGAGAGCGAGATCACCCTCGCCACCCTGGAGCAGACGGTCGACCGCGCCGCCGTGAAGTACGACCGCGACGGCGACCAGCACTACGACGTGGCCAGCGCCCTCATCAAGTCGATCCGCGGCTCCGACGTGGACGCCGCGCTGCACTACCTCGCCCGCATGATCGAGGCTGGCGAGGACCCCCGCTTCATCGCCCGCCGGCTGATGATCTCCGCCAGCGAGGACATCGGCCTCGCCGATCCGAACGCGCTGCCGATAGCCGTCGCCGCCGCCCAGGCCGTCGCCATGATCGGCTTCCCCGAGGCCGCCCTCACCCTCAGCCACGCCACCATCGCCCTCGCCCTGGCCCCCAAGTCCAACGCCGCGACGACCGCGATCGGCGCCGCCCTGGACGACGTACGCAAGGGGCTGGCCGGGCCCGTGCCGGCGCATCTGCGGGACGGGCACTACAAGGGCGCCGCCAAACTGGGGCACGCGCAGGGGTACGTCTACCCGCACGACGTGCCGGAGGGCATCGCCGAGCAGCAGTACGCGCCGGACGCCCTCAAGGACCGCGCCTACTACACCCCCACCCGGCACGGCGCGGAGGCCCGGTACGCCGACGCCGTGGAGTGGACCAGGAAGCACCTCGGTCGGAAGCGGCCCTGAGCACCCTGTAGACTCGTCCGAAGTGCTGAGTCCCGTGCCGTCAGAGCGGGACAGTCAGCCGGAGCCCCGGTCCCCGGACCGGCTCCAGGAGCGTCGCGCACCGTCGATCGGTGTCGCGGGCAGCCCACCACCACCCGCACTTCCGGGACCGGTCGGTGGGCCACTCGCGTGCTGCACGTATGTGCCCAGACCAGGGAAGCGGCTGCCCACCAGGCCCGGCAACGGACCCGGCGGGTCTTCCCGGCTGCGGATGCGACCTCCCACCACCCTGGCAAGCCGAATCAAGGAAATGAGACAGGACAGTGGCGAACCAGTCCCGCCCCAAGGTCAAGAAGTCGCGTGCCCTCGGCATCGCGCTGACCCCGAAGGCCGTCAAGTACTTCGAGGCCCGTCCCTACCCGCCGGGTGAGCACGGCCGCGGCCGCAAGCAGAACTCGGACTACAAGGTCCGTCTGCTGGAGAAGCAGCGTCTGCGCGCGCAGTACGACGTGTCCGAGCGCCAGCTCGTCCGCGCCTACGAGCGTGCCTCGAAGGTCCAGGGCAAGACCGGTGAGGCCCTGATCATCGAGCTCGAGCGCCGTCTCGACGCCCTGGTCCTGCGTTCGGGCATCGCCCGCACCATCTACCAGGCCCGTCAGATGGTCGTGCACGGCCACATCGAGGTCAACGGCCAGAAGGTCGACAAGCCCTCGTTCCGCGTCCGTCCCGACGACGTCGTGATGGTCCGCGAGCGCAGCCGCGAGAAGACCCTCTTCTCCATCGCCCGTGAGGGCGGCTTCGCCCCCGAGGGCGAGACCCCGCGCTACCTCCAGGTGAACCTCAAGGCCCTGGCGTTCCGCCTGGACCGTGAGCCGAACCGCAAGGAGATCCCGGTGATCTGCGACGAGCAGCTCGTCGTCGAGTACTACGCCCGCTGATCC